>JBGPQJ010000040.1:0-20340 GCA_041488995.1 Anaerolineae bacterium
CAAACCATTCAGTCCGCGCGAGCTGGTTGCCCGTATCAAGGCCGCGCTGCGACGGCTCAAAACGGGAAAAGGCACAGGGGCGGAGAGTGCCATACTTTCCTTCAAGCATATTCAGATCGATGTCGGAGCGCGAACCGTCAGTGTGGATAATACACCCATCGAATTGACTGCCATCGAATTCGACCTGTTGCGCGCCCTTGCCGAAAATCGCGGGCGGGTGCTCACTCGTGAGCAATTGCTCGAAAAAATTTGGGGCGGCGAATATTTTGGCGAGACGCGCGTTGTGGACGTGCATCTGGGGCATGTTCGCCAAAAACTTGGGAACGATACCATTATTGTCACTGTGCGCGGCGTGGGCTATCGCTTTGAAGACGAGCCGCTTTAATAGAAAGCAACTGCCATGAATTATATTCGTGAACATCTCGGCGCCAAATTATTTCTCTCCAATCTCATTGTCATTGTGATTGGCGTTATTGTTCTTTCCATTACCACCAACCTGACCATCCCGGTTGCGTTCAATCGCCACATGGGTGTCATGGATCAGGCTGTTATGAACGGCGGCATGGGGATGGGGCAGGGCAGGGGGCCGGGAAATACGATGATGGACCTCTTGTTCGTGAACTTTCGCGCCAGTGTGCTCGAGTCGCTGACCTATGCAGCGCTGGCATCCGTTTTGGCGGCGCTTATCGTCAGCCTGTTTGTCAGCCGCCGGATTGTCGCGCCCGTGCGCACTCTTTCGGTTGCCTCCCAACGCATTGCCGACGGGCATTACGACGAACGAGTGCAGGCCAACGGGGCAGACGAAATCGCCCAACTTGCCGCTCGCTTCAACCAAATGGCAGCCCAACTTGAACAGGTCGAGGCCATGCGCCGCCAACTGATCGGGGACGTGTCTCACGAACTGCGCACGCCGCTGACTTCCATCAAGGGCTATATGGAAGGATTGGTGGATGGTGTTTTGCCAGCCATTCCAGAAACCTTCAATCAAATCCACCATGAAGCCGACCGGCTTTCGCGTCTTGTGGATGACCTGCAGGAATTGAGCCGCGTTGAAGCAAAAAACTATCCTTTGGATGTTCGTCCGGTAGCCGTCTCTGCCCTCGTCCATACTACTGCCAAACGGCTTTCCCAGCAGGCTGAGTCCAAGCACATCAAACTCCACCTCAACCTGGCTTCAAACCTCCCACCCGTCCTGGCTGACGAAGACCGTATTACCCAGGTGCTTGTCAACCTGGTTGGCAACGCTTTACTATATACCCCTGAAGGTGGCGATGTGACCATCACAGCCATTCATCGTGACGATGAAATTTTCATCGCTGTCAAAGATACCGGGATAGGCATTCCACCAGAGCACCTGAAGAATTTATTCACCCGTTTCTACCGGGTGGACAAATCCCGTTCCAGGAATGCCGGTGGTGGCTCTGGAATTGGGCTGACAATTGCAAAGCATCTAATTGAAGCGCACGGTGGGCGCATCTGGGCCGAAAGCATGGGAGATGGTCAAGGAAGTACTTTCACATTCACATTACCAATTGTAAAATAGAAACGGTAACCCGCCTGAAAAGTATTGCCGAGACGCAGCCCAGGTTGAGTTTAAAAAAATAAAGTCGCATCTGTCAATAATTTGTTTAAGGCATACAATGATTGGGTAGTTAATTAGTCATTGTACACATCGAGGTTGGTTCACCTTTGAGAAGAAATGTTGCTCAATCCAAAGCCATCGCTATCTCAATTATTCCTTTCATTCTTGCGCTTGGGACTCACTGCATTTGGCGGGCCATCCATGGTCGCTTATATACGCAAAATGGCAGTGGAACAGAAACATTGGCTTGACGTAGAAACCTTCAATGATGGTGTTGCACTTTGTCAAACGATTCCTGGCGCAACTGCCATGCAAACAGCCGCGTATGTGGGATTGAAAACGCGGGACGTGATCGGCGCTGGAGTAAGTTTCATAGGTTTTGGTTTCCCTGCCTTTCTATTGATGCTGGGGTTCGCAGTTCTTTACAAATATGCCAATAACCTCCCCGTTATCGTCTCTACCTTCAGTGGGCTTCAAGCGATTACCGTTGCCATCATAGCCAATGCGACTGTGACCTATGGCAAGACCACTCTGAAGGATTGGAAATCCTTGGCCATTGCAGGTACTGCGGCGGCACTGTTTGGCCTGAATGTGAACCCGATCATCGTAATTCTCTTAGCCGCAATAGGGGGAATGGCGCTCATCAAACCGAAGCAACCCAATCCTCTCCATCCTGCTTCTTCAGCACAAAACAGGTCGAATACAAAGCCTCTTTTATTCATTTTATCTGGCACGGCGATTGGGTTTATTCTGCTTTTCCTTTTCAATCGAACTTTGTTTAGCCTGGCGGCGCTGATGTTCAGGATAGATCTGCTTGCTTTCGGCGGCGGGTTTGCTTCTGTGCCTCTAATGTTTATGAAATAGTTCAAGTCCGCAATTGGATAGACTCCCAGACCCTGATGGATGGCATCATTCTTGGACAAATTACGCCAGGACCAATTGTAATTACTGCTACTTTCATAGGCTATATTCTTGGCGGGCTGCTTGGGGGAGTCGTCGCTACCATCGCTATTTTCCTGCCATCTTTCATGATGGTTGTAGGTATCACGCCCTATTTTGATCGGCTGCGGACTTCACCTGTTTTCAACAAAGCCATTGGAGGTGTGCTGTGTTCCTTCGTGGGGTTACTCTTTGCTGTCACAATTAGTTTCGCCCTTAAAATCCATTGGGATTTACCCCATCTATTACTCGCCAGTCTTGCATTAGCCGCTTTACTCCTGAAAACAGAGTTTCTCTGGGTTGTTGTAATAGGAACGATAACCTCTGTCCTGTTGTTCAGATAGTGCTCGAAACAAAGGAGCAGAACATGGCTTCAATGGCAACGGATTCAATTGCCCGGAAATTTTAGCAAGGTCTTTATTGAATATTCATCATTTCTTCACAAACACTCTCTATAATTGACAAATATTACCTAATTTAGGAGAATAGCAAGTTCATGAAGAAACTACAAGTGCAGGCAAGGAAGCAACAAGTTCACTGTCACACTGTATCACTCAAGCTGACGGAATTTTGAAAACTGCCATTCTTGTTATGTGCGTGCACACCAGAATACATCCCGTATTTACCTGTGGCTCACAATGTAATTGCCTCAATACCGAGTTGAAAAATGTCCCTTCATTATCTTTTAGCCGAACTACGTAACCGCCCTGTGCGCGCCTTCACGGGAATGTTTAGCATCGCAATTGGCGTCGCGCTCTTCGTCAGTTTGCAGGCATACGCGGATGGATATCGCCAGGCCGCGCGGGCTCCCCTCACAGAAGTGGGCGCTGACCTAACCGCTCAACGGCAGGGCACAGTACCTAGCAAGTTTGAAGGCGTGGTCTTTCCCCACTCGACAGCTCCCATCCGCCGCGACGAGATCAATCAGATTCGACAATTGTCAGGCGTGCAAGCCGTCGCCGAGGTCATGTTCTTCTGGTCGTTTGAGCCAGGCGGATTCGTCGCGGGTCTCGGACTCGATCCCTCTGACACGTTTGGTCCTGGCCGCCTCAAGGCAGACATAACGGCAGGGCGCTTTCTCCAGGCAGGAGATCACGGCGTTGCCGTCGCCGACTCAACTTACGCGCAGCAGAATAAATTAACACTCGGCAGCATCGTGATGCTCGGCGGTCAATCATTCACTATCGTCGGGCTGGCCAATACTTCACGGGCTGGGCAGTTGGCAAACGCGAACTTATATATTCCTTTGTTGGATGCGCGGACTCTGGCAAATGCAGCGCCGCAGGTGCGCTCGGTGTTCGACATTCGCCCTGACGATGTCAACCTGCTTTTTATCAAGACTGATCAGACGCGCGTCGATCAAGTTGCCGCGCAAATCAAGCAAATCCTGGGCGAAAAAGCCATCGTTTCCTCGGGGCAGTCCTTCGCTGCCGAACTCGGCTCGCTCTTCGCCTTGATTGACCGCTTTGGTTTATTGGTGGGACTGATCGCGTTCCTCTTTGCCGCAGCGCTGTTGTTGCGCGTCGTCGCGTCCAGCGTCTGGGAGCGGCGGCGCGAAGTGGCGGTGATGCGTGCGGTCGGTTGGCGGGAGCGCGATGTGATGATACAACTTTGGGGTGAAATATTGGTATTGGCCATCGCAGGTGGATTGGTTGGCCTGGCGCTTGCGGCGCTGACAACCTGGGCAATGAGCCGCTCACTCGTCACGGTGCCTGTGCCGTGGGAACTCTCGCCGTCGCCGCACTTTTTGCCAGGCGGAGCCACTGCATTTGCCGTGACGGTCGCGCTCCCCGCGCACCTTACACTCAATCTGGTGGTGTGGGCGTTGGGGTTGTCCGTGGTGGTCGCGTCGTTGATTGGATTGTGGCTGCTACGGCGCATTGCCCAGATTCATCCCGCGGAGGTATTAAGTAATGAGTGATTTACTTCAAGCCGAAAAATTGCAGAAATCGTTTGGCGCAGTGCAGGCCGTGCGCGAGGCAAGTTTGTGGATCGCGCCAGGTGAGATTGTGGCAGTCATGGGACGTTCGGGCTCCGGCAAGACGACGCTGCTGCATATGCTCGCGGGGTTGGAAAGCCCCACAGCAGGAAAGATTCTTTATCGCGGCGAGGATGTAGGCAGGTTGGACGAAGATGCGCTCGCGTTATGGCGGCGCGCAAACATCGGTCTCGTCTTTCAAGCATTTCATCTTATTCCGACTCTATCGGCACTGGAAAATGTCGCGTTCCCGCTTTACCCGATGCAACTGAGGGCAGCGGAACGCCGTGCACGAGCCGAGGCACGCCTTGCGCAGGTGGGCCTGGCGGATCGCGCCCAGCATCTCCCTTCACGTATGTCGGGCGGGGAGCAGCAACGCGTGGCGATCGCGCGCGCCCTCGTCAACAATCCGCCGTTGATTTTCGCAGACGAGCCAACGGGCAATCTCGATAGCACGACAGGGGATGAAATTCTCACGCTCTTTAAAAAACTGCGAAATGAAACGGGCGCGGCATTTCTGATGATCACGCACGACGACAAAGTAGCTGCAGCCGCAGACCGCGTGCTAAAAATGGTTGATGGTATTCTCCAAAACGAAAAAGGATAAGACAATGAAAAAAATTAGTTGGGCAGTGCTCATGATCGGCGTAATCCTGACATTAACGGCTTGTGGGTCAGGCACACCCGCGCCAGTAGTTCCAGTCCCATCGGGAACGGCCACAGTGGACATTCTCTATCTCAATCACCCACCCGTTCTCCCCGTGCTCGATCAAGTGGCTGCGTTGTTAAAGCCCTACGGAGATAAGGTGAAGGTCACGCGCTATGATTTCGATACGACCGAGGGCGCGGCGTTCGCGCAAAAGATGGGCATCACAGGGCACGACCCGCTGGCGATTTTCGTGAACGGTTCGCAATCGTTCAATCTCGACGGCCGTACAGTGACGTTCAATAGTTTTCCACAGGGTGCGGGCACGGGAATGGTACCCGATGGTGAGTGGACAACTAACGATTTGGACGCCGTCCTAAAAATAGTGACCGGACAATAACGTGAGCCAGTACCTGTGGTCAGAGTTGCGCCGCCGTGCGGGACGTACGGTGTCCACTGCGCTGGGGGTTGCCATCGGCGTGGCGTTGTTCATCGCATTGACGGCGGCGGGGGCGGGCTTTCAAGAAGCAGCGCGGCGTCCGCTTGCGGGCGTCGGCGCAGACATTCTCTTGAGCCGTCTGGCGTCGGAAAACGAGAGTGTGGCAGCAACGCAAACGACGCGCGGCGCGCGCTTACCCTTTGGCGTCTCGACGCTCAATCTCAGCGACATTGAAAAGGTGCGGCAATTCAAAGGCGTGGATGCCGCCGCGGGTGCACTGTTGTTATGGGATTTCGGCGCGGCGAATTACCAGACGGTATTGGGAGTGGATGTGAATCAACCTGCTGTCGGTCCCGCCAAAGCGCGCGAGTGGGTTGTGGCAGGCCGCTTTCTGCAACTGAACGACACGCGCAAGGCAGTGGTGGATAAGCATTATGCCGCGTTCTTTGGTCTCAAGCCTGGCGATGAAGTAAAAATCGCTGGTGAGCCATTTCAAATCGTTGGGATTGTCGAGGCGCAGGAGGGAAGTCAAGCAGCGGCGGCGAATTTCTACATCCCACTGGCGGACGCGCAAATGCTTGCGCACTTGAATCCAGATGCGATCAATCAAATCTATGTGCGCGTCGCGCAGGCTACGATGGTGGATGATGTTGTGCAGCAAAGCCGCGCCGCATTGGGCGAGGTGAACGCGACCACGGAACAGAGCATTGTGCAAGTGATAGGGGGCATCGCACTGGTCTCGCAACGCTTTGCAGGTGTCGCCTCGTTCGTCGCGCTACTGGGCGGACTGGTGCTCACGGGATTGGCGCTCTCGGCAAGCGTGGCAGAACGCAAACGCGAAATCGGCGTGATGAAAACAGTGGGTTGGACGGCAGCAGTGGTGCGGCGGTATTTCGTCATCGAGGGACTAACGATAACCATGGCGGGCGCGCTGGTCGGTGTTTTGCTGGGATGGCTTACGACCATGGCGCTTGGGTTGTTACCGATAGACTTGAGCGCACTGAACGCCGCGAACACACCGCTTGGTCTGGCGGTGGCACCTGCTGTGTCTGAGACACTCACCCTGCCCGTGACCGTAACGATAGTCCCGCTTGTGTTGGCGCTCGGTGTGGCAATTATTGGCGGCGCGGTAGCCAGTTGGCTTGCCGCGCGCCGCGCTGCAAACTTGAAACCAGCCGAAGCGCTGCGGCAATGAGAGGTATTTGTCGCGGTGGTATGTCATTTGATTCGCCAAAGCGGCCTCGACTCGCACGCACGGCGGGCGTATTTGGGCTGAGTCGCTTGGCGAAGAGTAGGGCAGCACGTTCACGTTCGCTTGAAACTCGCTCGATAGATCCAGCATAATCTTTCTGCTAGATAAATTGTAAGGAAAAGGCATTTATCCGATGGGTGCCTTTATGTTTCTGGCCTGGCTCCAGGCAATCCTTCTTGCGCTGAGTTTCCCCTTGTCACTCAGGAAAATATTGCATAAGCAAAACTGCCTATACAGAAACGAGCGGGATTGCGCTGGAAAGGAAGAAGACAAAATCATATACTGGGAATATGCATGGAGAAAGTGGATGGAGAAGGCACCCTTTTCGTCGTGGAACAGTCCTATGAGATGACGATTACCTGGATTGTGGAACGACTATGCAATCTGGGCTGCAAACGACAATTACGTTTGATCTGCAAGTAGTCCGGCACGCCCATACCAACTGCTCCTGCCCTCACCATGAATATAGATGAAATATTGCTTATTAATTTCTATATCACGCTTAAAGCCAAACCTTTAGCCGTTCTTGCTGGTCCAGAGGACAGTGGCAAGGAGGCACTGGTTGAAAAACTTGTTTCCGTTTTATCGGGCAGGGGTAAGAACAAACTACAACTTCAAATGCTTACCGGCCACCCCTGGTGGGCTCGGGGAGATAATCTTGCCGGGCTTGTTGAAATCCAAACCCGGTTTACATCCGAAAAGGTAATGAGCATTTTTGAAGAAGTGCAACAGCCTCAAAATTGCGACCAGGCGTTCCTTATTTGCTTTGCTCGTATCAGCCCGGCAGAACTCCAGAATTTTTTCACCGATCTGGCTTTTCAGATTCGAAATAACCGTATTATGCGCCTGGGTGATATTCACTTTAACGAACCGGTCGCCTTTCCCAACAACCTGTTCATCACTGGGACAATGGATACAGACGAATACCACTGGTATGAACCTGATCTGTTATCGAAAGCGTCTGTCATTCAAACGGGAAATTACAACCTGTCACAGAGCATTACTCTAGGCAAAGCGGCATCGATTAGTGTGCGAGAATTGATGTCACCCATCCGTGAGCCAAACATGGCTTATCAAAGACTCAAATCACTGCTGGCCGGAGAAAAGCAGCCTTTCGAGCGTTTTTTACAGATCCAAGAAATTATGCACAACCACCATGTCTCCACGCCGGACAATTTAATGGATGACGCGGTCATATATCTCGCAAATGCCTGGTCACACAGTGGCGAGGGGTTATTCGCCTCAAATCTACGTGCCAATTTTGAAATTGCAACCGACATCCTTATCGTGCAACTATTATTGCCCTGCATTCAGGGCGCACTGCAAAAATCATCAGAATTTCGACAGGCATTGATGAACTTACTCCGACTTTACTATCCCTTTTCCTGCTCGTATCTGAGTCAATTTCCATGAGTTGAACAGAGAATCATGTTTTGTGCCAAAACAACAGTGGCACCCAGAAGAAAAGCATCGATGGGATTCGATGCTTTTTATTTTCATAGTAAGCAAAACTGCCTATACAAAAATACGCGGGATAGCGCTGGAAGACCGGGGAACAGAACCGTATACTGGATGCAATGATGGAGAATAAGTTATGGAAAAAGCGCCCTTCCTGATTGTGGAACAACCCTATGATATCGCCATTAAACAGGTAACGCAGCAGATACGCAGCCTCGGTTTGCAAATCACCATGACTTTTGACTTGCAGGAGGCGCGACATGCTCATACCGATTGCACCTGCCCTCATCATGGAACGGAACAGTGCAGCTGCCAACTGGTTGTCATCCTGGTCTATGGGCACGGGCCCAGACCTGCCACCCTGATTGCCCACGGGCATGAGGGAAAAACCTGGTTTTCTTTTGTTGACACTCCCCAACAGCACGCGAGCCAGCAAATGGAAACGCTGCTTTTGCGCACGCTCACACCGCCGGCAAACTCGCATTCTCCGATGGATTCAGAATATGCAAGGTGAAGAGCGGGCGGAAATGATCCAGCGTTTGCGTGTGGTAGGGGAGAGTTTGTGCTCCATCCATGCCCTGCTCCAAGCGGGCGCGCCCTGTGGCCAGGTACTCCACCAACTCTGCACGGTTCAGGCTGAACTGCAGGCGCTAAAAATCCGGATGCTCAACTGCCAGATAAATGCCAGTAAGAACATCATCCAGTTCAACCCATCTGCTAACGACCGCCTGGCCGAACTTCACCGTTTATTTGACCTGTACAACACGCTGATTCAATCTACCTGATTTCAAGGAGATATTCCTGTGTCCAAATCTACACTCAATTTATCTCTCCCCATTTCCGGGATGACGTGCGCATCCTGCGTGGCACACGTGGAGGGCGCTTTGAAGGAACTGCCGGGTACTTCCAATGTTGTCGTTAATCTTGCCACCGCCAAAGCCAGCCTGGAATATGATCCTCAACTGGTGAAACTGCCGGACTTGCAGCGAGCAGTGGCGGATGTTGGGTACGCTGTTCCAACATTTGAACTGACCCTGGATGTGCGCGGCATGACCTGCGCTTCATGCGTGGATCACGTAGAGGGGGCGTTCAAAGAGCTGTCGGGGATCCAGGAAGCCGTCGTCAACCTGGGGTTGAACACAGCTCGCGTGACTTATATCCCCGGCGTAGTGACGCCCGCAGCAATGAAACGCGCTGTGCGTGATGTCGGCTATGAAGCAGTTGAGCGCAGCGCCGGGGCAGATGCGCTTGACCGGGAACGCCAGGCGCGGGAAGAAGAAATCAAACGCCAGGGGCGCAACCTGCTCATTGCCGGAATCATCGGCCTGGTGGTTATGATTGGGACGTTCTACGACATGCTCGGCCCGTTAAAGCCTTTTGTCCCCCAATTTCTGTCCTACAAGTGGGTCATCGGACTGCTCACCACCCCGATTGTACTAGGGCCGGGACGACAGTTCTTTACCAATTCCTGGCGCGGTTTGAAACACGGTGTCACGGATATGAACCTGCTCTACGCCACCGGGATTGGGGCTGCTTATGGCATCGCCGTCATCAACACCCTGTTTCCCAAAGCAGGGTTTGGCGGCGAAGGCGCTACTTTTTTTGAAAGCGCTGCGCTGCTGACGGCCTTCATCATCCTGGGGCGCTGGCTGGAAGCCCTGACACGCGGGCGCACCTCAGAAGCCATTCGCAAACTGATGAAGTTGCAGCCCAAGGTTGCCCGTGTGATTCGGGACGGCAAGGAAGAAGAAATTCCGGCGGACGAAGTGGAAATGAACGACCTGATTTTAGTGCGCCCCGGCGAGGGCATCCCGGTGGACGGCCTGGTATCGGAGGGCTATTCCGCAGTGGACGAGTCCATGCTGACCGGTGAAAGCCTGCCGGTCGAAAAGAAAGCCGGAGATAACGTCATCGGCGGTACGTTGAACAAAACGGGAGCCTTCAAATTCAAGGCCACACGCGTGGGCAAGGATACCGCCCTGGCGCAGATCATCAAGTTGGTGGAGGATGCCCAGGCCAGCAAAGCGCCCATCCAAAAACTGGCCGACTGGGTGGCCGGGCACTTTATTCTTGGCGTACACGTTCTGGCGCTGTTGGTATTCGTTTTCTGGTTCTTTGCCGGGTACCAACTGTTCTTTGACCCGAATTCCAGTTTCATCATGTCCCCGTACAAACTGGGCGAGATTGGCGTCTTTGGCTTTTCGCTGCTGCTCTCCGTAACGGTTCTGGTCATCTCCTGCCCGTGCGCGGTGGGGCTGGCAACACCCAGCGCCATGATGGCTGGCACCGGCAAGGCCGCCGAATACGGTGTGCTGTTCAAGGGCGCGGAGGCCATCGAGAATGCCAGCAAGTTGCAGACGATTGTTTTCGACAAGACCGGGACACTGACACGTGGAGAACCGTCGGTGACAGATGTAATTTCTCAAGATGGGCTGGAACGTTCACAGGCTGAAATCCTGCGCCTGGCCGCCATCGCCGAGAAAAATTCGGAACACCCGCTTGGCGAGGCGATTGTGCATGGCGCTGAAACGCGCAGGCTGCCGCTGGTTGATGCAGAATCCTTTAATTCCATCCCCGGTCACGGCATCGAGGCCAGGGCAGAGGGACGCACCATCCTGCTGGGAAATCGCAAATTGATGCGCGAGCGCCGTGTGGATTTTGAGCCGCTCATGTCGAAAGCAGAGAAGCTCGAAGCGGATGGGAAAACGGTCATGTTCATTGCCGTGGACGGACAGCCTGCCGGGCTGATTGCTGTGGCCGATACGCTCAAGGAACATGCCGCCGAAGCCATCCAACGCCTGCACAAAATGGGCATCGAAACTGCGATGATCACCGGCGACAACCGCCGCACGGCTGAGGCCATCGCCCGGCAGGTTGGCATTGACCGCGTCCTGGCTGAAGTCCTGCCGCAGGACAAGGCCGAGGAAGTTAAAAAACTTCAGGCCCTGGGCAAAAAGGTTGCGATGGTTGGTGATGGTGTCAATGATGCGCCTGCCCTGGCAAAGGCTGATGTGGGCATGGCGATTGGTTCCGGCACCGATGTGGCCAAAGAGACCGGCCATGTCATTCTCATCAAGGATGATATCCGCGATGTGGTGGTCGTACTTGAAATTGCCCGTGCAACGATGAACAAGGTCAAGCAAAACCTGTTCTGGGCATTCATCTACAACACGCTTGGCATCCCTCTTGCTGCAGGTTTGTTCTACCCGTTCGTCGCGCTCATCATCAGCCCCGAACTGGCTGGTCTGTTTATGGCAATCAGTTCGATTACAGTCACGCTGAATACCCTGCTGCTAAAAGGTTTCAAGCCTTCCATCTGGCGCTCAGGCAAACTTCTGGGTGCGAATGCTGAAATGTCCCAGCTCCCGGCAGGAGCAGGCAGCGATTGACAAAAGCAGGGCAGTGACATTCCATAACAACATCCGATGGAAATAATTAATGGTAAGGAGGTCAACCGTGGAAGCTGAACAAAAAAAGATTGAAAGGATAATGTCACGCAGAAGTGCGCGGAACTATCTGCTGTGCTCCGCCCTGCTGGTGGTCTTGCTAACCCTGGCAGCCTGCTCCCCTCAAGTCCCTGCCTCCACGCAGGTGGCTCCCACTCCTGTCAAAGCCACCGTTGAAATTCAGCCCTCGATTACTCCGCCCACTCTTCCTAAGGGAAACAAGGCTGACAGTCCAGCTGTTCGCAGTTACCGCGCCTTGCTTATGCTCGAAACTTCTGCTGACTTGATGTTGGCCGTCATCGAGAAAATCCAAAACGGGGAAATCTCTCAGGGTGATTCTTCGGCCATTTCTCCCTACACTAAATCTTTTTCGGTCGCCGTTGAAGCTCTCAGCCAGGCGTCTCCGCCGGCTGAGTTGGAAGACCCTTGGAATCAAGTAATGATGGCTGCTCAACAATATAACCAGGCATATACAATGCTTAACTTGGGAATGCCGATTTCGTCTAAAAACCTGGGTTATCTGATAGATACTCGCAAGCTTCTGAGCATAGATCAGCAAATGGTAGAGGTATATCTGAAGCAGAGCGGTCTGGGACCAGATTTTTTCGTTGCCCAACAGCAAGCGGTGGATCAACATCTCCAACAGTTGTATGGAGACCAGCCAGTACCCGCTCTTCAGCCCTGAAGCCAGGCAGGTATTCTTCTTTGACTATGCTCAAAGCTTCGGTGAAAAAACAATAAACAAGGAAAATTCAAATGGAACAAACTTCAATAGACCAACGGATAGCGCGTCGTAGCGCTCTTATCTATTTGCCGCTTTCAACGGGCGCTGCTCTGGCGTTTCTACTGGCCGCAAATTTGATAGGCAACTACACGCTGGTGGCGAAAATCAGCGGAACGGTATGGGTGGCAATTCTCAGCCTGATTGTTTCAATGCCAATCGTTACATCACAAGTCAAACGTAAGGTCAGAAAATAGGAGTAGCCCATGTTTATTTGAATGCCATCTGGAAAAATTCCCAATTCTTTCCAGATGGTTATCTCGTGGATTAGGAAAATATTTCTCAAAAGTGAAGGCGGTCTGTATCATGGTTTTAAGGTGCTGGCACCAGGATGAATAACAAAGAGACGGACGATCTTTCAATCCAGGAACTGCGCTACCTCCTGCTGGATAAACGCCGGGTAGCGCGCAGAGATCGTCTGGACCGCTTTCGCTGCACCGGTAAGGTGATGGCAATCATCCCTATGCAGAACATTGGGATCAGCATGGATCGCGCGGCGAGAATCCCCAGTAATCCCCAACGTCATGGTTGGTTGGATCGCGCCCTTTCGTTTGTGGAAATCCTTGCCATTGTTGGGCTGATTGGCATAGCCTTGAATGGCCTGTCCATCCTGAAAACGCTTAATAGTGAAGTGGCGGAATCTTTTCAACAACCCACGCTTATGCCTACTCCAGTAATCCGGGCTGTGGTGTTGCCTGAGGGCCACACGCCTCCCAACGGGCCGAATGGTGCGCAGCCAAACGAGGCAGAGATCCCGGAACATTTGCGCCCGTTGGCGCAATCGTTTGCCAATGTACCCATCCCCACTCCGGCCAGCCACCAGGCCGTCCGCATCCAGATTCCCGCCATTAACGTGGATGCCCCCGTTGTGCAAGGCGATGGTTGGGAGCAGCTTAAGAAGGGTGTCGCCCAACACCTCGGCACCCCGAATCCGGGCGAGAACGGGAACATTGTTCTTTCTGGTCACAACGACATCTTTGGTGAAGTCTTCCGAGACCTTGACAGGCTCCAACCTGGTGATACAGTTATCCTTTTTACAAGCCGGCGGCAGTACACCTACGTCATTACTGGCACAAAGATTGTCGAGCCTACAGCAGTGGAAGTGATGGACCCTACGCCAAATGCCACGGTGACCCTTATATCCTGCCACCCATACCTTGTGGATAATCACCGGATCGTTGTCTCGGCAGTTTTACAAAATCCCTAGGAGATATAGAATGATCAGCGAGTCTTTGCCCACCCCTATTCAACCATTTGCACCTAAACAACCACGCCGCAAGATTGATATTGCCCGAAAAGCATTCCTTCTTCTGATCGTTTTTATCGCTGGGTTTGGCGGGGGGTATTTTACCGGGAGACAGTCCATGCCGACGACTGAATCGCAATCCGATAACAAGGCAATGGTGGATGCTAATGAAATCTACCCGCCAGAAGGCTATACAATCTCTGCTGTATTTGGAGATATAGGCCCGCAGTTGCTGGCGGCTGGCGCAATTGATTTACCCCAATTCATAGAAATTTATAAACAAGCAGGGCAGCCGCTCACTGATGAGCAACTCGCCATCCTGACAAAAGGGAGTAATGCCCCCATTATGATTAACCAGGAGAATGCCTATTTTCTGCTCAATCTTTTCTGGGCGTTTGGCCTGACAAATCAAAACCCCATCCTGACCGAAGGGCTTATGATGTCTCAGGGGAAAGACCAGGCCGGTAATTTTGCATCCACAGGTGGTTGGACAATTGGAGTAAAGCCCCCTATGGAATTATACGCCAGTACTGCGATTGTTCACCTGACCGAAGAACAACAGGCGCGGCTGTTGAAAGTTGCCTCGGCTGTCTACCGTCCCTGCTGTGACAACCCGACCCACTTCCCCGATTGTAATCATGGCATGGCGATGCTGGGGGTGCTGGAGTTGATGGCCGCTCAAAATGCAAGCGAGGCAGATATGTTTTCTGCCGCCAAATACGTCAATGCCTACTGGTTTCCTCAGCAGACATTGGAAATTGCCACATTCTTGAAAGCCACCCAAAAGGTCGGTTTTGCTGAGGCAGATGCGTCTCAGTTGGTGGGTCGCCAGTATTCTTCGGGATCAGGTTTCAGGAGAGTATATCAGTGGCTGGGTGAAAATGGCTTATTGGAACAGGCTCCTAATCGCGGCGGTAGTTGCGGCGTGCAATAAATAGACAGACTCGATATGAAACGCATCATCATAAATTCACTGGCAATGTTTGCTGTCGGATATTTACTTTTAACCACACAAACTACTAAGGTGAAGGCAAGTGCATCATCTGATGATGAAGATTCTGCCGGTGATTCACACTGGATATTCAATTGGGCCAAAGAAGGCGACTGGGTGTATGTTCACGACCCCAGCGGCGCGACTCCCACCGACCCGGCAAAATATGGCCAGGGTGGGGCATAAATAATATCGCTTTGAAACGTTCCGTTGCGAACAATAAAATCTAGGTATAATCGGGCGAAGTCGATAAATTAGACCAAGGACAATATTCAAAACATGAACATTCAATTGTGCACATGTATCAGGCGGGGACTGTAACCGCCGCCTGATGAAATCCTAATATCTTACGGTCAACTGCCACAGGCGGCAGATAGACACCCCGCACTTTGCAGGATGCTTGTTGCGTGTTTGTCTGCTGTCTTTGTTTAAGCAGTTGACCCTTTGTTTTTAATAACCATTACCTACCCAGGAGAAATTAGAATGACATCCCCAATTCTCTCTACATCTGACACATTGAGAGTCTATGACGATATATTACAAACCATCGGAAAAACCCCTCTTGTTCGTCTAAACCGTTTGGGACGTGGCTTACCCTGCCCGATTTATGCCAAAGTTGAGTTTTTCAACCCGGGCGGTTCGATAAAAGACCGGATCGCCTTGAGTATCATCAAAGAAGCCGAACGCAGCGGGCGGCTGAAACCTGGCGGCACCATTGTCGAGGCTACCTCAGGCAATACCGGTCTGGGGCTGGCAATTGTCAGCACCAAAAAAGGCTACAAAACCATCTTTGTCCTGCCTGACAAGATGAGCCAGGAAAAAATCCAACTTTTACGGGCTTTTGGTGCGAAGGTGGTTATCACCCCCACCGCCGTCGCCCCCGAAGATCCGCGATCCTATTACAGCGTCGCCAAACGCCTGGTGGCTGAGACGCCTAACGCAATTCTGGCCAATCAATACCATAACCCCGAAAACCCGCGCAGTCACTATCTGACAACCGGCCCGGAAATCTGGGAGCAAACCGGCGGGCTTGTCACCGATGTGGTGGCCGGGATGGGCACGGGGGGTACGATCAGCGGGGTGGGGCGTTATCTCAAAGAGCAGAATCCGGATATTTGCATCGTGGGCGCAGACCCAGTCGGGTCGTTGTTGTTGGAGATCTGGCAACAGGGCCGCATCCCCGAAGATGCGCATCCAAAAACCTATAAGGTGGAAGGAATCGGCGAGGATTTCCTGCCAACGACCCTCGATTTGTCGCTTATTGACCACATCGTTCGCGTTGGGGACAAAGAATCCTTCCTGTGGGCGCGCCGCCTGGTCAAAGAAGAAGGCATTTTTACCGGAGGCTCCTCCGGTTCCGCTCTGGCGGCTGCCATTCGTTATGCACAACAGCTGCCCCCCGATCGACTGGTGGTGGTCATCCTGCCCGATTCCGGGTCCCGTTATCTCTCGAAGTTCTATGATGACCAGTGGATGCGCGACAACGGCTTCCTATCCACAAAATGGAGCGAATCCTCGCTCGGCGACATCCTGGCAGCCAAACCGGTTCAAGGATTGATTACCACTCGCATCAACGATCGCATGACCGATGTGATTGCCCAGATGAAACTGCACGATATTTCGCAGATGCCCGTACTATATCCGGATGGCAAATTGGGAGGTGTAGTGACAGAAGTAAGCCTGCTCAAGCATATGCTGGAGAGCAAACATACCCATTCGCCTGATGAGACTATCAGCGAAGTTGTCGCATCACCCCCGACAGTTTTCCCGGTGGATACACCGGTCGAGACGGTCCTGCCGGTCATCATGGAGGGGCAGGCTGTGCTGGTGACAGAGCAGGACAATCCAGTCGGCATCCTGACCAAAATAGATGTGCTGGATTACATCGCCCAGGGGATTTAGGAGAACCTGCAAATGAAATTCGAGACCCTTTCCATTCATGCCGGACAGGAACCGGACCCTACCACCGGGGCGGTGATGACGCCCATCTACCAGACCTCCACCTACGTCCAGGATGGGGTCGGAAAGCATCGCGGATACGAATATTCGCGCACCGGCAACCCGACCCGCGCCGCCCTCGAAGCCTGCCTGGCTGAACTGGAGGCCGGTCAATTCGGCCTTGCCTATGCATCCGGCCTGGCTGCGACGGACAATGTTTTACGCCTGTTTGCACCGGGTGACCATATTCTGGCAGGTAATGACGTTTATGGCGGCACCTTCCGGTTGTTCGAGCGCGTCTTCCGCCCCTACGGGTTGGATTTTTCCTATGTCGATACCACCGACCTGGAACAGGTGCAGGCCAACCTGCGCCCCAATACCCGCCTGATCTGGTTGGAAACGCCTTCCAATCCACTCCTGCGGGTGAGCGATATTTCTGCCATTGCCGAGATTACCCACCAGCAGAGTAACCCGCCGCTTCTAGCAGTTGATAATACTTTTGCCACGCCTTACTTGCAGCGCCCGTTGACCCTGGGAGCCGACCTTGTCGTCCATTCTACAACCAAATATCTGGGCGGGCACTCCGATGTCATTGGCGGTGCGGTGATTGGCGCTGACCTTCAATTACGGGAGCGCCTGGCTTTCCTGCAAAATGCGATTGGAGCTGTACCCGGGCCTTTGGATTGTTTCCTGGTCCTGCGCGGCATCAAAACCCTGGCGGTGCGTCTGGATCGCCAGGCTGAAAATGCAGCCACAATTGCCGATTTTTTGGCGACTCACTCCAAAGTGGCGCAGGTTTTGTATCCTTTTCACCCCTCCCACCCGCAGGTTGACCTTGCACGCCGCCAGATGCGCTCGGGCGGAGGAATGGTCTCGTTTATTCTGCATGGCGGGGAGGCAGCCGCTCGCAAGGTGGTGGAAAGTACCCACATTTTCGCCCTGGCCGAATCGCTGGGAGGCGTGGAGTCGCTGATTGAACTCCCCGCCGCCATGACCCACGCTTCGGTCGCCAACACACCACTGGCAGTTGACCTTGGCCTGGTGCGCCTTTCGGCTGGCATCGAGCACATCGACGATTTGCTGGCAGATTTGAAGGCAGCTTTGCAGTAAAAAGTATCTGAGGAAGGTAAAAGTGCGGTACGCTTGGTAGTTCAACTCAGCGTGCCGCGCTTTTAGTTAACGTTTGGTTAAAATATTTTGACAGCCGTCCCGTAGCCCCTTCGGTCAACTTTGGCTGGGGTTTCAAACTCGTTAGGTGGAGACACTGGGCGTGCCCAACGGAACAACCACCTGGCTTCTGCAGGTCGCATATTCACGCAGCCGCGACTCATGGGAACGCCGAAATTATCATGCCAATAGGTACCGTGGAAAGCATAGCCGGTAGATGTAAAGAAACTTGTCCAGGGCACACCCACCAGTTCGTAAGCCTCGATGTCGGAGGCCAGGCTGCCATCGCCCATGTGTTTGGATGGGAATTTGCTTAGGATATTGAATATACCGCGCGGCGTTGCAGTCGGGAGTTCATTTTTCGACTCCAGCCCGGGGATGCCGGACGAAATCTTAGTTTGAAAAACGGCCGCCCCGTTTTCGTATGCGGTCAACAATTGCCTGCTTAAATCTACTTCGATGCGCTTTTTTTCAAAAGGCACATCCGGTGATATGGGGACCCATTCCTCGTCCATGATGGGTCTCAAATGCACAGCGGGGACTTGGTAGTTTATCTCGAGAAGTTCATCCAGCAGGCGGTACCAGGGCTGCCCATCGGGACCCTCGTCAACGCCAACAATCCAGTGGGTAGTTTCGTAGTAAAGACGGTATAGCGGCTGCCAACCCTGGGCCGAGGTAAATCGCATGGATTGGGTGTATGGGACAGTGACTTCAGCCAACACTCCATTATCAGAGATTGTATTCAAAGGCTTGTTGTAAATCACTTTCACCTTCTGCAAATGCGCCCGGTGCATATAACCACCCCACACACGATACCAGACGGGGTTATAACCTGGAGTTTGAGCAACTACTTCCTGATAGACGTTGACAATCTCATCCCGGTAATGCTGGCTAACAATCCGACTGGTATCGTCCGGTAGGCTGTAGACACTGACCGATTTTGCCGCGACACGGACAAGCTTGCCGTCATTGAACTCTCCCCAGTTGAGTACAAACGGGGAGAACGCCAGGCTGCCAAGCGCAGCCGCCCCAAGTTTGAGAAAGTCGCGGCGCGAGAGAGAGGAAATTACCATATTCTAAAACCACTTATGGCTGTCTTATGCCATCCGGGATTTTACCTGTTTCATCAAGCTCGCACGTTTTACATGGTATTCTTCTGCAGGAATTTCGCCTTTTTCGTAAGATTCATCCAATTGCGCGATATCTGCAATCAGCTCATCCAGCGTCTCGTCTTTGTCGTTTTCATTTTCGCCGCTCTCATCGTCATTAGTTTCGTTCTCCTTGGTTTTGCGCGCCCACCACACACTTATCACTATCATTGACAACCCTAGAATTATCAGTCCGACAGTCATCCCAGTACGGAGCGGTGAAGAAAAGAAAGAGCCCGAAGCATTACTACTGTCCGATGTGCCAGAAATTGAAATGCTGATGGTATTGCCTGCATCTAATTCCGAGTAATAGTAAATCTTAAAGGTTGACCCGCCTTGCATGGATGTGGTTTCTGGCTCCCCAAGACCTGCACCGCTGAGAGTTATTCCAGCATCAGCCGGAATCAGAAAGTTCATCACTTTTATATTTATCGGGACGGTGAAGTCAATTTGCTTTTCCCCGTCATAGGGCAGTAGATAACTCACCATGAACTGTCCGGTTTGCGATCCTGGCATAAGTGGGGCTTTGTCGGCAAAACCGCCAGGAAACTTTACAAAGCGTTCGTTATCAGTGTCGGGTTTGAAAAATATGTAATCTGCATCTGCAGGTAAGGGAAACTCAAATGTGGCAAGTGAGCCATCTTCTAGTTTGGCAGCATCTTTTACAGTACGGTCTCCCAAATTGGAGAAGATGTAAATTTCTTTCACTTCCAGCCCGTCGGCAGCTACATCAAATAACACATGCAACTGATCCACCTGAACCTGGGATATGTCAGTGGTGCTTTCGTAAATGGGCACTTCGAAGTTCAGGCTGTTCTCCGAATTTAACACCACCGATTGGGAGTAATAGGTAACATCATTGTAGACTGCCATGACAAGATACTCTGCGCCTGTTTCAAGCGGCACATTTTCAATGCGGAAAGTACCATCCGGTCGGGACGTTCCGTGAAACATTCCTTTGTCTGCTGTTTGGTCCCAGATATGCACCATCAATTCGACTTTTTCCGGAATATTTTCGCCCTGGCTCAGGTTGGCGATTGTTCCGGTCACTGCCCCTGTTGGCAAGGAAGCTTCGCCGGGCGGAGTCTCTGTTTGGGCTTTGACTGTTGTGGAAGATAGAAAAAACGTAATCAACAACAGGATGACGGTTATATTTTTGTGGTTCATCAAACAGTCTCCACCTTTGGTTGTTGAATGGATTTGGTTGGTTGCCCGCAGCCAGTACAAAACAGATCGCCAGGCTTAATTTCATGCCCGCAGTTCTGACAAACTGGAGTTAACGAAGCGCCACAGGCGCTGCAAAACCGGTCTGTCGTTTTTTGATTACTC
>JBGPQJ010000041.1:0-20294 GCA_041488995.1 Anaerolineae bacterium
GCGGATTCATCGTCCTGCTTGGCTGGTGGCTCATCCCTCTGATCTACGGCGCAGAATTCGCCCCTGCCTATCCCGCAGCAGTTCTCCTGCTCGCCGGCTACGGGGTGGCCAACATCTTCAGTTGGAACCGACCGCTTCTGCTTGCCCTCGGTAAACCCTCTTTCCCGCTCATTGTTGCCACTGCCGTCGGCGCAGTGGAACTGGTTCTGATTTTCTGGCTGGCGCCCGCTTATGGTTATCTGGCGGCGGCAGCCATCCTGTCCGCGTACCTGGTGATTTCGGTGGGAATCATCGTCTGGCGGGGGTTGGCTGAAATCAACCGTCAGGCTGCAATGAGCGCTCCCGCATGAACATCGTTTGTATCTCAGCCTCGTTCGTCCCCTCTGAAACGGCCAACAGCATACAGATGATGAAAGCCGTTCATGCCCTCGCGCAGTTGGGATATGAAGTCACTCTGCTTGTCCCGACCAGTAATCAAAAATCATCCATTGAGGATCTGCAATCCTTTTATGGTCTGTCGACGCCCTTCAAAATCGAGCATTTGTCGAGCGCAAGCCGCCGCCGGTTTTTCTGGAGTGCCGTCCGCCGCGCCGCGAACCTGCAGCCCGACCTTGTCTACACCTGGGTGCCACAGTCGGCTGTCTACGCCCTGCTCCACCGCCTGCCTGTAATCATCGAACTCCACGATCTTCCCTCCGGGGCGGTGGGTCCATGGTGGCATCGCCTGTTCCTATGGATTCCCGGCCGCAAGCGGATGATGGTCATCACACATGCGCTGGAAGACGCTCTGGATCATCGCTACGGGAAACACCTTGTACCCGAAGATATGATCCTTGCCCCCAACGGGATCGAGCCCGAGCGCTTTGAGAACCTGCCTGCCCCTCAACTTGCCCGCCATCAACTGGGCCTGGTCGATGCCCTCACAATTGCCTGTACCGGCCATCTCTATGCGGGACGCGGGGTGGAGATATTCATCGAACTGGCCAGGGTCATCCCTGAAGCACAATTTGTTTGGGCGGGCGGAAAACCCGAGGATGTGGCTGCATGGAGAGAGCAAACTGCAAACCTGCGCAATGTCACCTTCACCGGGTTTATCCCCAATGACCGGCTGCCTCTCTACCAGGCTGCGGCGGATATTCTGCTCATGCCCTATGGCAAGTTCATCGGCATTTCAAGCGGCGGCGGAAATTCAGCAGCGATCTCCAGCCCGTTAAAAATGTTCGAATATCTGGCCGCCGGGCGTGCGATTGTCGCCAGCGATTTGCCCGTCTTCCGTGAAGTGCTCAACGAACGGAATGCTGTATTCTGCCCGCCAGATGATGTCCCGGCTTGGATCGCCGCCGTCCGTAACCTGCTAAATAACCCCGCCAGGCGGGATGCGCTGGCTGTGCAGGCGAAGAATGATTCCAGACGATATTCATGGACGGAACGGGCAAAACGCGGCCTCAACGGGTTTTAGAAATTATAGAGTGTTTGAAGCAACTCGTTTGGAAATGATATATTTCTCGTTTAGAATCGCTTTCAACCATGTCACATCTTGCGAATTTTTTATCCCGCCTCGATAAAGTATCTGCCCGAACCTGGTTTTGGGTTGTATTTTCTGTTGCTGGCATCGAACGCCTGCTGCTAAGAGCGTTCTATCCGGTTGTCCCGCTCAATGATACAGGTAGTTATCGCCGGTCGGCAGAAGCGATTCTCGGGGGCTGGGTGCAATATGATGGTACGCGTACGCCGGGTTATCCGGCCTTCATGGCGCTCTTCGGTCCTGATGAGCGTGTCTACACCGCTCAGCTCCTGCTCGGATTTGTCATAACGCTGCTGTTCTTTTACATCGGTTGGCGGATAAGCGGGCGGGGCTGGTTTGGCGCAATGGTCGCGCTGGCGCACACCCTCAGCGCACAGCAGTTCTTGTTCGAAGCCGATCTGATGACTGAGACACTGGCGACATTCTGGCTTGCGCTTGCCTGGGCTGGAATGGTATTCCTTTTGGAGGAAAAAACCGGAGGAGAGGAGAGATCCGCGTGGAGGTTAATCAGCGTGGCTGTTCTGACCGGGTTGGCGGTCGGGCTTTCAATTATTACCCGCCCTCTCTATATTTATCTCCCGTTTTGGATCGTTTTCTTCCTGGTGGTTGGCTGGCGGGCGAGCACACCGCGCATCCGCTGGACGTCAGTGGTTGCCGCGCTTCTGCCTGGGCTGATTCTGGCCGGTTGGTGGGTTAATTTCATTCATGACCGTTTTGGCATGTGGAGCCTGAGTGCGATGACCGGCTACCACCTGATCCAGCATACAGGAGTCTTTTTTGAGTATGTCCCGGATGATTATGCAGGTCTTCGCGATACCTACTTGAGGTTCCGTGATGCGCGCATTGCTGAATATGGGAACCAGACCAATGCCATCTGGGATGCCATCCCGGAAATGCAAAAAGTGACCGGCGAGAGTTTTTACGGTCTTTCGCGGTTGATCCAAAAGATTTCCATACAGTTGATCCTTCAGCATCCCTTACTCTATGCGCGCAACGTCGCATTGGGCTGGGGCTGGTTCTGGAAGGTGCCAGTCTACTGGTCTGCGGCGGCGATAAAAGACCCGATGTTACTGACAATCGCGCGCGGAATCATTTTGATTGAGCGCGGACTTTTGTTTGGCATCAACATGATTTTTATCTTTGGCTCGCTCATGGTGGTTGCATTAAAAAAAGTTCGCCAGAGGGTCAAGATGACGCCCTTTATTTGGTTCAGCATCGGGGCAGTGTGGATTGCCTCAGTGCTGCAATCAATGCTCGACCACGGTGATAACCCGCGTTTCTTGATCCCGATGCAGTCGCTTGTGGTGCTTATTGTGCTGTGGTGGTTTGTAAATTATATATTTTCACGGAGCAAGCATGCTGTCTGACCTGAAGTGGATCATCCCTGCCGGGTTTGGGCTTGGTGCGCTGATGGCAGTCTTCCAGCCGGAGTTTTACAGCGCTGGCTGGCTGGCATTTTCGCTGGTCATTCTGCTCGGTTTAATGATACTAGTTGCATTATGGCGCTGGGCAGGGGGCACGCGAACGCTGGGGTGGATTATTGCACTGGCATTCCTCTTCCGTGTAGCGACTGGCGTTGCGCTGACCACCCTCTTGCCTGTTTATGGTACTGGCTCTGAACAGCAAAAAGCAGGCTATATTTTTACCGACTCCTGGCGGCGGGACAACGATGCGTGGGCACTGGCTAAATCAGACCATACCGTCTGGCAGGGTTTTCAAGACAGTGAATTCGTCGGCGACCAGTATGGCGGCATGATGGCGATGAGTGCGTCAGTCTATCGATATCTTTCCCCTGATGTTCATCGTCCGACTCTCATCATCCTGATAGCGGCATTGGTCAGCGCGGTCGCAATTCCCTTCCTGTGGAAAGCGGCGGGTGCATCCTGGGGTGTAAAAATCGCTGTCCCGGCAGCTTGGATCCTTGCTGTTTACCCCGAGAGCATTTTACTGGGCAGCTCGCAGATGCGCGAACCGTTTTTGATTACATTCGTTGCAATGACCATCTGGGGATTTGTGGACTGGTTCAAAAATCACCGCCGAACAGGATGGGCATGGCTTGCTGCTGGGATATTGGGCCTCCTGTTATTCTCTCCGAGCATCGCTTTACTAGCTCTGATCGTTCTTGCTGGCTGGTACTGGTTCTCAGGGGATCACCGTCGGATTTCATGGTGGCTTATAGCGGTAATCGGTGTCGTGTTTGTTTTTGGAGTTTTTCTCATCTCGTCTGTTCTGGGCCAGTCCACCCTGTCGGCTTCGGATCCGTACAGCGTGATTACCACCTGGTTCTACGACGCATCCAAATGGGATTTGTATCTTCTCACGCAATCCTCTGGTATCGTGCAGTATCTGCTCGGGGTTTTGCCAAAACCGCTTCATGTCCCGTTTCTCATTGGGTATGGCATCACCCAACCTTTGCTGCCTGCCAATTTGTTTGAACCGACCATCGTGATGTCGCGTATCATCGGCAGCGTGCGTTCCATTGGCTGGTATGTGTTGATTCCCTTGCTGGTATACGGTCTGATTGCCGCCTGGAAATTGCCCGACCCTCGCGAACGCAGGGTGTGGTTATGGCTTGGGTTTGTGATCTGGATTTGGATTGTGCTGGTTTCTACCCGGGCAGGTGCTGACCAGTGGGATAACCCCCGCTATCGTGTCATCATGCTGCCATGGCAGGCATTGTTTGCTGCTTATGCCTGGGCTTTCTGGCGGGAAATCCGTGATCGGTGGCTACCGCGTATTGTGGCTGTTGAGATTGTTTTCCTTGTAGTGTTTTCTCTTTGGTATGCGGGGAGGTACTATCACGTTGTGCCCAAGTATAATTTCCTGGCTTATGCGGCGTTCCTGCTGGCGGCTGGAGTAGCGATCATGGTCGGTGACGTGTTGTATGAGCGTTTCCGTCGACCGCGTTCTTGAATCTTCATCGTCCAATTCAGATTTGCATATTTTGGATGCGGGTAAGCGAAGTATAATTCAGCTGTTGAATTTAGCTGCTGGCGGACGGGTTCCACCCCCCAGGTCAACAAAATTAGTGAGGAAATCATGCCTATTGCATTAATCACCGGCATCACCGGTCAGGATGGTTCATATCTTGCAGAACTGCTGCTCTCAAAAGGTTACCAGGTCATTGGAATGGCGCGCCGTTCGAGCACAGTGACTTTCGAGCGCATTGCACATATTCAGGATAACATCACGGTCGTCCAAGGCGATCTGCACGATCAGAGTTCATTGGTCAGTATTCTGGAAGAGTATGAGCCAGGCGAAGTTTACAATCTGGCAGCGCAATCTTTCGTGCCAACTTCGTGGGGGCAGGCTGTGTTGACCGCCGAGGTGACGGCTGTCGGTGTTACACGCCTGCTTGAAGCCATTCGCCTGGTAAACCCAAAGATTAAGGTCTATCAGGCATCTTCGAGTGAGATGTTTGGCAAAGTCCTTGAAGTACCGCAGAAAGAAACAACGCCGTTCTATCCCCGCAGCCCCTACGGTGTTGCCAAAGTCTATGGGCACTGGATCACCGTCAACTATCGCGAATCATATGGCCTGTTTGCCGCCTCGGGTATTTTATTCAACCACGAAAGCCCGCGCCGAGGTCTGGAGTTTGTCACCCGCAAAATATCCAACGGAGTCGCCGCTATCAAGCTGGGACAGGCAAAGGAACTGCGCCTGGGGAATCTGGAATCCCAGCGTGACTGGGGTTTTGCCGGCGACTACGTGGATGCGATGTGGCGCATAATGCAACATTCCGAACCGGATAACTTTGTCATCGGTACAGGCGAAACGCACTCTGTCAAAGAGTTTTGCGAGATCGCCTTTAGCCATGTCGGCTTGGATTACAGGGATTATGTGGTACAGGATCAACGATTCTACCGCCCGGCCGAAGTGGATTTGCTCATCTCCGATCCCGCAAAAGCCCGCACCGTCCTGGGCTGGTCACCGAAGGTGGGTTTTGCCCGGCTCGTCACGATGATGGTGGATGCTGATATTGAAAGATTGAGCCATTAAGCAATGAAACCCTCAAGCGTTAAGGATTATCTTGACGTGCGGCCTTGGATTGCCGATCTGGTTGCCCTGGTCGGCTTTCTGCTTTTTTCTGCACAGGTGGCCAGGTTTGGTGTCACTCAGCGTTCAGTCCTTGACGAGGGTTTATATCTTTATAAAGGTTTGATTTTCGCCGCCGGGAAATATATTCCCTTTCAGGATTATGGCCCCTGGACAAACCAGATGCCGTTTTCGTACCTGATCCCCGGCGTGATGCAGTTAATCTTCGGACCAGGGCTGCGGACGGGCCGAATATTCGCTTTTATACTTGCAGTGTTAATGCTGCTGGCGCTCTGGCTCACCGCCCGGCGGTTGGGATCTCGCTGGCTGGCTGCCTGTGTGGTGTGGATAACGGCCATAAACCCCGCCCTGGCGCGTTATTACAGTCCAGCCATTTCTCAGGGGTTGGTGGCTTGCTTGCTGATGTGGACCATGTTCCTTACGCTTGGTGCAGATCGAAAACTATGGCAAATTCTTCTGGGAGCGATCCTGGCAAGCGTAACGGTTATGGTGCGAATCAATATGCTGCCCTTGCTGCCGCTGCTGGTGCTTTATATCTGGTGGCAGCAGGGCCTGAAAATCGGGCTATGGACGGCAGTAGCGGGTCTAGGGTCTCTTGCCATTTTTCACGCATTCTATTGGCCCGGCATTTTACGGATGTGGGCTTACTGGCTGCCGGACTCTCTGGTACCGTTTCTCAAACCATGGCAGCTTCCGGAGGGAGCTAAGAGTTTTTGGGATCCACAGGTTACCTTTGATCAGCAGCTGGATAGTTTTTTCCAGTTGGCGCGTTCGCATTTTGCCGGTTTTGTGGGAGCGCTTGCCGCATGGCTTTTGTGGCCGCGCCGAAATGATTGGAAAGGGAAATCAGATTTCCGCATTGCAGTTTATCTCTCAGCGTTGGTTATTACGCTTACAGGCCTGCATGCCTGGGCGGCGCTTGGCAATAATTATTGCACTTTTTGCTTTGCTGGCTATAACGCCTTTTTCATAGGGCTCATACCGCTTTTGATCGTGGTTAGCATAAGGATGTGGCAACGAAGTCCCTCAATTTTGAGAAAGGTATTAATAGCTCTAATCATCCTTGTGTTGTTTGCCGGAATTTCATTCAGCGCATCCAATATATCAGGCGGGGTGATAAAAATTGAACTAATCGACCAGTTCCTGAAAATGGGTGTGCCGCGCTTCAAAAACATGCAGTTTCAACCGGGCATGGTGGAACTGCAACAATTTATTGCCAATCTAGTCTCAATGGATTACTATGATATTCCGAAATATGCGTTGCTTTATTCGCCGCTGATAACGGGGCTGGTTGCCGGCGGAATATTCCTTGGCTTGGCAGCCCTGGCCAAACATTTCTTGAATTCATTTGCTTTAGTAAAAAGTATGGCGTATGCTGTTTTTACGCTTTGGGTATTCTGGGGAATTGGGATTGTTTTGCAGCCGACTGATCTATTGGGCAATGGTTATAAATCCTATGACTGCACTGGAAATGTGATTACTGCATTTGAAAGGTCGGGAAAGTACCTGGCTGAAACGATACCGCCGGGTGCGCGAATCTATTGGAATGGTTATTCACCGGTCAATCTTTTATATATTCCCGAGGTTAAAATCTACCCGCCACAACTCAACCTCGTTTATTCTTTGAGCACAGGCGGAGATTCTGATGCCCTTTTGCGTTATGGCTGGTGGGATGACACCCTTTCGGAGAAATGGCTGCATGAGGCAGATTACGTTCTGATCGAGCAACGCTACTTCAAGCGTGGTGGCGAAGTCGTTGCTGTGTTGAATTCAAATGATTATGAAGAACTCCCCCCCGCACCTTCAACCGCATCGTGTCTGGATGACTCTTATTTGCGTATTTTTCGGAGAATCCCATGAAACTTTCACTCGTTGTCCCGGTATATAACGAGGAAGAAAACCTTCCTTTGCTGTTCAATGCCATCCATGAGGCGCTGGACGCGCTTGCGCTCACCTGGGAGTTGATCCTGGTGGATGACGGCAGCCGCGACAACAGCCTGACCGTATTGAATGAATTGGTCGTGAAAGACCCACAGCATGTGAGGGGGATTGTCTTTCGCCGTAATTTCGGGCAGACGGCTGCCATTGCCGCCGGGATAGACCATGCCACCGGCGAAGTAGTCATTTTGTTGGACGCCGATTTACAGAACGACCCGGCGGATATACCTATGCTGCTGGCCAAGCTTGACGAAGGATATGATGTGGTCTCCGGCTGGCGGAAAGATCGCCAGGATACCTACCTCACCCGCACCCTGCCCTCAAATGCCGCCAACTGGCTGATCTCTGAAGTGACCGGGGTTCATTTGCACGACTATGGTTGTACCCTCAAGGCTTACCGGCGTGATGCATTGACAGGTTTTCGTCTTTATGGCGAGATGCATCGCTTTATTCCGGTATACGCCCATGCTGTAGGAGCAAAGATTACGGAAATCCCTGTTCACCATCACCCGCGCAAGTACGGCAAGGCCAAGTATGGACTCGAGCGCACCATCAAGGTGGTGCTTGATCTGTTTACGGTTAAATTCTTGCTCGATTATTCCAGAAAGCCCATCTATCTCTTCGGTGGCACAGGCATGTCCCTGATTATCGTGAGCACGCTGGCTTTATTTGCCTTGTTGATCAGGCGCGTTTTCTGGGGCGTGCCGGTGCTGACCTCGCCGTTCTTCCTGATGGCAGTGATGTTTATCATCATGGGCTTTCAATCCATTCTGATGGGTTTGATCGCCGAATTGCAGGTGCGCACATATTATGAGTCTCAGGCCAAACCTACCTACACAATTCTGAAGACGATTGGCTTCCCTGAAAAATGAGAAAATGGATTTCTAAAAACCGCCAGATGCTCCTGCGGGGTGCGGGCAGCTTGCTGGCATTTGGCTTGCTGATCTTCTTGATCGTGCAGAATTGGAATGACATTGTTCTGGCAATCCGTCAGATTCCGCTCTGGCGGTTCCTGCTGGCGACTGCGCTGATATTCATCTCTCGGTTCTTTGTTGTCGGCCGCTGGCATCTTCTGTTGCGGGTTGCCAAGTTCAATATTTCCTTTGCGCGCTCAGCCGCACTGACATTCACCGGTTTTTTTGCCAATAATTTCCTTCCCACTACCATCGGCGGGGATGTGTTTCGTTTCGCCGGCGCGGCGGAGATGGGTTATGACAGTTCGATCGTGTTGGCCTCACTGGTTGCCGACCGCCTGGTTGGAATGGCCGGTATGGCAACGGTTCTGCCGTTCGGCTTGATTCCGCTCTGGTCTTGGGGGATAGGGAAAATTTCGCAGTCGATTTCACTGGTCGCTTTGTGGAAGAAAGCCTGGGATTTTGTGGTGCGCACTTTACAGGCGCTTACTATCTGGTTAAAAAAACCCGCCTCGCTGTTGGGAGCCTACGGCCTCACTTGGGGACACATGCTGTGTTTCTTTGGAGCGGCGTCTGTTTTACTGACCGGTCTAAATGAATCGGTACCCTTTTGGACCATTGCTGGAATATTGAGCATCACATATTTTTTAACGCAGATTCCCATCTCGATCAACGGTTATGGTGTTCAGGAGCTCTCGCAGACCTATCTTTTTGTCCACCTGGCGGGAGTCAGCCTTCCTAATGCGATCACCCTCTCATTGCTGATACGTGTCATTTTCATGATCGCCAGCCTGCCAGGTGCATTCTACCTACCATCCGTTCTGGCAGCGATTGATAAGGCAAAAGCATCCTCCTTAGCTTCCCTCCCGGCAGAAGATACCGGGGCAGGCACGCAAGAATAATCGTTATGAAATCATCCAAACCATTCTGGCAGGCTGTTTTCATCATCGGCTTTTTCCTGTCTGGGTTGGCCTTTTACCAGACTATCCAGCAGGGAAATGCGATGGGGATCGCCATCCTCCGCTCCAAGTGGTTGTTCCTGCTTGGATTGTATTTGCTGGTTTCGGTGGGATGTGGTTTTGCCCTTGTACGGCTGCGCGGCCAGCGGGGTGAGCGGTTCATCTCACGCCTGGAACTGGAGCCTGTTCCTGGAAAAGGGTGGCAGGCTGCGGGTCCATTGGCAGTTCTCGCCAGTTTAGGACTGTTTCTCTTCATCAAATATCGTCTGCTTGGCGGATTTATTCCGCAGGCAGGCCCGTCCCTGTGGATGCTGTGGTGGCTAAGCCTGGGAGCCTCGGCAGTGCTCAAAGCCGGATACCGCCGAACCTGGGAACAACTTTTTGCATTGGCATTCCTCACACAGGGTGTTGCTCTGGTGATCCTCTCCTACATTCCTGCCGTTTCGACCTATCCCTTCTCGCTGGGATGGTCTGAAGCCAGTCGCTATTACTATGGTTCGCTAGTGTTTGCACCACGTCTCTATAGTCGCGCCCTGCCGCTTTCGGTCCTGCACCCCACGCGTTATTTTTTGCAATCCGTTCCTTTCCTGGTGGATGGATTGCCCATCTGGGTACACCGGCTCTGGCAGGTGTTGCTGTGGGTAGGCATGACCGCCATAACCGGATTTCTGTTCTCGCGGCGACTGAGGCTTGATAGCCGATTACTCGGCATGCTTGTGGCGATGTGGTTTTTCCTGTACCTTCTCCAGGGTGCAGTGTATTACCATCTTCAGATTATGATATGGATTGTTCTGGTGGGTGTTTCAATGCGCCACCCATGGAGGTCGCTGTTGGCGGTGGCGCTGGCGTCAGTCTGGGCGGGGATGAGCCGGGTAAACTGGTTCCCTGCACCTGCGATGCTGGCGATCGGACTTTATTTGCATGAAGAACCGCTGAAGGGCTACCGCAATTTCTGGCGCTACCTGCTCCAGCCTGTGCTATGGGGCGTGCTTGGCATATTGGTCGCACTGGCTTCGCAGAGCTTGTATATTTTCTGGTCGGGCAACAGAGATAATCTTGCGGCTTTCGGCTCCAGCTTCACTTCTGACTTGCTCTGGGAGCGGTTGTGGGCGAACCCTACCTTCCCGCTGGGTGTGGTGCCGGGCATTTTGATTGTCTCCATGCCGATGCTTGCCGTCTTCGTCTATGCATTGCGCGGACGATTGACTGCATGGCATCCTATCCGCCTGCTGGGATTGGCAGGGATGCTGGGGGTTTTGTTTGCGGGCGGGCTGGCGGTCAGCGTCAAGATTGGCGGCGGCGGTGACCTGCACAACATGGACGCTTATATTACTCTGTTGGGAATCATTGGAGGTTATCTGTTCTTCGATCGCGCTGCGCTGGACAAACCCGCATCCGGTTACCACCCGTCGCTGCTGGTAGGATATTTTGCCCTGCTGGTGCCGATTGGATTTGCCATCCTGTCTGTTTCGTTCCCCAAACCACTCGATAATGTCCGCGCTGCGCAGGATTTGCAGACGCTCAGGGGAATTGTCATGCAAGCCTCCTCGGAAGGCAAAGAGGTGCTTTTTATCAACCAGCGTCACCTGCTGGCAGATAAATCCATCAGCGGGGTGCCGCTTATTCCGGAGTACGAGGTCGTCACCCTGATGGAAATGGCGATGTCAAACAACCAGCCTTACCTCAACCAGTTCTACTCGGATCTGCGCAACCACCGCTTTGGATTGATTGTGGCCAGCGGGCAAAACACAGAACCCCAGCGAACTGATTATCCTTTTGCTGCCGAGAACAACACCTGGGCAGAGCGCGTTGCCCGCCCACTTCTGTGCGAGTATCAAGTTGAGAAAGCGCTCTCGGGCGGTGTGGTCATCATGAGCCCGCGGGAATCATCTGCCTGCCCGTAATCTACAGAGTACTGCGTAAATATTTGAACCCAAATTGTCGTTTTCCCTGCTTTTTAGCCACTTCGGTTTATAAATTTATGCAAGGAACAGTAAATTCTCTGCTATGAACACGCGACAACCCGATCGTCTCACCTTCTGGCGAATTGTCCTGGCGTTTTCCAGCCTGCTGACCCTCCCCTCAGTTATTCAGATTTTCGATGTCACGCGGGAACAAAACGCCTCCAATGTTCTGATATCAAACTGGTCCCCGCTGATTGGGCTGTCTGTGATTCTGGGTGTTTCTGCATTTGTTGTGTTGATCCTGACTTCGACTCCTCAACGCGAACGCATTCTGGACCGCATGGAAATTTCCCCCTCCTTGCAGGGAGGCTGGGTATCACTCCCCCTTGGACTCTTGATCGTTTCTTTGATCATTTTCCCGGCGATAATGCTGCATCCTTATTACGGCACCCTGCTGGATAAACCCTGGATTAAAACCTTTATTGTTTGGTGGCTATCGTTGGTTGGAATGTATTGCCTTAAATTATCCTCGAGCCGGTTTAATTCGGCGGGTGCGCTTGCAGCAGTGCTTATCTTGCAGGCATCGGCCGCGCGCATCGCAAGCAGCCTTCCCGATATTTCAATGAACCCCTTTTCGCTAGGATGGGCTGAAACGAGCCGTTTCTATGATGCCTCCCTGTTCTTCTCCCGGCAGATTTATGGGACAGGGGTTCCCTGGGCGGTCTTGCATCCCTCCCTGCACTTGCTGCTGGCGATACCATTCCTGATCCCCGGTTCACCGTTGTGGTTTCACCGTGTCTGGCAGATATTCCTGCGCTTGGGGTTGACGGGTGCGCTGGGTGTGGTGTTTTCCTGTTGGCTCAGGATTGAAGACAAGACCCTGCGCTGGTTCTTTGCGCTCTGGGTGTTCATTTACTTGCTCCAGGGACCTGTCTACTTGCATCTAATCGTGCCGGTCATCATCGTTCTGATGGGTTTCTCTGAAAACAACCTGCGTCGGACATTCTTAGTAGTAATTATTGCTTCGCTATGGGCAGGCCTGAGCCGTATTAATTGGTTCCCTGTCCCGGCGCTGATGGCCACTGCGCTTTATTTTCTCAAGAAACCGGTACATGGCGATCGTGTGTTCCGCTACCTAACCGTTCCGGTAGTGTGGCTTATCGCTGGTATTCTGGCGGCACTGGCCAGCCAGTGGGCTTATATTTATCTCTCCGGCAATATCGGCAATTGGCGTGCGTTCTATTCAAGTACGGCTTCGGCATTGTTGTGGTATCGCCTGTGGCCTAATCCCACCTATCCGCTGGGGATGATACCGGCGATTGGGATTGTTTCTATGCCGTTAATGCTCATCCTCTTCTGGAAATTGCGATTTAAGGGGGGATTGTTGCACCCGCTGCGCTTATGGGGGGTGATTGTTGAATTGATCATCCTGTTCGTGGGCGGTTTGATCGTGAGCGTTAAAATCGGCGCAGGGGGAGACCTCCACAATCTTGACGCTTTCATCATCTTGTTGATGCTGGTTGCTGGAACATTGTTCTGGGAGCGACAGATAAATGAGCCTGCTATGCCGGTCCTTGTGGTCCATTTTCCCTGGCAGATGGTGGCGTTTGCAATCCTCGTGCCGGTTTGGTTTGGCATGCAGAGTGTTCATCCCATCAGCATATTTAGTAATGACATTACAGGTACTGCGCTTGCGCAGATCCGCTCAGCGGTTGAACAAACAGCCCAAGGGGGGGGAGAGGTGCTGTTCATCTCCCAGAGGCAGCTTCTTACTTTCAAGGATATAACGGATGTTCCACTGGCTGGCGAATACGAAAAAGAATTCTTGATCGAAATGGCGATGGCGCATAATAAGCCATATCTCGCGAAATTTTATGAAGATATCCGCAGACATCGCTTTGCGATGATTGTCGCCGATACGCAATGGTATAAATACCAGGGGGCAGGGGAGAACTGGGGAGAAGAAAATGACCTGTGGGTAAATGCCATTACAGAACCCCTGTTGTGCGAGTATGTACAAACCCGAATACCGGGTGTCAATGTTGCCCTGCTGACGCCGCGCTCCGCCCCAACGAATTGTGTTTACCCCGAATATTGAACACCTGCCCTCTTGACCCTGTCCCACTCAGAGTTATAATTCAGTCACTGAATTTTGAATTATGGAATCTTCCACCGAAACTGCCCGCGAACTGTCCCTGCTCGAAAATATAGAGCGCGATCCCGATGTAACCCAGGCGTCCCTAGCCACACAACTGGGTGTGGCAGTGGGCACGGTCAACTGGCATATCAAACGCCTGATTGACAAGGGGTACGTCAAGGTCAAGCGTGCCGAGCGCCGCAAACTACGCTACATTATCACCCCCGAAGGCATCGCCCTGCGCGCGCGCCTGACAGTGGATTATGTAGAGCAGCAATTCCTGCTTTACCGCAACACCCGCCAGCGCGTGAAGGAACATCTGGAGAAAATCCGCCAGGCAGGGTTTGACTGTGTGCGCATTATTGGAGAGGGCGATGTGGCGGATATCTGCCGGCTGACCTGTATCGAGCAGGATATGAATATGGTGACAGATTCAGACGCCCCGGAACTTGAAGTGACAGGGTTGAAAGTCATTCTGCATCTATAGGTGAACTGATGGCAAAACGGAACACTCCCTTGCCTGACAGGCATATTCTTATCACCGGCGGCGCGGGCTATGTGGGTTCGTTGCTGGCAGGTGAATTGTTGCGCGAGGGATATCGCGTGACCGTTTTGGATTCGCTGCTGTTTGGGGGCGAATCGCTGTTAGGGTTCATGGCGCACCCCAACTTCCATTTCGTCAAAGCCGATGTGACCGAGTCCCGGGCGGTGCGCGATTCGTTGCCGCGCGGATGGCAAAAACCGCAGGGTGTCATCCACCTGGCTGCGATTGTTGGTTTCCCGGCGTGCCAGGCGGTCGGCAGGCAGGCTGCGTGGCGGTATAACGTCGAGGCGACGAAGCAGGTTTTCGAGCAGGCAGCAGGCTGGGGGGCGGAGCGATTCGTGTTCGCGTCCACTTACAGCAATTACGGACTCTCGGAAGATGGCAGGCCGGTCAGCGAGGACTCCCTTCTGAATCCCCAGTCGCTCTATGCCGAGACGAAGGTGGCAGCGGAAGAATACCTCCGTAATCAGACGGGGTGTGCCCCCGTGATTTTCCGGCTGGCGACTTTGTATGGCATATCACCGCGCACGCGCTTCGATTTGATCGTTAACCAGTTTGTTCTGGAAGCCTGTACCCGCCGCGAACTGATCATTTACCAGCGCGGATATTCCCGCTCGTTCGTCCACGTGCGCGATACGGTGCGCGGTTTGATGCTGGGGCTGACTGCGCCGGATAAGAAAGTGCGCGGGAAGATTTTCAACCTGGGTACCGAGGCCGGGAATTACACCAAAGATGAGATTGTCGGATTGGTGATCAAGCGCCTGCCGGAAACGGTCGTCCAGTATAAAGACTTGACTTTCGGTGGCGATATGCGCGATATCACCGTGTCATTCGAAAAGATAAGACGCGAACTGGGTTTTGTGGCGGAACTGACCGTGGACGACGGCGTGCGCGAGCTGGTGTATGCCCTGCGTTCGGGGTTGATCAGCGACCCGCAGGACGAGCATTACAGGAACGCGCAGTTTATTGTTCAATAGCCAATTAAGGGAGATTATCGAATGGCGGAAAATTTCTGGCATGGAAAACGTGTGGTGGTGACCGGCGGCGCCGGTTTTCTTGGTTCGTTTGTCATTGCAAAATTAAAAGAGCGCGGCGCGACGGATATCTACATCCCCACCATCGAAGAATACGATCTGACGGACCGTGATTCCATCAAGCGCCTGTATGACGTGACCTTGTCCGATGGATTGGACGCATCCAGGATGGTCGTCATCCATCTGGCCGCCCACGTGGGGGGGATTGGCGCAAATCGCGAACACCCTGCTGAATTCTTTTATGACAATCTGGTGATGGGTGTGGAATTGATGCACCAGGCCTGGAAACGCGGTGTGAGCAAGTTTGTCGCCATCGGAACGGTGTGCGCGTACCCTAAGTTCACACCGATGCCGTTCAAGGAGGATGACCTGTGGATTGGTTACCCTGAAGAGACCAACGCGCCCTACGGGCTGGCGAAGAAAATGCTGCTTGTCCAGGCGCAGGCTTACCGCCAGCAATATGGTTTCAACGCGATTTTTCTTTTGCCGGTCAACCTGTACGGGCCGCGCGATAACTTCAACCCCTCCTCCTCGCATGTCATCCCGGCATTGATTCGCAAAGCATTTGAAGCTCAGCAGACAGGGCAGAAGGAAATGGTCGTGTGGGGTGATGGCTCACCGACGCGGGAATTCCTTTATGTGGAAGATGCCGCCGACGGCATCGTCACTGCCGCCGAGAAGTACAACGGCGCAGAGCCGGTCAACCTGGGCACGGGCTACGAGATTTCAATCAAGGACCTGGCGGAAATGGTCTGCCGCATGACGGGTTTCCAGGGTCGATTGGTCTGGGACACCACCAAGCCCAACGGCCAGCCCCGGCGCGGGTTGGATGTGAGCCGCGCCCAGGCCTATTTTGGCTGGCGCGCGCAGGTTCCCTTCGAAGAAGGAATGCGCTGGACGATCGAATGGTTCAAGCAGAACCAGGACAAGATTCGCTAAATCATGACTGCTGAGATTAAAAAGCACGAACCCATGACCGTCTACATCAAACCCACCAAGGGCTGGGCGTCGCTTAACCTGCGCGACCTGTGGACCTATCGCGAGCTGGTCTACTTTATGATCTGGCGCGACTTGAAGGTCCGCTACAAGCAGACTGTGCTGGGCATTTCATGGGCAATCCTCCAGCCGTTCCTGCAGATGGTGGTCTTCAGCATCTTCTTTGGAAACCTGGCGAAGGTGCCGACCGATAACGGCATTCCTTATCCTATTTTTTCTTATGCAGCGATTTTGCCATTTACGATTTTTACCAAGGCATTGAATGACGCCAGCCGCTCGCTGGTCGGTCACCAGAACATGGTGTCAAAGATTTACTTCCCTCGCCTGATTTTGCCGCTCTCGTCGGTGCTGGGCGGCGTGGTGGACTTTGCCTTGGCATTTCTGGTGTTGATCGGGTTGATGATCTATTATGCCATCACCGGCGGTTTTCACTTCTTCATTAATGCTGCCTGGCTGGCGCTGCCGTTTTTCATCCTGCTGGCACTGGTGTCAGGGCTGGGCGTGGCATTGTGGTTGTCGGCACTCTTTGTCCAATACCGTGACGTGGGCTACCTTATACCTTTCCTGGCTGAGCTCTGGAAATTCGTCTCGCCGGTAGTTTATTCATCCTCCCTTATCCCCGAAAAATGGCAGATGCTTTATTCGCTCAATCCAATGGTGGGCGTGATCAATGGCTTCCGCTGGGCGTTGCTCGGCGCGCCGTCTCCGTTCGGAATGGGGCTGACTATCTCGACAGTGATCGCCATTATTTTATTGGCATCCGGTCTGGTTTACTTCCGTCGGATGGAACGTACTTTCGCGGACACGATTTAGCCATGGCTGCCGTCATCCGTGTTGAACACCTCAGCAAGCGTTACCGAATCGGGCTTGCGCCGCAAAAATACCAGACATTGAGTGAGAACATCACCTTTGCGATGGGCGCACCCTTGCGTGCCATCCGCCGCGTGCAAACTCCCGCTCCGGACGCAATGGATACCATCTGGGCGCTCAACGATATCTCGTTCGAAGTTCAGGAAGGACAGGTCCTTGGGATCATTGGCCGCAACGGTGCAGGCAAGAGTACCCTGCTGAAAATCCTTTCTCGCATCACCGAGCCCACCGAAGGTGAAATCTGGATCAACGGGAGAGTCGGTTCATTGCTCGAGGTCGGCACCGGATTTCATCCTGAACTGACCGGGCGCGAGAACATCTTTCTCAATGGCGCCATCCTCGGTATGAAGGGAAGAGAAATCGCCAGCAAGTTCGATGAAATTGTCGCCTTTTCAGAGGTCGAGCAATTTATTGATACGCCCGTCAAACGCTATTCTTCCGGCATGTACCTGCGGCTGGCGTTCGCGGTCGCTGCACACCTTGAACCCGAGATCCTGGTCGTGGATGAAGTCCTGGCTGTGGGCGATGCTGAATTCCAGCGCAAATGCTTGGGCAAAATGAGCGATGTTGCCCAACAAGGGCGCACGGTGCTGTTCGTCAGTCATAACATGTCCGCCATATTGCGGCTGACTCAGGAGTCCATCGTGATCGAGAAGGGCAGGCTTGTCAAGCGCGCACCTTCACCCGAAGCGGTGGATTTCTACCTTTCCGCCGGTCATTCCCGCGACGGTGAACGTACCTGGGGTACGGACGAAATCCCGCTGGAGGCTGATCCGTTCCGTCCCGTCGCCCTTCGCATCCGGGACTCAAAAGGGCGGGTGGTCGAGACCATCCGTTCCACCGACCCGGGTGTCGTCGAATTCGAATACGAATTGACCGCGCCGGTCACCGGCTTGCGCGTTGGTATTTACCTTAACACTGCGCGTGGCGAAGCCGTTTTCACGACCTTCGACACGGACGATCCCGCCATGTTCGAGCGTTTTACCAACCGCAAACCCGGTCGTTATGTCAGCCGCTGCATTATCCCGCCCGACACGCTCAATTCCGGGCGCTACTCGCTCAACGTCAACGCCAGCTCATACCGCATCCGCCGTTACTTTGCCGAAGAGCAGGCGCTTGAATTTAACGTGGACGCCACCGGCGCGCCCGGCATGCAGTGGCCTGAGCCGCGCCCGGGCGTCACCCGCCCGCGCCTCGAGTGGAAGATTGAATCACTCTGATGCCCGCTAAAACCGCCCTCAAGAACCTTGTCGCCACCTCCCCGTTTGCCATGGAGGCTTACTGGCTCTTTAACCCGCGCAGGCACAGGAACCTTGGTCGCTACAATCTCACGCATCTCGCCACCGCGCTCCCCTCAGCCATTGAACAAGCCCGCCCCTTTGCCGGCAAAGCATCGAGGGGTAAGAGCGTCTTCATCTTCGCCACCCTGCACTACTGGATCGAACAGGCGGCCATTATCGGCGTCACTCTGGCGGGACTCGGTCATCGCGTCACCCTTGCTTACCTGCCCTACGGCGATTGGCGCAAGGAGGTCGCTCCATTCGACCTGCGCCGGCATGCCCTCTCCACCCGCGACCATCTCAGGCCTGCCGAAAGACTGATAAAGATTGTCAATCTTCTAGATGTCGCCCCCATTGTGCTTGCGCAGTCTTTGCAGGAGGATATTCGGCGGGTGGCGGAATACGATACGATGTACACGGATCAGGTCGAGGAGATTGACCCTGGTTCCGCGCTTTACGGACTCAGGCTCACTCGCGACTTGTCCGCTGCCCAATCGGCATTGGCCTACTTGAAACAGAACCGCCCCGACGTGGCGCTCATCCCCAACGGCACCATCCTTGAGTTGGGGGCGGTCTACCGCGTGGTGAAGCATCTCGATATTCCGGTGACCACCTACGAGTTCAACGATCAGCGTGAACAGATCTGGATCGCCCAAAACGACGAGATCATGCGCCAGAACACCGACCAGCTCTGGTCGGATTTGGGCTCCATCCCGCTCACCGATGCCCAGAACGAACGCATCCGCAAATTTGAGTCGGCACGCATGGGGGCACGGCTCGAAGGCAAAGCCGCCCGCCTGTGGCAGGATGTCCCCGCGCAGGGCGGCGACTCCATCCGTACAGCGCTGGGTCTGGATGGACGCCCGGTCGTCCTGCTGGCAACCAACGTGCTCGGCGACAGCCTCACGCTGGGGCGCAATGTATTCAGCAGCAGTATGGCAGAATGGATCACGCGCACGGTGCAGTATTTTGCTGGACGCAAGGACGCGCAGTTGGTCATCCGTGTGCATCCCGGTGAACGCCTGACGCACGGGCCTTCAATGATGGATGTGGTTCAGGCGGCATTGCCTGAGGTGCCCGAGAATATCCATGTGGTCAAGCCGCTGGATAAAGTCAACACCTATGATCTGATGGATTTCACCGGCCTGGGACTCGTGTTTACCACAACGACGGGTCTGGAAATGGGATTGAACGGCATTCCTGTGATCGCCTGTGGCAACACGCATTACAGAAATCGCGGATTTACCCTCGACCCGAAAAACTATGATGAGTATTTCGAACTTCTGAACAGTGTGCTATCAGATGTATCGAAATATCAATTGACAGACGAGCAAATCGAACTCACCTGGCGTTACACATACTATTTTTTCTTCGATTACCCCCGTCCCTTCCCGTGGCGATTAATTTCCTTCTGGGACGATATCAAAACCTGGCCGGTCGGGCGTGTGCTTTCAAGTGAGGGCCTGGCAGAGTTCGGCAAGACCTTCGCGCAGATGACGGGTGAAAAGTTGAGTTGGAAATAAAAAAATATGTCCACCCACATCCACCGCCAGGTAGCTGCCGCCCGCGCCGGGACAGAACCCGCTCTGATCTGCCAGATGCCCTCAGGCTGGGCGGTGCTGTGCAACATGCAATATCTGTCAGGGTACTGCATCCTGCTCCCTGACCCGGTTGCGCCAAGCCTGAACGCACTGACTCGCGAAAAACGTGCCGAATACCTGTGCGACATGTCCACGATTGGCGATGCCCTGCTCGATGTGACCGATGCGTTCCGCATCAACTACGCCATCATGGGCAATTCAGACCCGGCGCTGCATGCTCACATCGTCCCGCGGTACATGAGCGAACCGGAGCACATCCGCAAGCACCTGCCGTGGTCTTATCCTCAGGCTGTGATGGATGACAGGCTTTTTGATGCCGAGCGCGATCAGGAATTGATTGAGAAATTGGCTGAAGCTATAAAGAAAAGATTGTAAATTTCCCCTCGCCCCAACCTCTCTCCCATTGGGAGAGGGACAAGGGTGAGGGCAGGAATAAAGATGACCGAAAACACCAAGCAACAGGTCCGCGAATTTTATGACCAGATCGGCTGGGCGCAAGTCGGCGACGGGCTATATCAAAATGCCCGTTACGAAGA
>JBGPQJ010000042.1:0-20238 GCA_041488995.1 Anaerolineae bacterium
CCGGTAGATGCCATAGCCGACCGCGATGGTCAGAATGCCCATGTTCAGGATATTCGCCCCCATCACCAGCAGGCCGCCATCCTGGAACAGCAGTCCCTGCACGGCAATGACCGACGTCATGACCAGCACCGCCGGCCACGGTCCGAGCATGATCGCCGCCAGCGCCCCGCCTAGCAGGTGACCCGAGGTGCCACCCGCCACCGGGAAGTTGATCATCTGCGCGGCAAAAATGAACGCAGCCATGATGCCCATCAAAGGCACCTGCTTTTGACCCAGCGCATGGTTGGTCTTGCGGATCGCCACAGCAACGACCGCAATCGTGACCGCCCAGCAGATCAGGGCTACAACCAGATTTAAGAAGCCATCTGGGATGTGCATGGGAGTAGGTGAATAATTCATTTCTTCTTCTTATTCCTGACAGGCGGGGCAAAGCCCGAAGAAAGTGGTATGACTGGTGATCTGTTTGTAGCCTGTAGCTCCTTCCATTTGATGGTAGGCACGGCTGAGGGCAGCGTGATCCATCTCCACTGATTTCCCGCAGGTGCGGCAGATCAGGTGATGGTGGTCATGCCCGGCGATCTCATACACCATTTTCCCGCTCCCCACATGCGCGGCCAGAGCGAGATGGTTATCCGCCAGAAATCCCAGTGTGCGGTAAACGGTGGGCTCGGTGATGCCGGGCATGGACTGGCGCGCACGGATATACACCTGCGACGGCGTTAGATGACCGCCATCCTGGTTGAGGATATGCAGGATGGTCATGCGCTGCGAGGTCAGGCGAAAACCCCGTTTGCGCAGGTGGGTGGAAAGGTGTTCGGCACAGGACATGACATTTTCCTTATTGCAAGAAGTTGCAATAATAATTATAGCCCAGATTAACTGCATCACAAGAATGTTTACAGCATAATAAAAAGTGTCGATTGTGAAATTTTGGACTGTTTGTATCCACTTTTGTACCCTGGTGATATATATAATAAATTTATCTAAAATTACATTTTATTGGCAACGTCGCTGGCAGAATGCTTTTCAACATCCATATACTCACAGAGCCATTCGGAAAACCAGCCGCTCAATTAATATTTGTGGCTGGTTATTTATTTTTAAACCAAGGAGGAAACCATTATGCTCTGACCGATAAGTTAAACCTTTATATACTACGAAACAAATCGTTCGTGCGGAGGAAATAGAAAGCTTATTCATGCCATAGGAGGTGAAACCATGGTAGATAAAACTGCTTCGGAGCTGAAAAAGTCGAACAGACTGATCGCTCCCCCTAAAGAGCGTGTGGAGTTCAAGAAACTCCTCGCGCTTAATCCCAATTACTTTGGAAACCTGATAGAAAGCCCCTTCAAACCCGTCAAGAAGATGGTCGGGAACATCACCTACGAAGAGGTGTCCTGCCTGGGCTTCAACCCGCAACTTAATTTATTAGAAGCCACGGTGCAGATCAAATTAGCCGGGGGATATAACGGATTGCTGTGCTCACCCGGATCGACAGAGTATGTCAGATTTTACATTGACTATGGTACTGGCTGGGTTGACGCCGGTTTGGCTGCGTTCAACGCTCACGACATTCCCAATATACTCGATTGCGCTAAACAGAAGGACAAGCCCCTTAGTTATGTCGTAACGGCTCAGCTTGATCCGCAACAGAAAAACTGCAAGACCCCGGTCTTGCCCAAGGTCCGCGCAATACTCTCCTGGCAGGTAATGCCGCCGGCGGGGCAACCCAACTGGCCGCCAGTCTGGGGAAACGTTCTTGATCAGCACATCCAGATCAAACCGCGCTTCACGATTTTCGGCGATATTTACGAGTTGCTGCCTGATGCGGTTCTAAAGAAACTGCCGCCCCTCATCGAGGAAGTCAAACCATTCCCCATCCCCCTGCCCGATCCGCCTCCTTTTGAACTGGCACAATTGGCGGATATCTACGCCGGCAAGGCCGCGCTCAGAAGCGCAGCATCGGTCAAAAGCCTGGCTGTCGAACCGCACCGGTTTGGGTTTGCCCACATTCAATCCGTGTTGGCGCAGGGGAATCAGGAAGTCCTGCTGAGTGCGATATCCGAATGGAAGTCATTGAATCTTGATTGGGCGCAGGCTATTGTGGCTTTGGATAAAACCAAGGCTGATGTCTCCTACGAGGAGCTGGAATGTTTGGGGCTTGAGTACAACCTCGACCGCCTCGTCGCGACCTTCAGGGTCAAAAAACCGTCCGGCTTCTCAGGCGGTCTGTGCACAAAAGGCAGCCTGGAATATGTGGCTTTCTGGGCCGACTGGGATGACACCTGCGACTGGACCTACCTGGGCACGGTCACCGTCAACACACACGACATCCCCATCCCGCCCGACGGGCTGGCTTACAGCGCCATCCTTCCGGTGGACCTGACCACGGTCAAACGGCCGTGCGGCGGGCTGAATGGCGGACCCAAGATCAGTCGCATTCGCGCCGTCCTGTCCTGGGAAAGCGCACCATCCACCACCGATCCCAACGCCCTCAACACTTGGGGTAACCGTGTGGATGCGCATGTCCAGATCCGGCCCGGACCAATCGTCACCGGAGACTCGCCGATCATCAGCATCATCGGTGGCATCGGCGTCGCAGACATCAACATCTTCGGCAACGGCATGACCAAACCCGCGGCGACCTTCGCCTTTGGCGGCGGTGCGGCCGATTCACTGAGCCGCGCCTGTCCGTTTGGCGGGCTGATCATCGTCCAGGGGCCGCCGATCTCTGGGCACAAGTACCGGCTGTGGGCGCGCAAGTTCGGCGATTCACTAACCGAGCAGATCGTCAAGGACAAATTCCATGTCGTGAACTGGCTTGGGGTTGGATCGAATATTACACCTGATCCAATGACCGGCTATGCAACCTACATGGATACGCTGTCCAACATGGACCAGGTGCTGGCACACTGGTCACCGCCCGGTGATGACCTTTGGGAAATCCGCCTTGAGCTGGCTACCCTGGGTGAAGTGGTGTTAGGCACCACACCGTGGCACAGCATCCAGCTCGATAACAAAGCACCGCGACGCAAACCGGCACTCGCTCCCTTCGAACCGCCTGATGTCACCTGCGAGATCCATATCGATAGCGGCGGCGACTGCAAGGATTTCACCATCGGCACCAGTTCTACGATCACGGGGCACTTTGTCGCCCAGGATGAGCATTTCGGTCATTTCAGCCTGATGACGCTGCCATCGAGCATGTTACCGCCCAATCCCACCACTGCCACCCCAAGCACATCGCAGACAGCAACCTTCGCTGCAGGGGGCAACGTGTGGCAACTGAACACGTCAATGATGAAGCCATGCGGTTATGTGGTCTTGCTCCAGGTATGGGACCGGACAATCCTGAACAGCCACCCGGATTCTCACAACTACAATTTCTATGATGTCGGGTTCTGCTTGAGGCTATAACGGCGGCCCGGAAGAAATAAATGGCGGGGCTGGACAAAGATCGTCCAGCCCCGCCAAACATTTTAGGATTACTCTCGTGAAGCCAGGATTAAACCTGCTTGCCTTATTGACAGCCATTCCCTTTAGGGTATAATCTTCGCCGCATGGCCGCCTAGCTCAACTGGCAGAGCAATTGACTCTTAATCAATCGGTTCGGGGTTCGAGTCCCCGGGCGGTCACCTCAAATACCGTAGATATATGGTATTTTTGTTTAACCGCCCCCTCTTTGACGGTTTTTGATTTTAAACCTGAGCCACCTTAAGAAGACGATGCTAAAAACTTAGAAGCGGGGAAGGCGCCGACGCGTCTTCACCAGCCAGCCGAGTCAGCTTCAGCGAGTTATGAGGCCGCCAAATCCGACTTTTTGTAGGTCGGCCGTGTTTACTATGCATGAAGATGCGGGCGCGTAGTGTGCAAGGTTACAAGAGCCAAGCAGACCTGATGAATGGCTTGTTATGGAGCGCGACTGCTATTTCTTGATGCCAGATCGACGGTTGGATAAATTGTGCCTGCCACCAATTTTCACTTTTCCCCAGCCAATTTTGGTACAGTCACACGTCACGTTCAGAATTGATTTTCTTCTTGGAAGAACCTATAATGAAAATAGACATTAGGGGATTTTAATGGTGGGTTTGGTTGATCATCTTCATTAATGGTAATTTTTGGTTTTTTCGCTGACCCCTTGAACAAAGACGGCAACATCTAGGGTATCGGCTAGAAGTTCGGCTTAGTCGGGCGGTGGTCGTGGTGAAGGTTCTCAAGAATCATGACATCGCCCGATTTCTACAGGATTGACGAAAGGAGAGATAGAGTTGAAAAGTTGTGGCTATGATCTCATGATCCAGGTCGATGAAAGGTTGCTGAACAAGGCCCTGTCTGCCCTGTTCTACACCGGTATGCTTAAGGTATCCGGAACCTATGCCTTCGTAAAAGGCGTTCCGGACGAGCTTCTTGGGTTCACCGAAGTTAAGTACCGGATCCGGTTGAGGAACGAACCTTACCTCGATTTCAAAGGCAAAGACGCTGTCGGGATCCGCATGTCGGTGGAGGTGGTGCTGGTCGTCCTCTCCGGTGTGAATGTCGAGGTGGATGTTGATTTCGGTGCCAGTGCCGAGGTACGCTTCGACCTGGCTTCCAGCAAGATCATCTATGACCTGACCAACACCGGGATCTACGACCTCACCATCAATGACCGCCTCCAATTCCATCAGAACGCGCTGGACCGCCTGAACGAGATCCTGGGGATCGTGCTGAAGCAGTACATGTCCAGCGGTGTGAAAGAGATCGAGCTTCCGATCTCCTTGCAAAATGTGGCGCTGCCGACAGTGCCCGACACCCCGGAAAACCGGCTGCCGATCAGCAAGGTCGAAGTGGCAATCCTGGATAAGAGGCTGGTGGTGGTCGGGGCGGATTTCTTCGACCACACCGGTGGCAGCATCACCGGGATGCAGGATATGACCCAGGGGTCGGAGCTGTTCGTCGCCTTACGGACGGACGCCGTGCGCCAGATCGCACAATTCTGGTGGGCACGGACTCAACTGGACAAAACCAGAGCATTTCAAGGAAGCCTCCCCATCAACGCGCTAAAGACTCTCGCCAAGGGTACGGACCTGTTTCTAAGAGGGATCACGCTTGGGATCCTCCAGCCTGAGACCGAGGTGATCAGGGCTGACCTTATCTACGACGGAACGGTCAGCATGCAAGAATTACCGGAGATCGAGTTCCTCCCTGGCAACCAGGCCCAGGTCCGCAACCTGAAGCTGAAAGTGTTCGTCCAGGCGAAGCTGGAGACCGAAACGAAGCGTACTCTCCTGGCAGATACGAGCGGTTTCATTCCTGACGGCATCACACCCTGGCAGGATGACATCAAGCTCTCCGAGCGCACCAAGACCGGCACGCTCTTCGATGCCAAAGAAGACCTGCTGGTGGAGGTGGAGGTGGCGAGCTGTACAGTAGGAACCGATGACCAAAGCCGCCTGAACCTGAAGGTGAACAATGCCGATCTGGAGCTGGACTTCGGCGAAAAATGGTACCAGAACCTGACCGACCGCGTCACCAATGCCTTCCTGGATCTGCTGGAGAGGACGATCGTCAGCAAGATCCCGCAGATCGTTGTTTCGCCCTCGCTGCTCCTGTCGGACGCCAAGGTCATGGGCTATACCTTTGGTGTCGACATTAAGAGCCTCGAACTGGTACCGGAGGAGCTGGTCCTGTGCAGCAGCCTGACCGTGAAGGAGCTGACAGAGGGCGCCATCGCTGTACCGCTGTACATCGCTAACAAGAAATCGATGAAACTGCACCGCTACGACTGTGCAGTGGTGGAGGACATCGACTTCACCCACCGACTTGGCTACCACAGCGTATCCGAGGCAATGAAAAATGGCTATAAGCCCTGCCGAGAATGCCTGCGCGGCTATACTCAGGACAATTGAGAGAAGGAGCAGATAAGCGATGAAAACCGCGGGTTATGACCTCGTTTTACTCTTCAACGAAAATTTTCTAAACCAATTGTCCGGAGCCCTTTTCTACAGTGGATTCTTGACGATCAACGGTTCGGTCGACTTCTACAATGGGACCTTGATGCTCGAACACCAGGTCCAGGATTACCACAAGGATCTCTCCCTGGAGCTGGCCGGGCAGGTTACGAACGAGCTGCAGCCGTTCCTGAAGATGGACTTTCGTTTCAAATTAACCCAGGAGCCTATGCTTGACTTTATCCAGGAAGCCTCCGGGCAGCGCATTCGCTTCGCCATGGGGATGCGCATCTACTTCTGGTTGTGGCAGGGATTGGAGATCAAGTTCGACGCGGGTATATCGTTCAGCGCACCCGTATCCATCGATACTAACCTGGACTTGAACGTAGATTTGGAAAAGGCGGAGGTGCAGGAGCTGGTCCTAAAATATGGCAGCGGCATGGAAAGGGGAATGAAAGAGAAACTGAACGAGATCGTCGAGGAAGCCCTGCACATGTATTTCGCCAACCACGCCATTGAAAAGCGATTGGCGATACCGAGTGTTAACGGCACCATCAAAGAGGCCGGCTTCTCGTTCGAGATGGACCGGGAGGACCTGGGACAGATCCTGGTTTCACTGGACGCCATGCGCGTGGTCTCGCCCACCGTTCTCGCCCTGGGGATCAACCTGATGGACTATCGCGGTGGTGACCCGAATCAATTGCACGATTTCGCCCGGAACTGCAGCCTGGCCGTGGGGGTTTCCGAATTGGCGATGCAAAAAGTATTCCATTACGCATGGACCCACACCCATATTTCGAAGCAGCTAGGTAACGATGGCAGCCTGTACATCGTCAAGGACGATAACAGCATCTCCGTGTCTGGAACGGGCAGTAATATCAGGATCAAAAAGGTGGACGATTTCTTCAATAATGTCAGTGAGATCGCGACCTACATCGAGACCATCGCTACGAAATTCCTCACGGCTGGATTTGTTGAAGGCTCTGTCGCATACAAGGGTATGGACTTCGACTACGGATTTAATGTCACCATGAAGAACGAGCCGAAGTTCGACCTGCTGGGCGGCAACCGCGTTTCCATCTATAACATGGCATTCGATATGTATCTTCGAATTGCCTGCCATGTTACCGTGGAATATCATGTGGAGTTTGACACCTCAGGCTGGATCCCGGACAGCTGGACCCCCTGGGAAGACGACATCGACCTGTACACAGAGACGGAGCGGTACGAAGTGTTCAATGCCGGCATCCACATTGAAAACCTGGAGCTGCGTAACGGGCAGGGCAAGGTGGAATGGGACGAATCCACGCAAACCCTGTACCTCACGATCGAGAAGATCGACCTGTATTGGAACCTGAATGAAGACGGTCCGCTCAAGGGGCTGCCCGAAGATGTGCTCAACTGGATCAGTGATGTGCTGGAGGAAGAGATCGTCAAGCGTATCCCGAAGTTCGCGGTCTCGCCCAAGCTGTCCTTTGATCTGAAGGTCATCCCCTGGGAATTGAAGATGACGGGCCGCGAGCTGGAGATCACCAACAGCGAAGCGATCGTGGCAGCGGACTTCGAATTCGAGGAGTTGGAGAAAGACGCCTACCCGGTGGCCAAGTATATCGTCAACGTCAACAACGGCGAGATCCACAAGATCGGCTGCGATTCAGTCACGGATACGTACGAGGTGCACCAGCGCTCCTACCATCTCCTGAGCGAAGCCTTGGCGCAAGGGTACGATGGCTGTAAGAAATGCCTGCCGGCATTTCATAAACGGTAATTAATGGGTTATTTTGAGAAGCGCTCTGCGCTTCTCAAAATAACCCAAACCCTAATCGCTTGTTGACAATCCATTTTTGGTTGATATAATAATAGTGCAGGTTGGTGACTCGAAAGAGACTGTTCAAAACCGACAGCGGCAGCTGTGGAATTGGATGGGTAGAGTGATAGTTGCTGGGAGAATGTGGTGGGCATTGCGTCAGAGCGGTGCCGAGAAACATGAAAATACAAACACCAGACATTGACTTGTTCCCTCAACCTGTATTTCATACAAGAAGAAAGCCACTCCAAATGGAGTGGCTTTCTTCTTGCACCTACCCTAGCTGCTTTGGCTATCCATCTTAAAATTGCTCAAGCCGCCCTCCTCGGCGGCGAAGACGCTGCCGAGAGCAAAAGTTTAGCATCCCTGATAATGGCCTTCAATCACCCGCATTATTACTTGCACATTCCACCTGATTTTCTAATCTTCTTCTCCATCCGACTAAGGCGTTTGCCAATCCCACTATGCCAGTGAACGCATGAAGGTAGATCAGGTTTTCGGACCTGCCCCGCTTAGAATCTTATACCGCTTGCTCTACCTCGTAGAATTATCTAAAAAACAGGGTAGTAAGGTCTATCGGATCTGAGGACGCAGAATACTATTAATCAATCGACTTGAAATTCAAGTTTTCCTGCCGACTGCGAAAGATGTATTCTTCCAAGTCGACCGGCCTGACTCGGACCGCATGGTTGATCCTGACGACAGGGATACTCCCTTCCTGCATGAGCCGGTATGCAAGAACACGGCTTATATTCAGGATGTGAGCTACATCGGACGCCTTGATGAGCCGTTCATTCGTAACAATTCCCAGGTTCTCCATTTTCTTCCTCCAAGGTATGAAATCCAAACAAAACTTCGAAATTTTCGCCACCCAGAAGCCCTGACAATTTCCATTGTAACAATTTATCATTAATGATATTATATTGCCATGGAATTTGAACGCTTGTTGGAACTAACCGGCGGTGAGCCCATTTTTGAGACAGCCCTGCTCCTGGCAGGAAAGATCAACCCCAACGCCGTCCGTTTGCAGCTCAGCCGCTGGACCAAGTCAGGACGCCTCTACCAGCTGCGAAGAGGCCTTTATGCCATCGCCCCGCCTTACCAGAAAATCAAACCGCATCCCTTCGTGATTGCAAACCACCTTCAGCGCGCCTCCTATGTCAGCGCGCAGTCTGCCCTGTCTTTCTACAACCTGATCCCGGATACGGTAAATATCACCGTGAGCGTCACAGCCGGGCGCCCGGAACGGCTAAAAACACCATTGGGCGTATTTGAATTCCGGCATGTCAAGCCAGGCATGTTCAATGGATATCGGATAACCGATTTAGGCGGCCAGCAGGCGCTGGTCGCCACACCCGAGAAAGCGCTGCTGGACCTGGTTTACCTGCAGCCTGACGGAGAAACACCGGAATATTTACAGGAGCTTCGGCTGCAAAACCTGGATCGCCTTAATTGGGATGATTTGCAGAAGCGATCGGATGCTTTAAAGAAGCCAAAGCTGCGCAAGGCTGTTGAGGCAGTTGGACACCTGATTCAAAATGAAGCCGGGGAATACGAGGTTGTATGAAAGATTATTTGGCGGATCTGGTACGGCAAACTCCTTCCCCGCTGCAAGGCCGCAACCTGGCGACAGAATACCTCCAGGCACGTATTCTGTCCGCACTGCAGCGGTCGGGAGCGATGATCCCGCTTGCGTTTCATGGAGGAACGGCCCTGCGATTCCTGTATTCCCACGGACGCTATTCGGAAGACCTCGACTTCGCGCTGGAAGGCAGCCGGCAAAACTACGATTTCCGCGCTTACCTTCAGACCATCCGATCCGAGTTAACCCCTGAAGGTTACCAGGTGGACCTGAAGGTGAACGATCACAAAACGGTGCACAGCGCGTTTATCCGATTTCCGGGATTATTGTTTGACCTGGGGCTTTCGCCGCAGCGCAGCGAGGCGCTGTCGGTCAAGATTGAGGTCGACACCCGCCCGCCGCAGGGGGCTGAACTTGAAACAACGGTGGTACGGCGGTTCGTCCTGCTTCAGCTTCAGCACCATGACAAGGCTTCCCTGCTTTCCGGGAAATTGCACGCCATTTTACAGCGTTCCTACACCAAGGGCCGCGATGTATACGACCTGCTCTGGTATTTAAGCGATCCCGCCTGGCCGCAGCCAAACCTGGTCCTGCTTAACAATGCCCTGGCCCAATCCCAATGGAAGGGGAAAAAGCTGACCCGGGTCAATTGGAGAGAATATGTGAGCAAACGTTTGCAGCGGTTAAATTGGGATGCTGTTGTAAACGATGTACGCCCATTTGCTGAACCGGGGTTTGATCTAAATCTGTTGACTCTGGAGAATCTGGAGCAGGTTTTAAAAGGATAAAGTAATTCCTGACAGCCAAATAAAGCTGGGGGGATGTGTTCTGTTACGCCACGACAAAATCACCCCGATGGGTTGGCACCGGGGTGATACCGAAATCAGCATTGTTCTTACTCCCAGTGAACTACCACCCTCTAAAAGCATGACAGTCGGATGGAGATGGCTTAGTCAGCCAGGGTGGTTGCAGGCGGCAGCGACGGAGCCTGGATGCTAAAAGATCAGCCCGCCCCAGACAAAATCCGGGAAGCCCGGCGCCGGATACCTGCCCACCAGCCAGGATTCTGCGAAGCCATGCCTGGCAGCGAGACGCTTAAGTTTCTGGTTGTCCGCAAGGGTGGGATGGTATTTCACTTCAAGCGCAACCGGCCGGCCAGGTTCAGGCTGCAGGATGAAATCAATTTCGTATTCACGCTTCTGTGCAATGTACGACAGCTGCCCCCAATGCCGGAGTTGATTATGGATCGCGTTTTCAAACAAGGCACCTTCGCTCAAATTCGCCAGGACGCCGGCAATACCGTTATCGCAGAAATAAAGTTTCCTGCCAAGCGCGGAGGCTTTATCCCCGCCCGCATACGCCGGAACCCGGTGAATGACATAGGTCATTTCAAGAAAGTCCAGGTACTGCAGGATGGTGGGGCGCGAGATACCCACCACGGCTGCCAGCTTGGTGATATCCAGCTTGTTGCCGACGCGCAAAGCGAGCAGGCGCATCAACTGCTGAAGTTCGCCGATCTTCTGAAAGTCCGCCATGGCGCGCACATCGATGTTGATGTAGGACGAGAAAATGTCATTCAACAGCTCGCGGCGCGCAGTGGGTCGCGTTTCAAGGACGACCTCCGGCAGCCCGCCGTACAGCAGGTACTCTTCGTACAGGCTCTTCAGCCGTTCGAATTCATACGGGTCAAAGCGCATGTCCGCAAAACCGGCCCTGCGCTTGTAAACCACACCGCGGAAATCCAGGAATTCACCGAAGGTCAGCGGAAACATCTCGAAGACGATCTTGCGTCCCGACAGCGACTCGCTGAAGTAATTCTTGAGATAGAACGAACTGGAGCCGGTCAGCAAGAATTTGATGGGATAGGTGTCATGCAGATATTTGACCACGCTCGGCAGGTTCGGTACGTACTGGATTTCATCCAGGGCAACGGTCATGGGTTGGCTGACATCCAGCCCCCGGTTGCGCAGGAAATCCAGCACCAGGTCATAGTTGCTTTCCTGGAACACTGCACGCTGGTCGAGCCGCTCCAGGTCCAGATAGATCTTATTCGCAGAGGGAACCTGTTCAAGCAGCCAGCGCAGGGAGGTGGTTTTTCCCGTGCGGCGCATCCCGGTAATGACGATGGCGCGCTGGTCGTCCAATGCTTCATGAAGCGTAGGAAACAGCAGGCGATTAAAGGTATTCATGCTTGTATTTTACAAAAATATACCCTTTTTGTAAAGTGTCATTTTACAAAAAGTACATATTGAATAGTCTGGAAGGAATTACTCTTTGAATATCACCACCTTAATCTTATCCATTCGTTACCCAAGGCGGTAACAATCACCAATCCTTCACCAGGGTACACCATCACCCGAGGCAACAACATCCACTAATATCCTGATCCATTATTAAAAATGGACATAGGATTATGCGTATTCCGGTGAAATCGTCCACTGAATCCGGTCATGCCGTACAGGGGCGGAGGGAAGCAACGCTGGTAAGGGAATTATAAATCATGTGGACGACATGGGGATGGGGGAACGCACCTTTCGTTGAGAATCTCCGGTCAAATTGAGTCGATAAGCGTTGTGGATGACATGATCCAGGATGGCGTCTGCATGAGTTGGATCTGGAAAACGAGAAAACCACTCACCCACAGGGACCTGGGAAGCCACCAGGGTGGAGACACGCCCAAAGCGATCATCGAGGATTTTGAGCAGGTCGCGAGTTTCGGAAGCAGAGATGGGATCGCGCATCCAATCATCAAGGATAAGAAGATCGGTTTTGGCCAGACTGGCAAGTAGAACGGGGAAAGAGCCATCCAGGTGAGACTGGGCGAATTGGAACAAGAGGCGGGAAGTGCGGAAGTAGCGCACGGAGTGGCCGGTGCGGCAAGCGGCGAGTCCCAGTGCACAAGAGAGGTACGATTTTCCAGACCCAGTAGGACCGAGCACCAGGGTGTTGAGATGCTGGTCGATCCAGTTGCCCTGTGCCAGTTCGAGCACAAAGCGGCGTTCCAGGCCGCGGGAGGCGGACAGGTCCAGGTCTTCCAGGGTAGCGGACTGGGGAAAGGCAGCCGTCTTGATGAGTCTGTGGATGCGCCGATCATGGCGGTGGGTGACCTCCAGGTCCACCAGGAGTGCCAGGCGTTCTTCGAAGGAGAGTTCTGTGTATTTGGGGTTATTGAGCTGTTCCTGCAGGCCGTCGCGAAAGGCGGGCAGACGGAGTTGGACGAGTTTGTCGAGTAGGGGTTGAGTAAGCATGATGGCCTCACTGGTAGTATGAGTTGCCACGGATGTTCAGGAAACATTGCAGCTTGCCCTGGACAAAACAGGGCTTGAGCAGGTTCGGGTGGAGCACCGGCCGCGTCTGCTCTCCGACAATGGGGTATGCTATGTTTCCAAAGACTTGAAACACTTCCTGGCGCGTAAACAGATCGAGCATACGCACAGTGCGCCCTATCATCCCATGACCCAGGGCAAGATCGAACGCTACCACCGCTCGAAGAAGAATATTGTGAACTTGCAGAACTACTTTCTTCCGGGAATGCTTGAAGCCGAGATCGCCAGCTTCGTGGAATACTACAACCACCAGCGTTATCACGAGTCGCTGGATAATCTCACCCCCGCGGATGTGTATTCCGGCAGGGGCATGGAGGTGCTAAGCCGAAGAGCAGCCATCAAGAAAAGGACCTTGCAGCAAAGGCGTTTGCGGAATATCCAGGCCGCCGCTGTATAATATTCTCATACCGGAAAACCGCACCTTAGCAATTGTCCTCTTGTGTCCCAAAGGTTTTGACGATCTGGTTTACAATTTTTAAGCGCTATGCTATTCTGGTGACACAAAGGAGAGCCGATGATTAGAGATTCAAGGGAAACAAGGTTATCCGATAATGCCAAGAGCATTGGGGAACATATTCAAAGTGAAAACAGGTCGCTAGAAGATATCCTTAGCCCAGAGAGGAAGTATTGCTTCCTGGCCGGTTCAGGGATTTCAATAGACCCCCCCAGCTGCCTGCCTACAGGCCAAGAATTTACCGAAGCGCTTTTGAAAAGATGCATTCCAGAGTCCAAATACGAAGAGATAAGAAAATTGATGAATTCCGAGCGGGAGGGTTTGCGGAATACGGGTGATTTTCTGCGTTTTGAAGAATTGATGGAGTACCTATCCCAATCAGTGGATCCTGAGCTACATGTTCTAGATGATTACGCAAATTGCCAAACGCCTAATATCGATCACCAATTCCTAGCTCAGATGATAATCCAAGGTCGTCCTGTGTTGACCACTAATTTTGACAGCTTGATCGAAATAGCGCTTCTGGAGGCTGGCGTTCAACAGAATCAACTCTGTCCGATGATCCTTCGACAGGATTGGGAAGCTTCTCATAACGATGAAGTTCGTATTGTTCACAAATTGCATGGTTCACTGATCGATATGCGTACCAAAAGAAGTTGCCGCGAATCAATACAGGCGACCCTAAAGCAAATATCACAAGGGAAAAATGATGTTCTACAACTAGAACCCTGGAAACGGGTGGTTTTGGAAAAGTTGCTGATAAATTATGACCTGGTCGTGTTGGGCTACTCTGGCCTGGATGATTTCGACCTGGTTCCCACCCTATTGAATATTTCGAGTGATAAGAACATCATTTGGATCAACTTCTATAAAGGGTTTTCGCCAGAGGAAGCTCAACTTAATTTTTTGGGAGAGCCCGGCTCGCTTCTATACGACAAACAGACCGAACAGGACCGGGTTTGGCGTTTGTTGAGCAGATTTTCCCAATCCGGGAGTCGGTTGCCAAAAAACATTATCCGTATAGACCTGGATACAAGTCAGCTCTGGAAATGGCTATGGACCCGCTTTCTACAGACCGCTCCTCCTTCGATCAAGGCCGAGCCGGCGGTCAGCAAATCTACGACGCCAGCCTTAACCCTCTCAGAAATAGATCAATGGACTCTGGCCGGACAAATCTACCACGACCGAAACCTGCTTTCCGAAAGCTTGCACGCCTATCAAACTGCGCTGGTAATTGCTGATGCAGAGGGCGACCCAAAGAAAATGGGACCGTGTTTCATTGGTGTCGGGCATCTCCTTCATAAGTTGGCTAAGACGGAGGATGCACAAAAAAGTAACCTGCGGGGTTTGAAGGTCGCCAGAGCGTGTAAAGACCTAACAACAATAGCAATCATGTTGAACGAGATAGGGATGGATCACTTCAACCAGGGCAGAAACGATGAGGCGGATAAGGAACTTCAACAGGCTCTCGAAGTTGCCAAGCAGCTTGCGGATCGACGGTGGGAGGCGCGCACCCTCAACAACTGGGGGTTATTAGTTGCAGGTCAGGGGAATTTCAAAAAAGCCAAAGAACTGTACGATGAAGCGATCGCAATTAACGATCAGCTTGGCGATCTCAGAGCCAAAAATACTAATTTTAGTAATCTGGCACAAATAAGCCAGGCTCAACATCACTACGAAGACGCGATCAACAAGCACCGCCAAGTAATTGAACTTGCCGACCAACTTGGAGACCTGATGAAAAAGGCCATGGCGTTGAATAATATCGGCCAAATCCTTGAGAAACAGGGGAAAAAAACTGAGGCGCGTAAGCATTATGAGCAAGCCCTGCAGATAAGCGAAAAGTTTGATATGCCCCACGTAAAACTGGCTTGCCTTTTTAGCCTGGCCGAGCTTCACTACCAGTTAAGGCAAATGGACGAAGCTTTGGCCTACTCACAGCGACTCCTGGAGATTCCTGATCAGCTCCAGGATTCGCCCGCGAAGGTGTCGTTGGCAAAGGCATCCTTACTGGCCAGGATGGGGGTAATCTACCACTACAAAAAAAGAATGGCCGAATCACGTCAAGCATTCGAAGAGGCCCTTGTTCTCTATAAGAAATTCGACCAACCGGCTGGAAAATGCACGGCTTTGACCAACTACGCTTTTTTGCTTGATGACATGGGAGAGAAATCGAAGGCAATACAGATGCTTAAGGAGGCGCGCGCCCTCGCCAAGATGCTCGGAGACCCAGGTCTGATCAACTATGTAATGGATATGCAAAGGCGCGTCATCATGGGAGGATGACTATGGCCTCTCCCGCGCTCTTTATCGATCCAAACCAGGTGCTTACACTAGTCCGGCAAATCTTCCATGCTATCTGCGTTCGGCCCCATTTGAGAGATGGTGAAGTACAGGAAGTCAACATCGCCTCTCATATAATTCCCATCAATCTCGACCCTTGCAACTTCCTGGCGCATCGGTGCCTGGAGATAACGGAAGGCCATATCGAAGAGCTCAGACGACCGAGGTCTGGGCAGGGAACTCGTAGGCAGAGAAGTCAGTCGATAAATCGCCGCTAATGCTTTTCCGCGGCGATGTTTTGGCATGAAGGCCTCGAAAGTCCCCCGGTACAAACGCGGCACAATAATGTCTTCACAAGAGTCGAGAGGAATGGTCTTTTCCTCTCTCGAGGCCTCACCCGCATGGCGAAATAGGGTTTCACGAAACCCCCTCTTCAGGTCTTTCAGGTCATCGTAGTCGCTTAACAAAGACCCCACGATGCTGCTGGCCGCAAAAAGAAAATTGTATACGACCCCACCCGCCTCGGTTGTATCGCGCGGGCCGAAAGCTTCGTTGTATCCTGGCCAGGTCATGGGATGCCTGGGGTTGAGATAATCCCCTCTCTTAATCCCAGTCTCGATCAATTCAATGGAAGCCAGCAACTCTGCATAAACATCCGCCTGGATTTCGCCCCCAGCCATCTGAAGCTCTACCCGAAAAATACTGCCGCATCTTTTAATGGCATCTCGATAACGACCCTCCAGGTCCAAGCACTCCACCATGCCCTGCCTGCAGAAACCATGGATTTCCTCCAATGCGTGAATAGTTGATGAATTCATTTGTTATTCTCTCTCTGAAGGTAACTTGCCTCCGCAAGATGAATGTCTTGGGGATCCGCTTCCGATCGATCCAAAAGTCCAATCACAGCGCGGCGAGGGCATCCACGAAGCGCTGGGTAAAGTCAATGTCTTTGCGGGAGGAGGCAATAAAGGGTGCCCAGGACAGGACTATTTATATCTGCCAATCAAAGAGTTCACCAAAAACCTTGAAAGCGCTTTTACACGGCATGATCGACCCACTTCGTTGTTGTGTCGATTGAGTTTTTCACGCGCCACTTCAGACATCTTTCTGCGAGATTCCCGGCGTACCTGTAATAATAAGGCTCGTTTCTGCGATTCCTTTCATACAGCACGTAGGGTCCTAATTTTTCCCATGATTTTGCGATCATCGGATGCATCCAGGGCATAATCACTTCATCCGGAATCCAGCCCGATTGAGTCAAGAAAGCCACGCGATCGAGGGAGTTCAGCACTTTCTTCATTGCCTCGTGATCTTCCGAGCCCATCATTTTTATTCCTTCTTCGGGATTCGGTTGCAAATTAAGGTAGATTCTTCTTCTGGCTTCAATGCTATCTGGTGAATTTAATTCTTCGAACAAGCGGTCAGCGATGTCCATGTAACGACTGTTTGAAACTTCGGATAACTCACGGTAGGCAAGAAACCCTGCACCAAATACCGCGGCGGCGGCCAGGGCGGTAGAAAAAGCTTCAATCGTTACCATCAGTTCTGTGGTGAAATTGAGATGCTTTAAGAAAGGCCATATAAAAGCGAGACCGATTACCCAGAATAAGAAGCCAATCGCTGTTATTATGAAGAACAATACCATAGTGATCACTCCAGGCAATTTCGTTTTCATATCCAGCTCCTCTTTTACTCTTCTGCGATTATCAATTGCGACGATTTCATTTTCACTATTGAAACACAATTATTTCCACGATGAAGAGAAATGGCTCCAAATTCTGAATATTTGTCGTCATCGCGAACATCCACCCCTGCAATGGGTTGTAGCCTACACAAAACGTTGTCTTCACTTATCAAAGATTCTAAGGATTTTCCCGCCGAGCTGAATCTAATCCAGTAAAATGCGACTGCTAACAAATAGTAAGACATTATGGGGTACGTTTCTATCTGCTGGTTAAAACCGTTGCCATAGCGTGCTGGATCCGATTCGCAAGATCGGGGCTCATTGCTGTAATTGCCTTATACAACCGACTCTTATGAGGAGGAAGGTTCTGCGATAAAGGGCCGACGTGGTCATCCAGGGCAAAGCCATTTTTGTCAAGAAAGAGAACTTGGACTTTAACATCAATAGCATCCCTGCTTTCGTTCGTTAGGTTTACTGACCAACTTATCTTCCAGGACTTCTTTTCCCTCGATAAAACCTGCCACATAAATTCATTCGCGACGATATTATCTGGCGAGGCGATTATAGAATCTGTATTATCGGGTGGTGCTGCGACAGCGGCATATTCTAGTCTAGCCTTCCGTGTTAATCTTGTTGGCAGCGTGGCCTCCGTGCCACCAGGGGCAATTCGCTGTAGCCACCTTTGAATATTAGTGCGGACTGCTAATTCTCCCCGATACGGCATGTAAAGATCTTTAATCAAATCGAATGGAACCGCCGGCAGAGAATCATTTCGCAGAATGAGACATTCTCTCCCGAGATTGTGCATGATACCAAGCTCATAGATTACATTCGGGTTATAGGCTTGGTTTTCTTCGCCCTTATCAAATAAAGCAATACCATATTTACAGCAGTAAAGGACAGCTATTGGGTTATATACATTATTCGTGAGGTTCCACTCTGGTTGGTCTGCACGGATTCCTTTCAGCCCTGCATCTGATAACGTTCTAATGATGAAGTCCGAAAGAGTCTTATTCTCTTTCCTAAACCTCATCATAATGAATATATTTTTCTCAAAGGGAAATTTCCCCATCTGCCGCTCTATATCTGTTCGAAATCCAACCAGAGCTTTGATGATAGGGAAGGAAGTACCTGGAACGGTGACGATTTTTGGGGCCATCTTCCGCTTCGCGAAATTTACTCCCAGACAATGTTTGCCTTAGTTATTCAACGGGTTTGCCGGCCCTGATAATCTTAATACTGTTTTTATATGCCTTTAGCGTACGAAGATCATCCTCAGTGAAGAGATAGTGACCCTGTGAATTTTTCTTCTTGTCCATATTAACCTTTTTGGTATCAATCCATCGGACAATAGTAGCGGTGGATACTCCAACCTTTTTAGCAACGTCCTTAAGACTATATCCTTTGACATTTGGCATGGGACCCTCCTATTTCTGCAATAATAAATTGAAAGAAACATTACTGCTTTATAGACATCTATACAACTCTATACTATCATACAGTGTTTGACAGGCAGTGTCAATCAAGAGATATGAGTGGTATTTAAATTGAAAAATTGGACTGAAGTTACCTTTTTCCAATAACAACTTCTTCAATAGGGGGTAAAAAAATAAATATGCAAAATCGAAAAAGAAGAAAAGGTCACTGATGGACTCATCCTTTACGGTGACCAAGGACAGCAATACACTTCACACGCGTATTTCGTCCTTGCCCCCGAGAATAACATCACTTCCTCCTTGTCCAGGCGTGGCCATTACTGGAACATTGCCCCCATGGAAAACTTCTTCGCAAAGAAAAAACCCTCCGCAAGTACAAATCTCTTTCCTTTGAGGAGGCGCAACAGATCATTGACGATTGCATTTGATTCTACAACAATGGAATATTACAATTGTGACCTGTTCCCTGGAAATAGATCCAACCCTTAGGTAAGGATTAAGATAAAGAACAAGGAGGAATTTCTTTAGAGTCGCCTTTCCAGTTTTAGGTGCAATTGTGGTGCAATCAGGAAACTAGCCTAAGTTTTGTGCAATCAGTGGCCGAGTCATAAAAAACGGCTTAAAAACGAAAGATTTTTTGAACCTTACCAACTGAATCCGGATAAAGTAAGCTCAAGGTCGTTTCCGAGAAAGACGAGGGATGGCCATGAGCAACGAAGAAACATCGATACAACGCACACAACATGCTTTTTTAGTCGCCTGGGGCTGGTTTGCAGAGGAAGCTGGACTGATCCAGAAGATCCAGGCGGTGGCCTTGAAACAGAAGACCCGCACGCACAGCCCGCAGAGCAAAGTGCTGGAGTTTGTGGTTGGTACCCTGGCCGGGATCCGTCACTTGCAAGAGTTGAGTCTATCAGCGCATCCGCTGGACCGGGATGGTGCCGTGGCGGGGGCCTGGGGACAGGCAGGCTGGGCAGACTACAGCGGTGTGAGCCGGACATTGAGCGCATTGAGTTGGGCAGAAGTGCGGGCAATCGTGGCTGTTCTGGAAGAAATCAGCCAACCCTACTTGCAGGCTGAATTGCAACGACTTCGCTCAACAGGCGAACGGCTGCGGATCGACGGCGACCTGACCGGGCTGCCGGTGTCGAACACCAGTCGGACTTATCCCAATGCCGCTTATGGGCACATGGACGATGGGATCCAGCTGGGATACCAGGCCGGGGTGGTGAGCCTGATCAGCCCGACGTATGGGCGTATGTGGCTCTCGGCAACCCATCATCCGGGCGATACGGTTTCCAGTACGCAGGCGGAAACACTGGTACTGGAGGCAGAACGCCGCATCGGACAGCGGCCAAAACGACGGACGGACCTGCTGCGGAAACGCATCGAAGATCTTGAACCGCACCTGCAGCAGATCCAGGAACGGCTGGAGACGCAGCAAAAAGCCGTTCAGCGTGCTGTGGAACGCCTGGACGAGGCTCGGCAACAAGTCCAGGATCAGCAAACCCAGGTGGATGATCTGGAGAAGCATTACCAGACCCGCAGACGAGAAGAACGTCCCACCAGCCAACTGGCCAAGGCTCGCCAGCGCTTCAGATGCTCGCTTGCCGGTTGAACCGCCGAGAAATTGCCTGGCTTTCGACCGACCAGCGCCTGGAGAAAACCCAGGCTCAGTGGAACGACGAGCAAGCCGAAAGAACCTCCTTGCAGGAACGCTTGAAGCACTTCGAACA
>JBGPQJ010000043.1:0-20033 GCA_041488995.1 Anaerolineae bacterium
TATCGAACTGAGCAAACCTACATCGATTGGATTAAACGCTACATCGTGTTTCACAAAAAGCGCCATCCCAAAGATATGGGCACACCAGAGATCGAAGCTTTTCTTGCACACCTGTCTCAAGAACGTCATGTTGCTGCCTCTACACAGAATCAGGCTTTAAGCGCCCTGCTCTTTCTTTACAAAAATGTTTTACAACAAGAAATTGCTTTGCGTCCAAACCTGGTTCATGTCGGGCGACCAAAGCACCTACCTACAGTACTTACGCACGACGAGGCCTTGACCGTGATCGATCGGATGACAGGGAAATCTCGATTGATGGCTCGCCTGCTTTATGGCAGCGGTCTGCGGTTGATGGAATGCCTGCGCCTGCGCGTAAAAGATATTGATTTTGGCAATCATCAGATCATCGTCCGGGATGGTAAAGGCGAAAAAGACCGTGCCACCGTTTTATCGGATTCGATTATCTCGGAATTGCAAACTCATTTGCAGGATGTAAAAGCCTTGCATGAGAAGGATTTGCGAGAAGGCTACGGTGAAGTAGCGCTGCCCTATGCCTTGAATGTAAAATATCCGAATGCCGGTCGGGAATGGGGTTGGCAATATGTATTCCCGGCTTCGCAGCGATCTGTAGATCCCCTTTCCGGAGTCATCAGGCGGCATCACCTGGATGAGGGCGTCTTGCAGCACGCCGTGAGGAATGCTGCGCGCCAGACCTCGATCACCAAAAACGTCAGTCCTCACACTTTTCGCCATTCATTCGCCACCCATCTTTTGCAGAACGGTTACGACATCCGGACAGTGTAGGAATTACTTGGTCACAAGGATGTGAAAACCACCATGATCTATACCCACGTTCTCAATCGCGGCGGGCTGGCCATTCGCAGCCCGCTGGATGAATGAACGCAATTCCTTTTCCGCGCCCACTTTGTATCCCCCGCTATGCTTAAAAAAGGCACTACCCTACCTGAAAAGATAGGGTAGTGCCAAACTTTACGAGATCCTACAACCGCAATCTAAATATCCAGGTTGCGCACTTTCTTGGCGTGGGTCTGGATGAATTTACGGCGCGGGTCAACCGCGTCCCCCATCAGCATGTCAAAGGTACGGTCGGCTTCCGCGGCGTCTTCGATATTGACTAGCAGCAGGGTTCGGTTGGCGGGATTCATCGTGGTCTCCCATAGTTGCACCGGGTTCATCTCGCCCAGACCCTTATAGCGCTGCAGGGAGGCTTTTTCCGCGCCCGTGCCGAGGTCTTTCATCTTGCGCTCTTTATCGGCGTCGCTGTAACAATAATGGACCTGATTCTTATAGGCGATGCGGTACAAAGGAGGCTGCGCGATATAGAGATGGCCTTCGTCGATCAGGGGCTGCATGTAGCGGAAGAAGAAGGTCAGCAGCAGGGTGCGGATGTGGCTGCCGTCCACGTCCGCGTCGGTCATGATGACCACCCGCCCGTAGCGCAGGCCGCTCACATCGAAGTTATCGCCGATGCCCGTGCCGAGCGCTGAGATCAGCGCTCGGACTTCATTGTTGCCCAGGATCTTGTCCAGGCGGGCGCGTTCAGTGTTCAGGACCTTGCCGCGCAGGGGCAGGATCGCCTGGAAATGCCGATCGCGTCCCTGTTTGGCGGAACCGCCTGCCGAATCGCCTTCCACGATGTACAGCTCGGTCTTCTCGGGGTCGCGCTCCGAGCAGTCCGCCAGCTTGCCGGGCAGCGTGAGCGATTCGAGCGCCGATTTGCGGATGACCAGGTCGCGCGCCTTCCGGGCGGCATCGCGTGCGCGGGCCGAGGTGAGGCACTTCGCTACAATCGCTTTCGCCGCCTGCGGGTTTTCCTCCAGGAAAGTCCCGAACCCTTCGCCCACCACCTGCTGGACGTACATCTGCACTTCCGGGTTCATCAACTTTACTTTGGTCTGGGACTCAAATTGCGGGTCGGGGTGTTTCACGGAGATGATCGCCGTCAGCCCTTCGCGTGTATCGTCGCCCGAGAAGTTCGGGTCGGCATCCTTCAGTAGTCCGCCCTTGCGTGCATAATCGTTGATCACGCGGGTCAGCGCGGCGCGCAGGCCGGTCATGTGCGTGCCGCCGTCCACCGTGTTGATGGTGTTCGCGAACGAATAGACCGACTCGGTGTAAGCATCGGTGTACTGGATGGCGGCTTCAATGCCGATGTTGTCGATCTGTTTCTCGACATAGACGACGTTATGCAGGTTGTCGCGGTTGCGGTTCAGGTAGCGCACGAACGAGGTGAGCCCGCCCTCGAAGTAGAACGTCATTTCGCGGTTGTTGTGTTCATCCAGAAAGCGGATGGTGGTGCCGCGGGTGACGAACGCCATTTCGCGGAAACGCTGGGCAAGTGTGTCGAAGCGGAAGTCGATCTCATCCTTGAAGATTTGCTTGTCGAACATGAAGGTGGTCTTGGTGCCGGTATCATCCGCCTTCTTTACTTTCCCGATGACCTTGACCGGCTCCTTGGGATGGCCGCGCTCGTAACGCTGGAAATGGAGCTTGCCGTCGCGTTTGACCTCGACCTCGCACCACTCCGAGAGGGCGTTGACAGCTGACACGCCCACGCCGTGCAAACCGCCGGAGACTTTGTACCCGCCGCCCCCGAACTTGCCACCGGCATGCAGGGTGGTCATGACCACCTGCAGAGCGGAGATCTTCTTCTCGGGATGCAGGTCCACCGGGATGCCGCGCCCGTTATCTATAACCGTGACACTCGAATCCGGATGAATAATGACTTCGATGCGCGTGCAGGCTCCCGCCAGCGCCTCATCGATCGAGTTATCGACCACTTCGTAGACGAGGTGGTGCAGGGCTTTGATATCCGTCCCGCCCACATACATGCCGGGCCGGCGGCGGACGGCTTCCAGCCCTTCCAGGACTTGAATACTATTAGCGTCGTAGTGATTGGGTTGCGCCACTAAATTTCCTCCAAAAGATCAGGCACGCGCTGATGTTGCCTGCGTTTTGAATTTATCCAGAACAAGTTGTATCCAGGAATTAACATTGCGGTAATAGACAAAACTGGCAGCCAGTAAAGCCGACGAAATAAAAGCGTGACCGGCAATGCCGATCAGGGTCATCCAGGAATTGCTGGGCGGCACCCGCCACAGAAAGTCGAGTCCCTGGCTGATCAGGAACGCGCTGAGAATGAACAGACCGCTGGCCGGCAGGGTGAAGCGGATCATGCGGAGACTGCTCAGGATCGATGCAATGGCATTTTGCTCGTAGGCGAAGATGCCATGCGCGGAGAAAAAGATGGCGGGCAGCGTCCACAGGAAGAAGAACAGGCCGAGCAGCAGTGCAAATTGTGCCAGGCTCGGGCTGATAAGTGTCAACGTGCCGAGAAGCATTAATACAGGGATCCCGACCACGAGGGCAGTGAGCATCCACAAGAGCGACAGCACAATCGTTTGCCAGACAGCGTGTGCAGTATGGCGAAGCAGAGAAGTGCTTCTTGCCGGTGTGGTAACGCTTGAAATCCAGTTGTAGTACAGGCCGCCGCCAATCCATCCTGCGACGACCAGCATAAACCACCAGGTGAAAAACTGGAGAGTGTCCCGTAATTCATACCAGCTGGCCGCGCCGAACGGGTTGGTCAATGGCATCGTCCCTGCCAGCAAGCTGGGAATACCGATCGGCAGCGTACGGATGATGTTGAGCAGATTGAACTCCCGGGAGAATTGCAGCAGGACCTCATGGGTCATGGTCGCTTCCGGAGAGGCCGGCAGCACCTGGAAGGCCGCAATTAATGGGCGCAACACGGCCTCCATCCTCAGATGCGGACCCAGCCAGAGGAATAAATCCAGCAGTATCGGTATCAGGATTACGCTTGCATGACTGGCAGTGGTGTCGAATCCTGCTGCCAGAGATGCGATCAATCCGGGCGGAGGGGGTAAAGCTTCTCTTGACGGTGCTTCCATAATCGTTTAATTCTACCACAGCTAAAACAGCAGACAAACTTGCTACAGTTAATGAAGGAGAAAACTTCACAAGGTAATTCCTGCCCTGATTCAAAGCATCTTGGCAGACGGGGATGAGGCAGGTACAATAAATTATGAGCGAGCATCGTTACCTGCCAGATTCGAACCGGCTGAGCGTTTTAACCGCTGTGATTCTGCTCGCATATGCGCTTACCCGGTTGATCGCCTTGCCGCCCATAACCGTTCAGACCAACCTGCTGGGGATTGGAATGGCGCTCCGGATAAGTTCCAGCGCGGTGATTTCGTTTCTTGTAGCCGGGTTGACTGCCACCGGCATGGACTGGCTCCTGCGCAGCCATCCCCTCTTTCATCAGAAAAACACCCTCGAGCATTGGATTCTTCCCGCCCTGACTGCCTGGATTATCGGAGTCTCCATTTACTCGCTGGCTGATAACACTCTGTGGTGGCTGGCTTTCCTGTTCGGTGGCGTGTTCATCGTGCTCATTTGCGTCGCCGAGTACGTTGCGGTTGATCCCAATGATTCGCGGTATGGTATCGCTGTAGCGTCGTTAACCGGTCTTTCGTTTGTCCTTCTCCTGGTGCTCATCGTCGCTCTGCGGACAGTTGGTATGCGTTTGATCATATTTCTTCCGCCTCTGTTCATGGTGGTTGGGCTGGTGAGCATGCGAACCCTGCATCTAAGGCTGGGAGGTAAATGGGAGTTCTTCTGGTCGATTGGAATAGCATTCGTTGTTGCACAATTAGCTGCTCCCTTGCATTACTGGCAGCTTTCCCCGCTCCAATTTGGCCTGTTGCTGCTTGGGCCTGCTTACGCGCTGACCAGCCTGGCCGCCAACCTGAATGAAGATCAGCCTTTCAAACGAGCCGTTACGGAGCCACTGGTTGCTCTGGCCATTGTTTGGGGTTTATCTTGGATGAGTTGACCGGATGGATCGTCTTGCTCTGAAACAACACCAATGGGAGGAGATGCGGCGTCAGGTGGCGGCTGAGGATCCCATTGAAGCCTGTGGATTGCTTGCCGGGACACAGACCGAAGTCCAGAGCGTGATTCCCGTCCCCAATTCTTTGAACAGCGCTTCCCGGTATCGTTTTGACCCTTATGCGCAACTCGCCGCCTCCGATCAGATCGAACAGGCCGGGCTGGAAATCCTTGCCATTTATCATTCTCACCCCAAGGGCCCGCCTCACCCATCCCCGACCGATATCAACGAAGCATCCTACCCCGTGGTGTATGTCATCTGGTCACAGTTGGATGGTGAATGGCAGGCGCGTGGTTATTGGATTGAAAGTGGTGTTTTCAAGGTGGTACCTTTGGAAATTATCGTGTAACTTCTACTATGTTCCCGTGTTTTCAATAAAGACTCTCGTCGGAGGATCTTCCCATGCAAATATTGCTGGATTTTGGTTTGTTGTTGCTCGGTTATTTATTGGGTTCCATTCCATTTGGCCTGATTATTGTGAAACTTGGGACAGGCAAGGATGTCCGCAAAATTGAAAGCGGTCGCACGGGTGGGACAAATGCCTACCGTGCTGCAGGAATCTGGGCCGGGGTGCTGACCGGCTTCCTGGATGGGGCTAAAGGAACGGTGGCTGTCTGGCTGGCGATTGCGTTGAGCGGAACCCCAATCGGTCTGGTTTGTGCTGGTTTGGGATCGATTCTGGGCCATATTTTTTCCATATTTCTTGCAGAGCGTGGAGAGAATGGGCGCTGGCGCTTGCGCGGTGGCGCCGGGGGCGCGCCGACCGGCGGTGCCGCAGCCGGTCTCTGGTTCCCGTCAATCCTGTTCATTGTGCCTGGGGCACTGGCGGCGATCTACTTTACGGGCTATGCATCCATGGCAACATTATCCATACCCTTGTTGGCGTTGGTGGTCTTTGCGGTCCGCGCTTATTTCGGGTATGGCTCATGGGCTTATGTGCTGTATGGCATTCTGGCGGAATTGATCCTGATCTGGGCTTTGCGGCCGAATATCAAACGCCTGATCAATGGGACCGAGCGCATGGTAGGGCCGCGCGCCAAACGACGGGCGGCACAGACTTCTGCCGAGAGCGGGAAGAACGGCGAACTATAAATCGGGTCAACGCGATGACAGTTACATGAGAGGAGCGGTCCAACCGCTCCTCTCATTATATGTGTAAACCACTATTGCCTTGATGGAAGATGAACCCGATGAATTCTACTCGTTTTCCTGATCCTCCAAATCTTTTTTATCAACCATTTGCTTGTACAGTGCCCGGACATTACGCTGGTGGAGTGAAATTGCCAATCCACCGAGAGAGACGCGACTCTTGCCGCATTCCTCGATATTAATGTCGTCTAGGTATTCATCTGGCGACTTGCGCCTGGCTGCTGCCTTGACGCCCTTGCGAATCGCTGAAAGGTAAGCCAGGTTCTCCTTCACCGCCGAGTCAATCTCACCGCGCAGGACAATATCGCCATGTCCCTGGATGATGTTTTCCAGTCCCATGCGCCCCATTTTCTTGATGGACGCGGCGATTTCATCCAAATCCCCATCCACAATATAAGGAAGCGGCATGAAAGAATCCCCCGCAAACAGGATGCGGTCTTCCTCCACCAGCACTGAAATGCCATCCGGGCTGTGCCCCTTCGCGGACATCAAAATCAGGTTTTTCTTACCCACCCGCAGGGTCAACTCGCCCTGTGCAAAGGTCAGTTGGGGGAGGACAATTTTCACCTGGCGCAAGGCAGGGTTCTGTTTGCGGGCAGCTTCCAGGGAGGGTGCCCCTTTCTCTGCCAGCAACTGGCGGCATAAGGCGTGTGAAATGATGGTTGCTCCGGGGAAAAAGCAGTTGCCCCAGGTGTGGTCGGCATGGTAATGAGTGTTGATGATATACCGCACCGGGGTATTAAGTTCACGTTCGATAAATTCACGAATGGCAAGCGTTTCTTCAGGGAGGGCTAGCGTATCGATCACTACTGCCCATTGTGGCCCCGCCACGACTCCCGCCGTGACTTGCGCATAGACTTCGCTTTGAAACCAGAATACATTATCGGAGACACGTTCGCGATGCATAAATACCCTCTACTTCGGAATGCCATTACCATAGCATATTTGAAAATGAAAATCAAGCCCGATTTACGATTCAGCAGGTCTGAATTTGAGGTGATCGCTCTTTCTCAACGCTTGCAGCGAATCTTTTCTCGTGTTATATTTATGGTTGTATGGATAAGTCGGTCCTCCTGGTGACGCCGCAGGCCAGCTTGGAAGACGTTGTCCGAAGAGCCCTGAAAAATGTGGGGAATTATGACCTGCAGGCCACAAACGATTTCGGTAAAGTTCTAAAAGGAAATCGGCAACAGCCCATATCGTGGGTATTGCTTGACGCGGAGCTTGAAGATCAAGGCATTTCAATCCTCGATGTGGGTCGTGCCTTTCGACAGCTCAACGATAAGGTGCAGTTCATTGTCATCACGAACCCCAGGAGCTGGTTGACCGAAGAGATCAATGAGCTTGCACCCCGTGGATTTATATCCAAGCCGCTTGATGCGGCGGAGTTGGCGCATATGATGAATGATGTGAATCCTTCCAACCCAAGAGCGGAAACGCCCGCCCCCAGAACCGCTGCCGTTGAGGTCGCCCCCGAGCTCCCCTGGCTGCAGGACATCAACCGCGCCGCGCAGCATCTCACCCGCCTGACGCTTGAATCTTCCGCCCAGGCAGCGCTCATCAACCTCAACAATGAATTGTGGGCTTATGCCGGACAGCTTTCAAAAGCGGCCGCGCAGGAAATCTCGCAAACCATCCAGCGCTACTGGGATCATGAAGAGAAAAGCGATTTGTTGCGCTTTATCCGGCTGGATGCCACGAAAGCGGAGCATATGCTGTATGCCACGCGGTTGTCACCGGCGATGATTCTGGCGCTGGTCTTTGATGCGGAAACACCCTTCAGCACCATCCGCACGCAGGCCGGGAAACTGGCCGGTTCGCTCGCCGCGACTCCGCCTCCGGATGCGCACCGGGATAACCGCCGGCGCGAAGCGGAGGAAAGTGTCGATCTGCCGCAACTCTCCGAAGTGCTGTCCGATGTGCCGCCGCCCAACCCATCTCAGGTGGACACCGGCTGGGAAGCTTCCTCGACTTCGGCAGCAACGTCGAAGTTTAACCAACCCACGGATGAGCTTGAGTCATCACTGGAACATCCCGCACCGGCTGCGCCGTCGTTCAGCGTTGAAACCTCCCCGCCCGTCCTGCTCGGATCGACTCGTCAAAACGAGGCCGAACACGAAATCGCAGACTCCGAACTGTACTTTGATGAGGCGGCGCTGGCGGTCACGCGCAAGCACGTCCCAACTCCGGATGAGTCGGCCCAGTTTGCCGAAACCCGCCGGCATACGGTTGACGAGCAGCGGCAGCTGGAAGCTGCTCAGCAGCGTTCCATGCCTGAAGGGGCGCGCAAGATCGTACTGGAACCCGTCTCGCCGGCGCTGTATAACCTGTGCTATGCCTGTCTGCTGATCCCGCGCTTTGACCGCCATTACCTGACCGGTGATCTGGCGGATCGGGTGACGGATTGGATGCAGGATGTTTGCATAGCCTACGGCTGGCGACTGGAACATATCGCGGTCCGCCCCGAGTACCTGCAGTGGATCGCCAACGTCCCTCCGGCAGTTTCGCCCGGCTTTATTATGCGGATCGTACGCCAGCAGATATCCGCACGGATTTTTTCCGACTTCCCGCGCTTTGCCAAGGAAAACCCTTCGGGCGATTTCTGGGCACCGGGATATCTCATCATGGGCGGCCCGCAGCCTCACCCGTCCAAGCTGATCAAAGACTTTATCCAGCAGACGCGCCAGCGGCAGGGCATCTCAAGACCGTTGCGCTAAAATTCGATGGTATACCTTTGGCAGGGGCAGGTCTTGCAAGCTGACCTGCCCCTGTTTGTATAGATTCGGGTTAGAATGGAATAATCTTTTTATCGGAGATTAAGATGCCGCCTACGCTTTATCTAATTGACGGGCACGCACTGGCCTACCGCACCTACTTCGCGCTCAGCTCCACTGGCGGTCAGCGCTGGCACACCTCCAGCGGCGAACCCACCGCCGGGATTTATGGATTCGCGACCGTGTTGATGCGTCTGCTTGAAAATGAAAAGCCGGACTATATCGCCGTGGCATTTGATACGGGCAAGACTTTCCGCGACGAGATATTTCCCGAATATAAAGCCACGCGCGCCAAGATGCCTGATGATTTGCGCCCACAAATCGAGCGCATCCGCCAGCTGGTGGATGCCTTCAATATTCCACGCCTGGAGATGGAAGGCTTCGAGGCGGACGATGTGCTCGGCACCGTGGCAAAACAGGAAGCAGCCGGCGGTCTGGGCGTGAAAATCATTACCGGAGACCGCGACCTGCTGCAGCTGGTCGGCAACGGGGTGATCGTTAATCTGCCCGAAGGCAAACTCTCCGATGCCAAGGATTACATCACCGATGAGGATGTGATCGAAAAGTTTGGCGTCCCGCCGCAGCTTGTGGTGGATTACAAAGCTTTGGTCGGCGACAAATCGGACAATATTCCCGGCGTGGCGGGCGTGGGCGAAAAGACCGCGCAGGAACTCTTCAAGGTTTATAAATCGCTGGACGACATCTACGCCCATCTCGAAATAATCCCTCCCAGGGTGCGGGCGAAACTCGAAGCGGGGCGCGAAGCCGCTTATATGAGCCGCGACCTCGCCACCATCCACACCGATTTGCCGATCAAGGTCGACCTGGCACACGCCAAGGCCGACAATTTTGACCCCGACAATGTGGAAAAACTCTTCCGCGAGTTGGAATTCCGTTCGCTCATCCCCAAACTGGCAGCCTTTCGAAAAACCGGAAATGGTGCTTCCCCTTCCAACAGGAAGAACGACCAGCAAATGACGCTTTTCGCCGGACCTTCCACAGCAGTGGTTCCAGTGGTGCGCCCGCCCTCTGCCATCACTGTCCATGTGGTGGACACTGACGAGAAGCTGTCCAGGCTTGCCGCGGACCTAAACAAAGCCAGGATCATCTCCTTTGATACCGAAACCACCTCCACTGAAGAGATGAAAGCACGGCTGGTCGGCATCTCACTGGCGGTCAAAGCCGGGGAAGGCTGGTATATCCCGGTCGGGCACAATGCAGGTCCGAACCTCCCGGTTGACAGGGCAATTGAAGCGATTCGCCCGGCGCTGACGAACCCCGACATCCCCAAGATTGGGCACAACGTCAAATACGACTATCTGATCCTGGCGCGCAACGGATTGAAGGTGACGCCGCTCGGCTTCGATTCGATGATTGCAGAGTGGATCACGGATCCGTCCTCCCGCAACCTGGGTCTTAAGAATCTGGCTTACGCCCGGCTGGAAGAGGAAATGACCCACATCGAGGCCTTGATCGGTCCGAAAGGCAAGAGCCAGCGCTCGATGGCCGAAGTGGATGTGGAGTCTGCCTCCGCGTATGCCGCGGCCGACGCCGAGATGTGCCTCCGCCTGCGTCCCATCCTTCTGGAAGAACTGGAAAAAGTTCAGGGGCGCAAATTGCTCGAGGACATTGAGATGCCGCTGGTGGGGGTGCTGGCCGAGATGGAATTGACCGGCGTCATGCTGGATGGAAAATTGTTTGAGAAAATGTCCATCGATTTGGGCAAACGCATGGCTGAAATCGAGATGCAGGTCTACCAGATGGTTGGCAGGCCCTTCAACATCAACTCCACCCAGCAGTTGTCGGATGTGCTTTTTAAGTCTCTTAAGCTCGAACCGCCTGACCGCGGGCGTAAAACTGCCAGCGGGCATTTTTCCACCTCGGCGGATGTGCTCGAAGAATTGCGGGGCAAGCATCCGGTGGTGGACCTTATCCTCGAAAACCGTGAACTCTCCAAGCTGAAATCCACCTATGTCGATGCGCTGCCCCGGGCAGTGGATCCCGCGACGGGGAGAGTGCACACCTCTTACAGCCAGACGACCGCCGTGACGGGGCGGCTGTCCTCCTCTAACCCCAACCTGCAGAACATCCCGACGCGCACAGACCTGGGCCGCACCGTACGCAATGGCTTCATCGCTGCACCGGGCCAGGTGCTGCTGTCCATTGATTACTCGCAGGTCGAACTGCGGATCGTTGCCCACATCGCTGGCGACAAGGCGATGTTGGATGCCTTCCGTCAGGAACAGGACATCCATGCCACAACCGCGGCGGCGATCTACGTGATCCCGCTGGATCAAGTGACCAAAGAACAGCGCCGGCATGCCAAGGCAATAAATTTCGGTTTGATCTACGGCATGTCTGCCTTTGGGTTGACCCGCACCACCGAATTGACCCTCGCGGAAGCCGATGCTTTTGTAAAAGCTTATTTCCAGCAGTTCCCCGGCGTGAAAAAATATCTCGATGATACACGTCGGCTGGCCGCCAAACAGGGCTATGTCGAGACCCTGCTCGGACGCCGTCGCTACTTCCCGGCGCTGATGGGCCAGATCAACCAGCAGACGAAGAATCGGGAGGAACGGGAAGCCATCAACGCGCCCATTCAGGGCACGGCTGCGGACATCATGAAAATCGCCATGAACAAGATCCCGGCGGCGCTTGCCTCCGAAGGCTTGCAAGGATGTATGTTGTTGCAAGTCCACGACGAGATTGTGATAGAATGTCCGCAAAATGAACTAGCAAAAACTGCCCGTGTCGTCCAGCATGTCATGGAAAGCGCTTACCCGCTCACCATCCCGCTTTCCACGGAGGCCCGCTGGGGGCGTAGTTGGGGCGAGATGCAAGTTTTGAAATGAATATGATTCCCATCCATGAATGAGCTTTTCCTGCCTCAGCGCAGATTCACAACCTTTTCAGAGAGCGATTATGCCCGGACGTGAAGATGTTTTCCAAAAAGCGATGAATGATGGTCATTCAGCAGCCTGGGACCAGATGTGGGATAAGGCTGCTGTCTGTTACCAAAAGGCGCTCGAGGAGTTCCCCGACAATCCCAAGGCTCTGAATAGCCTCGGTTTGGCGCAGCTCCAGTTTCAGCGGTATGAAGATGCGCTTGAGACTTACAAGCGCGTCATCAGGGTCAGCCCGGACGATGCCATCGCGATGGAAAAGATAGCCCAGCTTTCCGACCGCGTCGGAAACATGAATCAGGCCGTGCAGGCAGCGCTCCAGGCGGCAGAGCTTTATCTTAAAACCCGTGACGTGGACAAAGCCATTGAAAACTGGTCACGCGTCACCCAACTCAATCCTGAGAATATCATGGCGCACTCGCGCCTGGCGATGGTCTACGAAAAGATGAGGCAAACCCGCCAGTCGGTCTCAGAGTATATTGCCGTCGCCAGTCTGCTCCAGCACGGCGGCCAACCGCAAAAAGCGTTGGAGCTGATCGAGCGTGCCTCGAAGCTGGCCCCCGATTCCCCGGAGGCGAAGCAGGCTTACGGGTTATTGCGGTCCGGCCAGATGCTCCCCAAACCGGTTCGTCCGAAGGGCGGCACCGGTCCCCTGCGCATGGCGCAGGTCAAGCAGCTTGAGACTCCCAAGAAATCCCCCGATAGTACGCTCGACCCGGTGGCGGAGGCACGCCAGATGGCACTCAAAATGATCGCGGAAGTCCTGTTTGAGCTCTCGGATGAAAGCCCGGAAGCCCAGCAGAGGCGAGGCCTGCAGACACTCATGCGGGGTACGGGGATGCTCAACCAGAACCAGCAAAGCAGGATCATGCTGCATTTAAGTCAGGCGATCGATTCGCAGACCAAAAATCAGGAAGCACAGGCTGCAGAGGAACTTGAGCATGCACTGGATGCCGGGTTCAACCTTCCGGCCGTGTACTTTGACCTGGGCTACCTGCGCTATAGAAGCGACCGCACCGAATCCGCTCTGAAAAACCTGCAGCAATGTATCCGGCACGATGAATTCGGGCTGGCTGCCAGGTTGCTATCAGGCCAGATCCTGCATAAAGAGGGGAAGCTGAACGAGGCGGCGGTGGAGTACCTGGAAGCATTGAAGATCGCCGACTCGGCCGTCGTCGCCCCGGATCAGTCAGATTCCATCCGGCAGTTATACGAACCGCTGGTCGAGGCGCAGGAAAACGCAGAGGATGACCAAAATGTCGGCAAACTGTGCGATAACATTCACGAGCTGTTGACGCGTGCGAACTGGCGCGAACATCTCAGCCAGGCGCGCATGCAACTCCCCAAGACCTCTGACGGGTCCGCGCTGCCCCTGGCTGAGGTTTTGATCCAGGCGCAAAGCAGCCAGGTGCTTGATGCGATGAATGCGATCAACCAGCTGGCCCGCGCGAACCGCCTGCGTTCCGCAATGGACGAAGCCTTCTATGCCATTACAAGCGCGCCCACTTACCTGCCGCTCCACTCCTTGATTGGCGATTTGCTCATTCGCGAAGACCGCATTCAGGACGCTATTGCCAAATACACTGTGGTGGCTCAGGCGTACAGTGTGCGCGGGGAAGCTGCACAGGCGACCAACATCCTGCGCCGAATCCTGAAGCTCGCGCCGATGGATCTGGCTGTTCGCACCCGCCTGATCGACCAGTTGATCGCCCGTGGCCAGGTCGATGAAGCCATCAGCGAATATATCGAGCTGGCTGATCTGTACTACCGCCTGGCTGAACTCGACATGGCACGCAAGACCTATTCCACTGCACTGCGAGTCGCCCAGCAGAGTAGCGGGAACCGCACCTGGAGCACCCAGATCCTGACCCGCATGGCAGATATTGACATGCAGCGCCTGGACTGGAGACAGGCCATCCGTGTTTATGAGCAAATCCGGACTTTGCGACCGGATGACGAGACGGCCCGCAAGAACCTGATCGAAACCAACCTGCGGCTTGGCCAACCGCAACAGGCGGCTGCAGAGCTGGATAGTTATATGAATTATCTCGACAGCACTGGGAAAAGAGAAGATGCAATCCTGTTTTCTGAAACCCTGATCGAAGAGCAGGGTGAACAGATCTTCATTCGCAGAATGCTGGCGGAACTTTACCGCAAGGCCGGGCGCACGTCCGAAGCCATTGCCCAGCTGGATGCCATTGGCGACAGCCTTATGGCGTCCGGGGACACTCAGGCGGTGGTCGAGGTGGTCAACCAGATCCTGCTGATGAACCCGCCGAATGCAGAGCAATACCGCGAGTTGCTCAAGCAATTACAGGTTTGATATTTTCTTTCCATACCCACCCCCGCCCGGCGTGCGGATACTGAGCACATCGCCCGCCTTTAGCTCCACAGTCCCCTTGCCCGGCAAGGGGATTTCTTTTCCATTGCGGACGACCACGTTCTCGCCGCATTGCCCGCTTTCACCGCCGGACAAGCCGTAGGGCGGATTCTTTCTACGCTCGGAGAGAATCGTGACCTGGGCATCCACCAGCACCTGCAGGTCGCGCACGATCCCATCTCCGCCCCGGAACCTGCCTTTCCCACCGGAGCCTTCCCTCACGCTGTAGCGGATCACCCGCAGTGGATAGGCATACTCCAAAGCTTCAGCCGGGGTGTTCAGTGTATTCGTCATGTGCGAGTGGATGGCACTCGGACCATCCGCGTTCGGGCGCGCACCCATCCCTCCGCCAATGGTTTCATAGTAGGCGAATGACCGCCCCCCTCCGGCTCCCCCCATTTTCTCCGAAAATAGGGGGAGAGAGCCCCCAATTGTCACATTGTTCATTGTGCCCTGGCTGGCTGCCGGGACTTTCTCCGGGCAGGCTTGCGCCAGCGCGCCGAGCAGCACATCCACGATGCGCTGGGATGTTTCGACGTTGCCACCTGCGACCGCAGAGGGATGCAGTGCGTTGACCACCGTCCCGGCAGGGGCGATGACTTCAATCGGCACGAGACAGCCGGCGTTGTTGGGCACATCCAGGCCAAGCAGGCAGCGAAACACGTAATACACAGCCGAGAGCGTAATGGCATACACGGCGTTGACGCTGCCCTGCTGCTGTGGCGCGGAATCGCTGAAATCGACCTTTGCTGTTTCACCGTTGATGGTGACCGTGACCGTAATCGGCACGGGGTCGGGGCGTACGCCATCATCGTCCAGATAGTCGGTGAAAGCGTAAGCGCCATCCGGCAGGGAGGCGATCAGCCTGCGAGTCATGCGTTCGGTGTAAGCGAGCAGTTGTTCCTCGGCGTCCGTGACTTCATCGAGGTCGTAGCGTATGACCATGTCCACCAGACGTTCTGTACCCCGCTGGTTGGCGGCAATCTGTGCCCACAGGTCCCCGCTGCGCTCCTGCGGTGTGCGCACATTGGCAAGGATCAGTGCGAGAATCCCTTCATCCATCTGGCCCGCACGGACCAGTTTTACGGGCGGAAGAATCAACCCTTCCTGATAAATCTCACGCGCCACCGGCATCGAACCGGGAGTCATGCCCCCCACATCGGCGTGGTGGGCGCGGGAAGCAACGAAACCCATCAATCCCTTCCGGCTTCCTCCAATTTCCTCGGAAATGGAGGAAGAGATAGCGGGGGGTAGGAACACCGGCGAAACCATCGTAATATCCGGCAGGTGTGTACCGCCGCGGAAGGGGTCATTCAGCACAATCACATCGCCCGGCTGCAAGGGCGAAGCATGATTTGCCCCTGCGCTGATCGCCGCTTTGACTGAGAGCGGCATCGACCCCAGATGCACCGGGATGTGCGCTGCCTGCGCGATCATGCGTCCCTGCCTATCGAACAGCGCGCAGGAAAAATCTCGCCGCTCCTTGATGTTGGGCGAATAACTGGCCTTGCGCAGCACCGTGCCCATCTCTTCGGCAATCGCGGTGAAGAGATGTTTGAAGATTTCGAGTTTGATGGGGTCGTAGCTCATTTGCCCACCTCGATCAACAAATTCCCAAAACCATCCACGCGCGCCACGTCGGTCACGCCGATCAGCACGGTCGTATCCACGCGCACGACGATCGCCGGGCCGGGAAGCCGGTGTCCGGGGCGGAGCGCTTCAGCGCGATAGAATTGAGTCGGGAGTTTGCCGCCTTTAAATATAACTGGGCGCGTTTCGAGCAGCGCACCTGCCGCATCTTCGTCCCCCAAAGGCTGCGTCAGCAGCGGCGGCGGCTCGGTCGCGCCAATTGCCCGCACGCGTATATTGACAATCTCCAACGGGGCATCTTCCCTGGCATAACCATAAGTTGTTTTGTGGAAGTCGTGGAACGCGGCGGCGAACTGTTCGCTGAACGGGATGGTCAGCTCGTAGGACTGCCCTCGATACCGCATATCCAGGAATTGTTCCACCCGGCTCCTGTCCGGTGGGATCCCTTCGGACTCGACTTCCTGGCGGCCGCGCGCAGTGAGCGGGGCAAGCAGGCTTACGAGCGTGGCGAAGGGTGTCTCACCGGAGAGCATCACCGTCCGGGTGTAATCCTTGACGACATCAGCGGCGAGCATGCCAAAGGCGGAGAGGGTGCTGGCCAGTGGCGGGACAAGCACGCGCGGGATGCCCAATTCGCGGGCCAGGTCCGCCGCGTGCAGCCCGCCCGCCCCGCCGAAGGAAAGCAGGGTGCAGGTGCGCGGGTCGTGACCGCGCTCCACGCTGATGACACGCAGCGCGCGCTCCATGTGGGCGTTAGCGACCTGCACCACGCCCAGGGCGGCCTGCCCGGCGGACAAGCCCAGTTCGTCAGCCAGCTTATCCAAGGCGGCCTGCGCGCGCGGGGCATTCAGCGGCATCTGCCCGCCGAGGAAATATTCGACGGGGATGCGTCCCAGCACCACGTTGGCATCGGTGACGGTGGGAACATTGCCGCGCCCGTAACAGGCGGGGCCGGGGTCTGCCCCGGCGGATTCGGGCCCGACGCGCAGCGCGCCGCCCGCATCGACGCGCGCGATCGAACCGCCGCCCGCGCCGATGGTGTGAATGTCGAGCATCGGGATGAGGATGGGGCATCCGCTGACAATGGATTCGGTGGTGATCTGGTGCTTGCCATCAATGAGCGAGACATCCGTGGACGTGCCGCCCATGTCGAAGGTGATGACCCTTACCCCGGCTCCTTTCCCGCCGGGCGGAGTGAGGGAGAGATTTGCCACGTACTCACATCCCACCACGCCGCCCGCCGGACCTGAGAGAATACACCGCACGCCGTGGGTGCGCGCCTCTGCCGGGCTGATGTTCCCGCCGTTGGACTGCATTACGCGCAGCCTGACTTCCGCCCCTTCTTTTGAAACGAGAGAGGGGAGGGCGTCCTCAAGGTGGGAAAGGTATTGATCCAGCACGGGCGAGACATAGGCATTAACCGCCGCCGTGCTGGCGCGTTCATACTCGCGGTATTCCGGGATGATTTCGGAGGATGGAGAAACGAGTAATCCGGCGTCGCGCAGTTTGTCGGCAATCCGTTGCTCGTGTTCCGGATGTACAAAAGAAAACAGCAGACAGACTGCCACCGATTGCACGTTTTGTTTTTTGATCTCTTTCACCAGCGCATCCACCTGCACCTCGTCAAGCGCATGCAACACATTGCCATCCTTGTCCACACGCTCGTCCACTTCAAAGCGCAGCCCGGGCGGAACCAGCGGCGGGGGCGGGTCGGCGAACAGGTCGTAGAGCGCCGGGCGGTTCTGGCGTCCGATCTGGAGCACATCGCGGAAGCCGCGCGTCGTCACCAGTGCGGTGCGCGCGCCCTTGCGTTCGAGCAGGGCGTTGGTGGCCACCGTCGAGCCGTGGATGACGGTCGTGTTTTTGGCGCCATGCTGTGCAAAGATTTTTTCCAGCCCATGTAATACCGACACCGCCGGGTCGTGCGGCGTGGAGAGCAGTTTGAATGTCTCGACGTTCCCGCTGTCAGGGCAGAAGATGACGAAATCCGTGAATGTACCACCGATGTCAATGCCAATGCGCAGAGGTGCTGACATGGGGGCATTATAACCCGACGGGCATGGTGCAACGATCAAGTCATTGGCTTCATAATGGTTTCCGCCGCGCGCAGCAGCAGGGTGCGGTAGCGCTGGATGTCCACCGTGCGTTTATCCGGCGGTTCAGGCAGGTCCCAGGCGTGAATGCCCGGCTCGCCCCGGGTGAACAGGAATCGCACCCGCTGGCCGGGCCGGATGGTCTTTCCCGTTTTGGCCAGCTGCATGGCGGCGCGGGCAGCCGGCGATGGCGAGCGGTAACTATCCAGCTCGCGGCTGAGCTTTTGCGCCAGCAGCAGTTTCTCGAGCGGCACCCGGCCCGCCCTGAGATCATTCTCGCCGCGTTTCAGCAGCGCGCGGGCAGCGGGCAAATGATCCGCCAGATGGTCGGCGTCGGGCGCCCGGGCGAGGATGTTCAGGAGTTCCATTTGCATCTCGGCGATGAAGGGCGGAGTATCCCGGCGGCGGCATTCGATCCCGCGCACTTTGATGGATCCATCCTGGAACACGCCAAAATAGCGATTCGCCACCGGAACTTTTTCGTCCAGCCGCGAGGGCAGGAAGACCACCCAGCGGTAAATTCCATCCAGGGCGATGGGCAGGTTCGTCTGTTCAGCAATCGCTTTCAACAAATCCTGAAAATCCTGCGGCTGGCTGCACCCGTCCTTCCGCACCCACAGCCCGTCCACGTACATGTGCAGGATGGTGAAACCCAGGTCTTCGGCGGTCTCCTTGGCGCGTAACAGGGCCTCGCGTCCGTAAGCGGTCACGGCTTCGTGTGCTTCGATGCGCCCGAAACGCGCGTTCTTATAGCCGAGGTAGCCGAAGCAGGTAACCAGCAGCCACTTGGCTGCGGAGGCACGCGCTTTGAAAGCCTCGCGCCGGGGGTCTTTGGGATGCACCTCGTTGACCAGCGCTTTGAGCTGCAGGCGCTTTTCAAGCAGGGGCGCGAGCGTCTGCGGGATGAGACCGGGCTCGCCGGGCGCGGGGGTCAGGTCGCCGTTCTTGGAGCGGGGTATCTCGGGGGAGATGTTGAAGCGCACCATGATGCCGGGATACATGGAGACGAAGTCAATCCCTCCCACATCTTTATGCAACCCGATGGTAGGCTGGTAGACCAGCCCGCCCATGTCGGCGTGCAGCAGGTCGAGGGCGGTCTTGGGGGTCTCAGCCTGGTGTTTGTGCCAGGGGACGAGGATGCGCTGGCGCAGCGCGGTGAGGAACTGCATCGACGAGATTCCGGTCCCCGGCGAGAGCCGGGCGGCATCCTGTACGGGCAGAGCCGTCACCCGCGCCATCTCCAGCACGCCGTCCAGGGCATAATCACCCCACAGCATGGTGTTGTGGCGGTCGAGATGCCAGCGCCCATAGAGCTGCACCTGTTGCCCGCGGTAGACGATTTGCCCGTACGAGAAGTACGTATGCGCCTTGCGGAAAGTAATCTCCTGGTGCGGGTCGCGGTTGAGGGGCAGGGGCAGGCCCAGTTTATCCGATTGCTGCAGGAGAAAGGGCAGCAGCCAGCTATCCCCCCAGGAGGTCAGGATCAGGTCAGGGTCAAGGCGTTCGAGCACGGTGCGCAGATTGACGAGCAGGGCGCGCCCTGGTTCCAGCGGCTGGGTGTAGCGGATCTTGTCATAGGCGATGACCATGCCGGTCGGGCCGGCGTGCAAGGGGTCTCGGTCGGGTTCCAGTGTGAGGATGCGCAATGGTGCGGGCATGGGGTCGAGGTCCCAGGGCGTGTCATGAGGCTCGATGGAGACCACGCGCCCAGCATCGGCTTCGATGCGGCAGCGCGCCAGCGGGAAAACGTCGAAGCTGGCGGCATAGCGCAGCGCAAGCGGGATATCGGCATCGTAATACGTCAGGTCTGGATGGGAGGCGGCAACCTGCTGAAATAACGGGTGCAGGCTGGCGGGCTGACGGGTGGTTGCGGCTAAAACGGGGATCACCCCGGCGAACAGGTCGCGCCGTTCAGTACGCCCCAGCGTCATGTAGCTGTCCATCCCCAGGATCGATTTCCACAGAGCGCGCAGGCGCGAAGCCGGCCCGGCGGCGTAAAAGGTGACCGGAAAATCGTGCGTGAAGCGGCGGCGCTGCCCATCGTCTCCCAGCAGCCACAGCGTCATATTGGTTTCATTGGCATACAGGTCCAGCAGCCAGCCGGAGAAATTTTCGGTCATTTCAGCCGGGGCAGGAGCTCGTCCATCTGCCCGCGCAGGTGCATGACTTCCTTGTGTTCCTCCAGCAGCATGGAGAGCAGAAAGACTTCAA
>JBGPQJ010000044.1:0-19949 GCA_041488995.1 Anaerolineae bacterium
AATTAAAAGCCATCAGAGGTAGAACTTCTGCTGAGTCCTTTTTTTCAATGGCCAATGGCTTGAGAAATGACAGGTAGGTAAAATAAGTGTTTCGGACAGACTTTACGTGCTGGAGCGGCCTTATTTCCTTCGGATGGTAATCCTTCGGTGGAATTCTGCGAGCAGCAAGCGTGCCTGCAAACTCCGCCAAGCGCGGATTGCTTTAGTCAATGCGGTCTTTGAAAGGGGATGATTGCTGAAGGAAACACCTACATAGGTATCGGTGATTAAATCCACTTCCTGGACTGCGGGGTGAATAAATCTGGACTGCCAGCCTCGACGGGAGACGAAATCTAAAGTAGATATCAGCCTCCCGGAAAACTCATAAGGTGTCTCTACTGGCTCGCTGCCCGTCACCTGATTTCCCAGTCGTTCCATTCGCCGAAAGATTCGTGTCAGACTGATATTGGCGGGCTTTAGGGATAGCCACCAGGATTCAATCCACAGCGCGACGATGAAGAAGAATATGATAATGACAAATCCCAAGGCGATTTTCTCGATCAAACCTTTTAATATGCGTTCGAGCATTGCTAATGTGGTTTCGTTTTCGGTTTCGTTTGGCAGGACGGGCAGAGTCTGAAATGAGGGTTGTTCCAGGCGGTCTATCGCCGGTAAACCCGCGGTGGGTTCGAATTCCACCCACCCGATGCCCGGAAAGAATATTTCCACCCAGGAATGGGCGTTCGCCTCGGTGACGATGTATTGGGCGTTCGCTGAATCATAGGATCCGCTGGCATAACCGATAACAAACCGGGCAGGCAGACCCGCTGCGCGCGCCAGCACGACCATCGCCGTGGCGTAATAGTCGCAATACCCTTTTTTCAAGTCGAATAGGAAATAATCAGCCACATCGCGTCCCGGCGGCGGGACGGAAATCTCGAGCGTATAGGGGTAGGTCGTCCGCAGATAGGTTTCGATCGCTAACGCACGGTCGAATGAGGTCGTTGCGTTTGCAGTTAGTTCTCGCGCGAGGGACAGGACTCGTTCCGGAGTTGTTTCGGGCAGTGTTAAATATCTTGCCGTCCAGGCAGGGTAGGTGCTTTCCGATGCACGCAGTTTTTCTACACTCAATACCGCCTCAAGCGAAGTTGCCTTGAATGACTCAACCGGGCTGATGGCACCAAGCAGGTCTGAACCCCCAAACGGATCGGACTGATTGGGCGAGCCCGGACGGCTGCGCCAGGCCACTTCAAAAGGTTGATCAACGGTTACAAGATAGCCCGTCCAGTTTAATTGCCCGCCGAGGTCTTCGTAAAGCTTGACCTCCTGTTGGATAAGCCGATAACCTTCCGGGTTGACATCAAACAGAGGTTCATCAGCTTTATATGAATTTATTTCAACCGGACTGCTGACCCAGCCGGAGCCGGTGTATCTGTCGTAGGTGACTTCCCGCCAGTAATGCCGGGGAGCCGGTGGAGGGTTGGATATCAGCGGTTGCGGCAGGAGTTCTCCAGTGCGGATGGTCATCACGACGCGTTTGCTCAATTCCGGACCTGAACCCAGCAGGTGGCTGCGCGGAAGCCCCTGCGGAGCAATGTACGGGGTAAAATGAGATGGAGTAGGCGGAGCAGGTTTTAACCCGAGTGATTCTGCCAGTTCATTCTGACTATTTCCCCAATCACGAATAGTCTTCACCATCGCTTTGACGGAAAATGAGGGGATGATCCATGCCAATGCTGCCAGTGCCACGGAGATGATGATAATCGCGCTGCCGGTATCGATTGGAATGCTTTCAGAATAGTCAACGCCGGTATGTTGCCAGCGGACGCGATCGACATCGTAACGTGCTAATCCCATCAGTAACAACGTTCCAGCCAGCATCAGCCACAAGGTATTGAATCCAGTTCCTGTGTAATCCGAAACGATAGCAAGGACTGCTATTACAGGGGTGAATGCGACCAGGGGATTGCGATGGCGTCCCAGCATCCACCCTGCCCAGGCTGATAATAGAAAGACGACGATGCTCCAGGCAAAAGCCCGTGCCACAGGGTCATTCATGATGGCTCCATGCCGCAACCCTTCCAACCATAGCCAGGTGCGCGTGAGCAAAACCGCTGTGCGGTCCCCGAGATCAGTCAGTGGCTCGATGAGCAGTGTCAAATCAGGCAGGATGATCCGTTCTCTGACCCAGGCGATGATTTGCATGCGGAGAATGATGAGTGATTTGATCAAATCAACAAAGGGTCCGGCTAGACGCGCAATGTAAAAAATGATGCCTGTAACGCCCAAAATAGCCAACAACCCACCCGCATTCCAACCTTTCATCCGGTTGTTCGCCAGTCCGAAACTGGTCAATGCTCCCGCCACGGCGATGGGAGTGAGCAACCAGGTGACCCCTCCCCGGATGCCATCACTAAGGCCAATAGTAAAGCTCATGGTCATGATGAGCAGAAAGAAAGCCAGCCAGAAGGACCGGCTGAATAGGAGGCGCAGGAAGTAAGGATTCATCCTGACAACCTCCGCCAGGCTGTATCACCCGGCAAATGCACTGGCACAACCCGCCCAGCGGTGGTCACACGCCATTCCCATTGACCGCGATGACCAGGCCTAGCTTCAGGGCGGTCGAGCATGTCGCGGTCGATGACATGCCGTGTGATCCCCATCTCTCCCAGGGCGGAGGTCATTCCCTTAATGGAGCCCGTGCCGCCGAACGATACCGGGTCGAGCAGGAGAATGGTGGGGATGATGCCACGCCAGGCAAGCATGACCAACGACGACAGCCAGTTGGGTTCGATCGAGGGCGTGATGAGCAACAGGCTTGACCGGCGGCTTAAGTTGGGGCGGATGCGCTCGAGCAACTCGGAGAGGGGGACATTGCCCGGGTTGACCATCGCCAGTGCGCGTAAAATCTTCCATCGCTGGCTTTCACCGGGCTGAGGGGGGAGCCATACTAGATTCTCCCCACTGGCGACCAGACCCACCGCCTGGCGCGCGCGCAAACCCTTATCTGCCAGCGAAGCGGCAAGGATGATGGCATACTCTTCAGTCGAATCCTCATTAGTGCCGATATGCACATCCTTCTGGAGATCAAGCAGGATCCACCAGTCGCCAGCAGGTGCTCCATCAAACAAGCGGACGTAGGGTTTTTGACGCCGCGCTGTTGTTTTCCAATGAACAGTACGCAGGCTGTCGCCCGGCATATATTCGCGCACCCCTGCCGCGGCAACGGTATGCTCCGGTGCGTTCGGGCGTGGTCTCCCTTCGCCGAGAAAACCACCCGGTGTTATCTCAATTTGCGGCAATGGGACAACTGGCGGCATAACCATCAGGTTGGTACGAGCGGGATCATCGATGGTGACGGCGTAAATTCCCAGCGGGTCGCCTGTGTGTACGATGGTGTTACCGAGCCAGTATAATCCCCGCCGCGTACAGGTTCCATCCGTCACCCACTGGTTACTGCTGCTTCCATCCACCCCGGTAGCGATCGAAGCCGAGTAACCGGGTAGAGTGGATTGGTCGGAAATTTCAACCCAGGTGGCTGGAAGCGTGCTTGAATTCGTCAGCGTAAAACGTTCTTCGAGTTTGTCCCCCACCTGTGCCCAGCCATAGCGCATCTCGCGAGTGATTCGCAAACCACCTGCCAGCGCACGGGCCCATAAATAAGCCAACAGCCACGCGCCGCCTAGACCCACCAGCAGGGACGTCCATACTCTGGAAGGGTCAATCAATTGCATGATGAGCAGCAGGATTACAATGAATGGGAGCAAACGCGCTTTGAGGCGGTAGCGGCTGTTCATAAATTGATTATATGCCAGTTTATTTATCCGCGTTTTTAGTTCAATGCTACAATGAAACCGCAGGAGACTCCATGAACAAATCCACTTTACGGATGCGATACTGGCGGATCACTCTATTCTTCGCGAGGTTGATTGCGAGTTTTATTTGGTGGGAAATCATTCTCAGGCACATTGGTTTCCGAAAGTGGGCCAGGCTTACACGTTCCGACCGTTTTCGTGATTCAGCGGTCCGATTCCGTAAACTCGCCATCCACATGGGCGGCGTGATGATCAAGGTGGGGCAATTCCTGTCGGCGCGGCTGGATATCCTTCCGCCTGAAGTGACAGATGAGCTTTCCGGATTGCAGGATGAAGTACCGCCGGAGGATTTCTCTGACATTCGACAGCTTGCTGAAAAGGAGTTGGCAGGCCGGCTGGAAGACAAGTTCGCCTGGTTCGATCCTGTACCTCTGGCAGCCGCTTCTCTTGGGCAGGTCCACCGGGCTCGTCTGCAGACAGACTCACCGGAAGCTGGTTCCTTCCTGGAGGTCGTGGTCAAAATCCAGCGACCGTACATTGACCAGCTGATTGAAGTCGACCTTTCAGTCCTGCGGCGTGTTGCAGGCTGGCTCATGCACTATCGCCCCATCCGTGAGCATGCTGATGTCCCAGCATTGCTGGATGAATTCACCACCACGCTGCGCGAGGAAGTGGATTACCTTGCTGAAGGAGGCAATGCGGATCGTTTTCGCGAGAGTTTCAAGGATGATCCACGGGTCCACGTTCCGCGCGTGGTATGGAGTCTCACCACCCTCCGTGTACTGACTCTTGAAAACGTTTATGCAATCAAGATCACCGATTATGCTGGTATCACCGCCGCTGGGATTGATCGAGGTGAGGTGGCATCTGTATTGCTTGATACTTATTTGAAACAAATCTTTGAAGATGGATTTTTCCATGCAGATCCTCATCCTGGGAATTTGTTTGTCACACCGGCGCTGGATGAAAACCAATTGGGCTGGCAGTTAACCTTCGTGGATTTTGGGATGGTCGGACGGGTTCCTGCTGATTTGCGGGGTGGTTTACGCGAAGCGGTGATCGCTGTTGGGACACGGGACGCGGGACGGGTCGTCAAGTCTTATCAGCAGCTCGGGATCCTGCTCCCCGGCGCAGATTTAAAGCTGATCGAACAGGCTGAATCAGTGGTATTTGATCGCTTCTGGGGGATGTCCATGAAGGAAATCCGCCAGATAAGACCGGAAGAAATCCGCGACATCGGTCATCGTTTTCGTGATCTGATGCTTGAGATGCCATTTCAGGTCCCCAATAACCTGCTCATGTTGGTGCGGACGGTCGCGATTCTCTCCGGCATGTGCACGGGACTTGATCCCGATTTTAACCTGTGGAAACAGCTATCACCTTACGCGACCAAGCTCGTGGCGGAAGAAGCCACCAGCGGGGTGAACGTCTGGCTTGATGAATTGGGAGAAATGTTGAGAGTCTTGCTGTCCCTGCCGGGGCAATCCAGCCGCGTGCTGGCTCAGATGGAGGCGGGAAATCTCGTCGTTCAAGCGCCTCAGATGACCCGTCAGGTCGGTGCACTTGGATCAGCAGTTAACAGATTGGCGGGGAGCGTGATTTTTATTGGTTTTTTGCTCGGCGGGGTGCTGCTCTACAATGCCGGGAATGATGTCTTCGGTGAGGTGCTCTTTGCTGCGTCTCTGATTACTTTATTGTGGACATTAATCTTTTTGAAATGATCCGGCTGGAATTGGATTCCAGAAATGCCATTAAACAACCCGCCCCGCTGTAAAGCGGGGCGATTGGCTGCGCGATATTATTTGGGCTTCTTGCCATGCGTTTCCATGTCGTTTAGTGCGTCGTCAATCATGGTGCGCCAGGCAAGAAGAATTTCCTTACGAGCCTTATCGTGATGTTCCCGGTATTCAGGTGGCAGCAACAACCTTATTCCCTCGCGCATTTCCTTGCGGGCTGCACGATAATGCTCCCGCGCCTCATCGGAAACCCAGCTTTCAAACGGTTTATTCGGGCGAGCAGTCTGTTCCGGCATGGCTGTCACTCCTTTTGTTGTTTATATTATAGCGCGTAAGATGAGAATTGCATTAATAATTTGACAACACCGGTCAACTTCATTACACTACTATGTATGAACATTGACCTTGACCTCTATCGCCGTGAAGTACGTGTCTCGTCCAAACCGCTGATGCGGATTTCAGTCATTGACATTTCCCCTGATTACCCCCGGCGGACGATAGTCTTTCTGCATGGGTTTGGGGGACAGGCCACCCAATGGGAGTACCAGCTTCAGAAGTTCTCATTGGAGAACCGGGTCATCGCGCTTGATTTACCCGGACACGGACTCTCTGACCCCTCGAGCGGTGATTACAGCATGTTGGAAATTGTGAAATTTCTGGATACAGCATTGGATGCACTGGGGTTGGATTCGTCCATTGTGCTTGTGGGACACTCTTTTGGCGGAGCGATCGCCACAGAGTACGCCGCTCACCATCCTGAGCGCGTGGAGCGCATGATCCTGACCGCCACGGCTGGAGAATTTCGTCTCAATCCTCTTTACCGGTTTGGATTGAGTATGCCATTTACCCTACTTCGGGCGGCTGATTTTTTCACGCGGAACTGGCTGGGCGCATCTCCTTTTGTCCTTAAAAAATGGTACGAGAATAATCTTTCTCTCTGGCGAGGCTGGGATTTATTTGCTGGCATCAATTTGCCAGTCATGGTCATCCGTGGTCACCGGGACCGGGTATTTGATAAACCAGCTTATGAACGTGTTGCGCAATCCATCCCTGCCGCGGAAGAAGTGGATATCGGTGTATCGGGGCACATGGTGATGTTGGAACGTCGCGATGCGGTTAACCGCGCGATCGAGCGCTTTCTGGCGGTCGAGCTGCAGAAAACCTGGCGGGATGTGGCTGACCAGCGCCCGTTCTCAAGTCGTGATGCGTTGCGTCGGGAAAGACCCTGGCTGGTGCATTACCAAAAGGATGTACCCTATACCATTGGAATACCGCGTATTCCGGTATACAACCTGCTTCGTTCATCGGCGAGACGGTTTCCACGGCGGGCAGCGATCAAGTTTGAAGGCAGCACGATCAGTTATCGCCGGCTGAACGGGGAAGTGAATCGTTTCGCGAATGCACTGCTCGCGCTGGGGGTCGGTAATGGGGCGAGAGTTGCCCTGTTGCTGCCAAACATCCCTCAAATCGTGATTGGATTCTATGGGACACTTAAAGCGGGTGCGGTAGCTGTCTTCATCCCGCCTCTCGAGAATCCGGATGAATTAATCCGTCAATTAAAGGATAGTGAGGTGAGCGTTCTCGTAACAATGCGGCAATGGGCGGGTTTGGCTCGGCAGGTTCAGGCCGGAACAGGCGTTCCTCATGTGGTGCTGACTGACGCCGGTGAGTATCTGCCTGTTCACAAGCAATGGATCTCGCGCTGGCGTGCGCGCGATCTGGATATGCTCGAAGCATTGCATTGGAAACGCTGGCTGGCGGGGAACATGCGCAAAGCGCCTCAGATTGGGGTGTTACCGGAAAACCTGGCGGTCATACAATATACCGGCGGGACAACAGCAGAAGCAAAAGGTGTCATGCTCTCCCACCGTAACCTGGTGGCAAACACCATCCAGACCCGCCAATGGATGCCGGGAGCTGTGGAGGGTGGTGAGCGCTGCCTGAGTGTCGTGCCATTTTCACATATCTATGGTTTAACCACAGCTATGAATCTGCCGGTCAGTATCGGTGCGACGATGGTGTTGAAACCAGCTTTTAATGTCAATGACGTCCTTCGCGCCATCAAACGCCATCATCCCACTATTTTCCCGGGTGTACCGAACATGTACCTGGCAATCAACAATGTCGTGGGGGTAAGGAAGTATGCGCTGGACTCCATCCGCGCCTGCATCAGCGGTTCGGCGCCGCTGCCAGTTGAAGTGCAGGAGGCGTTTGAAAAGCTGACCAAAGGTCGTCTGGTGGAGGGTTATGGTCTTACAGAAGCCTCACCCGTGACTCACGCAAATCCGCTGGAAGGAATGCGTAAGGTGGGCAGCATCGGGATCCCGCTTCCATCCACTGAGGCGATCATCGTCGATCTCAAGCGTGGGAAAAAAGAGGAGCCTGTAGGTCATATCGGTGAACTGGCAGTGCGAGGTCCACAGGTGATGATAGGCTATTGGAAGAATCCCAGCGCTTCACACAATACAATTACGGAAGATGGCTGGCTGCTAACGGGCGATGTCGCCGTGATGGATACCGATGGTTTCTTCCGCATCATCGCCCGCAAGGCGGACATGTGGTATCCCGACAAGCCGGGTAATCCCGCATTTCCGCGCGACGTGGAAGAAGTGTTATATGAAATACCTCAAGTGAAGGAAGCGGTGGTAGTGGCAATTGCAGGTGCGCCTGTGGCATTCATCATATCTCAGAAAGAACGCCCGACGGTGAATGCGGTTGTCGCCTATTGCCAACGCCGTCTTCCACCCACACTGGTTCCACGTTTGGTGATATTTATGGAAGAATTCCCGCGTTCATTTATCGGTAAGGTGTTGAGGCGTGAACTGGCCAGGCGATATGAACAAACAAAAATTGAATGATATTTGTGATATCAACTTCGTCCGTACCGGATCCGGTAAACCAGTTGTGCTGATCCATGGGATTGCTGCTTCGCTCCATGACTGGGATAAGTTGGCTTCGCAATTGGTCACAGAAGGATTCGAAACCATCGCCCTTGATTTACCGGGTCATGGTGATTCGTGCAAGCCCGATCAGTTGGATTTTTACCATTTAGAGAATATCTTTGATTCGCTTGCCGATTGGATGCGAACATTGGAACTGGACCGACCTCCCATCCTGATTGGTCACTCCATGGGGGGATACCTGTCGCTGGAGTATGCTTTGCGTTATCCGGAACGCACGCAAGGGTTGGTGTTGATAGATCCATTTTACTCACCCGACCAGATTCCATTCCTGATCCGATTAGGATATCGCGAAGACAGGATCAGTTCTGCGGCGCGAAGAAATGTACCGGCATGGTTCTATGATTTTATGGTGGATGCGACAAGTTTTTTAAATCCGGGTGCTTATATTCTTAAACATGATCTTCCGCCCGACATCCGACGTCAGATGGCAGAAAATTATAAACGCGCAGCCCCTGGAATTTTCAAGTTGCCGTTTACTGCACGAAACCTTGAACCCTATCTCCCCAGAATTAAAGTCCCCACATTATTGATTTATGGATCGCGCGATACAACTCTTAATCCTCGTTCTTTTGAACAAATATTGGCACTCTTGCCCAATGCTCGTGGTATTGCACTTAAAGCCGGGCATGTCCCGCATCAGTCAAATGCAGTGGAGACGAATCATTTGATCGTGGATTTCGTGAGCAATTTGAAGGTTGAGTAGGTAACCTGTCTTACCTACTTTTCCCGCGTAATCAAATTGAGTGTTGTGTTTGTTGCTTGTCAGGATTAAGAAAAGGATGATTTCGATCGTACAACATTATTGATGCTGCCGCATCGATATTCCTGGGTAATACCATCGAAATTTTAAGGTTAATCACCCTCCAGTCCTCTTGAAAAGCCCCTGTAAATATGTTAGAATGCCCTTTGTTTCCCCAATATGTAGGGGAAGCATACAATGAAACCGCCATATATGGCGGCAACAGATGTTCTAGTAAAAACGGGGCTATATGCGGTGTCCATACTGTCAGAATAATGACTCAAAGGTGCTTGATACTACTCACGATAGTCATGGAGGAATCCGCCGCCGCCGCGAGTGCCTGAAATGCGGACAGCGCTTTAGCTCCTACGAACGCCCAATCCTTTCTACCCCGCTGATCATCAAACAAGATGGAACGCGTGAGGAGTTTGATCGTGAAAAATTATCACGCGGTATCCGCATTGCCTGTGCCAAACGCCCTGTTTCAGCGGCGGACATTGAGCGGCTGATTGGGCATGTTGAGTCTGAGTTGCAGCGCATGGGCAAAGCGGAAATTTCTTCACGTGTCGTAGGCGACCTGGCGATTTCTGGTTTAAAAGAGATGGACCAGATTGCGTATATTCGTTATGCAATCGTTTATCTTCGATTGGATGATCTTCGCGCGATCCGCGGAGAAATCGATAGATTGTTAGAAGGCTAGCGTCATTGCGAGTCCTGGGGGCGCGCAACAAGACTGAAGGGGATTCTTGTAGCGTTTGCCAGAAGTTCGCAATGACTGTCTTTTTGAGAGCAATGGTCAATTGCTAAAAATCTTTAGAGGAGATGCGCAATGGTAATGAAAACTGCCCCCAGCAAAAGTGGTTTGCTGCCCACACCCCCCATGCCCAAGGTGTTGCCGAAAGTCGACTTGACAGAAAATGCGCGTCAGGTCCTTGTTCGCCGCTATGTCCGCCGCGGAGATGACGGCAGACCCGCTGAGAGTGTCGAGGAAATGTTCTGGCGCGTGGCATACCACATTGCCAAAGTTGAGGAGCAGTGGGGGACGGATGTGATCGCTCTCGCAAGTGAATTTTATATCCTCCTTACCAGCAGGAAATTTTTTCCCAATTCGCCGACCTTTACAGGTGCCGGTACACCTCTCGGACAGCTGGCAGCTTGTTTCGTTCTCCCCATCTCCGATGATATGGGACGCGATTCGGCGGGAATTTTCCAAACCTTGCGGGATGCTGCGCTGATCCAGCAAACGGGCGGAGGGAACGGGTTCTCGTTCTCCCGTCTACGCCCGCAGGGTGCACTTGTTAAATCCTCTGCCGGGCAAGCGACAGGCCCGATTGGATTCCTGTGTGTCTACGATCATGCCTTCGGGGAAATTGCCCAGGGAGGAACCCGGCGCGGTGCGAATATGGGTGTTATCCGTGTTGACCACCCTGATATTGAAGAGTTCATCACCTGCAAGACTGATGAAAATGCAATCACGAATTTTAATATTTCGGTGGGCATTACGGATGCGTTCATGAAAGCGGTTAAGGAAGATACCGAGTGGGAATTGCGTTTCCCTGATATTACATCACCGGAGTACCGGCATTTCAAGGGGACGCTTGAGCAAGCGGAGGAAGCCGGGATACCCATCCGCACGTATAAGACCATCCGCGCTCGGGATCTGTTCGAAAAGATTGTTCAGCAGGCGCATCATAATGGCGAACCCGGGATGTTATTCCTGGATGCCGCCAACCGGGCGAACCCAGTCCCACACCTGTACCCTTTGGAAGCGACTAATCCGTGCGGCGAACAATGGCTCGGACCTTACGAGAATTGCTGCCTGGGATCTGTAAACCTGGAGGAGCATTGCGGTCCGGATGGAAATATCAATTGGGACGATTTACGCCACAGTGTCGTATTGTCCACCCGTTTCCTGGATGACGTAGTCGAAGCCAACGCTTATGTTCCGGCTGTGCCTCAATTGAAGGAAGCTGCCCACCGGGCTCGCCGGATCGGTCTGGGAATTATGGGTTTGGCTGATCTGATGTATCACGCGGGTGTACGATATGGATCGATCGAAGGTCAGGAGTTTGGGGCGCAGGTCATGGAATTTGTTCGCTACCATGCCATGCTGACCAGCATGGAAATGGCTGAGGCGCGCGGACCTTTTCCAGCCATACAAGGTTCGATCTATGACCCGGACGATATGCGCTGGAAACCTCCTCAATCCATTGTTAAAATCACCACGGACTGGGGTCGTCCAAAGGTGGATTGGAAAAATGTCGAACAGGGAATTCTCAAGCACGGCATCCGTAATGCAGCTCAAACCACTGTCGCTCCCACGGGAACTATCGCCACAGTAGCCGGATGTGAAGGTTATGGCTGCGAACCGGTCTTTGCATTGGCTTACATTCGTCATGTCAATGACAACGGTAAGGATCTGCAATTAACCTATGCAAGTCCACGCTTTGAACAGGCGCTGCGAAAAGCAGGATTGGGTGAAGAAAAATTACGGGAGGTTGTCGAGCGGGTCATGGTTGATGGATCCTGTCAGGCTATCTCTGAAGTTCCCGAACATATCCGCCAGATTTTTGTTGTTTCAGCGGACATCACTGCTGAAGAGCATGTCCGTATGCAGGCGTCGCTGCAGGCGTTTGTAGATAATTCCTTATCAAAGACGGTCAATTTCCCTGAAAATGCCGCAGTGGAAGATGTCGCGAGGGCTTATATGCTGGCCTGGGAAGTGGGTTGTAAGGGGATCACGGTCTATGTGACGGGTTCCCGCGACAGGGTTGTCCTGGAGACAAAAGCCACCTTGGAAAAGAAACAGAACGGCGGTGAGCGTGCTCCGGTTGAGTCCGCAGATGAAATCTCTCTGGAAGAAGAAGGAGCAATGGATGACCAGACCATCATCTGGTCTGAATCCAAGAAACCACGCCCGCGTTCATTGCACGGCGAAACATATAATATTGAAACACCTCTCGGCAAAGCTTTTATTACGATCAATGAAAACGGTGGGGAGCAGCCGTTCGAGGTATTCATCAACACCGCGAAGGCTGGTTCGGAGACCGCAGCCGTATCAGAAGCAATCGGGCGGCTGATTTCATATATTTTACGGCTGGCATCACCAATTGCTCCGCGCGACCGGCTTATGGAAATCGTTCGGCAATTGACAGGGATTGGTGGCGGGCGTTCACTCGGGTTTGGACCCAACCGTGTCCGTTCGCTTCCCGATGGAGTAGGACAGGTCCTTGCAGAATACCTGCATGGGAAAGAATGGCATCAGGAAGGCGATGAATATTCCGGCTCCAACGGGAACGGTGGGAATGGTCACCGCGTAGCCTATAACCCTGATCCATTACCGGGCTTTTCACAGCAAAAGATAGGCGATCTTTGTCCGGAATGCGGTGAAGCTGCTGTGGTGAATGAAGAAGGCTGTCGTAAGTGTTATGCCTGTGGATATAGTGAGTGCTAAAATGCGGATGCCAAGGGCGGGAGAAATCCCGCCCTTTACTTTTTAAGGGAATGTCACCAAATTAATCCGGTATACTATTGGGGAGTCATTTCAACCAGGAATACGACCCATGAAAAAGAATGAAAAAAGAATCCATAATTTGGGTGTGCTGACCAGCGGCGGGGATTCGCAGGGAATGAACGCTGCGGTCCGCGCAGTCGTCCGGGCAGGAATTAATGCAGGCTTGGAAGTTTACGCCATTAATGAAGGCTACCAGGGCATGGTGGAAGGGGGGAGTAACATTCATAAAATGGGCTGGGGCGATGTCGGTGGCATTTTACATCAAGGTGGTACTGCGATCGGGTCTGCGCGTTCAGATGATTTTCGCACCCGCGAAGGTCGCCGCAAAGCAGCTTTCAACTTGATAAGCAATAGCATCGATGCTCTGGTAATCATTGGCGGAGATGGCAGTTTGACGGGTGCCAGCATCTTCCGGCAGGAATGGGATGAATTGTTGTCAGAACTCGTAAAAAGCGGAGAAATTCCAAAGGAAAAAGCCAGAGCCCATCCCCACCTTGCTATTGCTGGTCTGGTTGGCTCCATTGACAATGATATGTTTGGCACAGACATGACCATTGGTGCGGATACTGCGCTGCATCGTATCGTTGAGGCAGTGGACGCCATCACCAGTACTGCCGCCAGCCATCAGCGTAGTTTCGTGGTGGAGGTCATGGGCCGTCATTGCGGATATCTGGCGCTCATGGCGGGATTGGCCACCGGTGCGAACTGGGTACTGATCCCTGAAAATCCACCCGAGGATGGCTGGGAGGACACCTTGTGTGAAAAAATCAAAGCCGGGCGCTCAGGCGGACGCAGGCATAATATTGTCCTGGTTGCAGAAGGGGCGACGGACCGAAACGGGAATCCCATCAGCAGTGACTATGTAAAACAAGTACTGACGGAACGCCTGGGGGAAGATACACGTTCCACCATTCTGGGACATGTCCAGCGTGGCGGGGCGCCCAGCGCTTTTGACCGTAACATGAGCACTATTCTGGGCTATTCTGCAGTGCAGGAGTTGAAAAACTCAAGTGCAGATAGCGAACCCAAATTGATTGGAATTCGCGGGAATCATGTCGTCAGTTCTCCTCTGATGGAAAACGTCTCCAAAACACAGCAAGTGGCGGAACTGCTGAGAGCCCAGAAATATTCCGAAGCCATGTCTCTGCGTGGGCGGGGTTTTGTTGAAGCCCACAATATTCTGAATACTCTACTTCGTGCTCATCCCCAACCACCAGAAAAGGGACAAAAACAACACCGGCTGGCAGTGATGCATGCCGGTGGACCTGCTCCCGGGATGAATACCGCAGCCCGGGTTGCCATCCGTCTGGGATTGGATCAGGGGCATGTGATGCTCGGAATCCATAACGGCGTGAAAGGCTTTCTGGAGGATGATATCCAGGAAATGAATTGGATGAGCGTTCATGGCTGGGTAAATCGTGGTGGTGCGGAACTGGGCACCAGCCGGGATTTGCCGGCGGATGATGAGTACGAAAAAATTGCGGATCAATTTTCACGCTACGGGATTGATGGCCTGCTCATTATAGGTGGATGGTCGGGGTACCAGCTTGCCTACGATTTGCATGCACTACAAAAAGAATTCCCATCTCTTAGGCACCCGATTGTTTGTGTACCGGCCACAATCAATCACGATCTCCCCGGTACCGAAGTGACGATCGGTGCAGATACTGCTCTCAATAGCATTGTTTACGATGTGGATAAAGTAAAGGATTCTGCTGTTGCATCCCGGCGATGTTATGTCGTTGAAGTGATGGGACGTGACTGCGGATATCTGGGTTTGATGGGCGGCATGGCGACGGGTGCCGAGCGTGTCTACATACCTGAAGATGGAATTTCCCTCGATGACCTGCGCTCCGATGTCACCCGCCTGGTTGAAGGATTCAAGCATGGCAAGCGACTGGGATTGATTGTCCGCAGTGAACGCGCTGACCCGTACTACACAACCGATTTTTTAGTGAGACTTTTTGAGAAAGAAAGCGGGGAACTGTTCGATGTTCGGCGTTGTGTGCTCGGACACACTCAGCAAGGCGGCCGGCCGTCACCTTTCGACCGAATTCAGGCAACCCGCCTCACAGCGCGTGCACTTGCTTACCTGATGGAACAGTCTTCCAGCGATTTGGCTCCCGCAGTGTGTATCGGTCGGCAGGCGGGGCAGATCCGATTCACAAGCCTCTCTTATTTCCCGGATTTGGTAGAACCGCACGCCCAGCGTCCTCGCGAACAATACTGGCTTGAACTCAGAAAGGTCGCGCAGGCAGTAGCAGAATACAAACCTGATCTGGACAAGTAAACTTTCTTCCTAGAATAACAAGTCCACCCTGTCGATCAGGGTGGACTTGTTTATGATATGAGGATATCACCCTGCCAGTCCCAGCCACAACTGATAAATCCCGAAACCAGTCAGCGCCAGGGCGCTGATCCCGATCATCGTTCGGCGTACTCGTTCACCGATCCCGGCAGCAATACTCGAAAGGATGATGACGGCAGCGTTCATTCCAATCATGGCGGAATAGAAACCAAGCAGGAAAGCAATTGCCCGTCCTGGAGATTCTGACCAGGCTTGGAGAAGGAGTGGGCCATTGACCAGGCTCCAGAAAAGATAAGGTCCCGGACTGAGTACGTTCATCATTGCCGCCCGCATAAGACTTTTTTGACTGGATCCTGATGGAGTTCTTTCCTCGCCTGTGAAATCGCGCCATTGAAAAAACGCCCTCCAGGCCAGAAATAAAACGAATAAGCCCCCCGTCACATACAGTGCATGTTGAAGCCAATTTGGGATTCTGGTGAGGACATACAATACAAGCAATACAATCGGCAGGTCGCTGACCAGAGGTGCGAATGCAGCAATCAATGTGTGCCGCCAGCCATTGCGCAAAGATTGTGAAATGATGTAGGTCTGGTAAGGGCCTGGCTGCGCTCCCGCCGTGAATCCAAGCATCAGCCCTTGTAGAAGATATGAATACATGGCGCAGATTTTACCCTCATTCGAGTAGAATATCCCTGTAAAATCATATTCATAATTACCGATAGTTGGGATTCAACCATGACAAAACGTATGATTGTTGTTGCCGGTAACATCGGTGTTGGAAAGACCTCACTTACCGAGCGTATCGGTGCACGCTTGGGTTGGCGCACCGATTACGAATCGGTTGCTGATAATCCTTATCTACCTGATTTTTATACTAATATGCACGCTTGGTCATTTCACCTGCAAGTCTATTTTTTAGGACACCGCGCCCGGCAATATCTCGACTCAGCCAATGATCCTCGCTCAGCCATCCTCGACCGGTCAATCTATGAGGATTTCCATATATTTACCCGCGCGTTGTATTCGATGGACAACATTGCCGAACGTGATTATCTGACTTACCGGCGGATATTTGACCTAGTGGTCGAAACCCTTCCGTCTCCGAACCTGCTTATCTATCTACAGGCACCAGTGCCGGTTTTAATGGAGCGCATCCACCAGCGGGCTCGAAATATTGAAACGGGCATCTCTGAATCCTACCTTAACACACTTGATTCATATTATGAGGAGTGGTTAAAAGCTTTCGACTTGTGCCCAGTGTTAACCATCCATACTGATAACCTTGATTACGTGCATCAACCGAAGGCACTTGAACTGGTGATCGAGCGAATCCAAGACAAGCTGGCGGGGAAGGAAGTGATGGAACTGTAGCTAATGAATCCATTATTAAAAAACGGCTCTAAAAAATGGCTTTTATTGAAATAATGACTGATCTTGAAAAAGCAGGAACTCCCCGGAATCGAAAAATCTATGCTCGGCATGGTGCGCAATAACCAGTGATGAGAAGGAAGCATGCTGAAATTCGAGACAATGACCGACGCTGATTTCCAAATGTACCAGCGGCGGGCTATTCCTCAATATGCTTACGACCGGGTCAGAGCGGGTAACTGGAAGCGAGATGAGTCAATAAGTCGAGCTCAGTCGGAATTCCTCCAGACTCTTCCCATAGGCTCTCTGACGGAGGGGCATTCCCTGATCGTGATCACCGAAGCGGACAACGGCAATAAAGTTGGTATGTTGTGGTGGGCGATGAACCAGCGCGGAAATCAAAAGATTGCCTTCCCGGCATATTTTTTCATTTTTCTGAATTCCGCAATAAGGGATTTGAAGCCGAAGCGCTGACCATGCTTCAGGGAGAGTGCAACAAGTCAGGTGTGGAGCGGATTGAGCTGCAGGCCTTTGCTCACAATGCAGAAGATTTATCCGTTTACCACATGAATGGGTTTGGCGAAGTCAGCATTTATTTCGGAAAGAATATTACTTCATAAAACAAAAAGTGACGGGAATGAGATCTCCCGTCACTCCTTAATTAATTTCCAGATTCTGTTACATCAAATCTTCCATCAATTTCATTGGCACAACTGCAGCACCGACTATACCGGGACCGGTGTGTACACCCAGCACCGGTGAAATGCGCATCACTTCGAGTTTCGCCGCGTTCAATCTTTTGTTCAACTTTTTTGAAAGTGCTTCGGCACCATCATAAAAACGTCCATGCAGTACAGTCACCCAGACTGGTGTTTGTCCGTAGATGCCAAATAAATTCTCGGTAATGGCGTCCAATGCGGCGGGGATGGTGCGACTTTTTTCAACGGTGCTGTATTTACCATCTTCATGAGAGACATTGATGACTGGTTTTAGTTTGAGCACAGAACCCAGCAATGCCTGCACACGTCCTATGCGACCGCCGCGCGCCAGATATTCCAGCGTTTCGAGCGTGTAGATGACCTCAGTATTAGCGCGGATTTTCTCAAGCCGTTCCTGGATGGCTTGCAATGTCCATCCGGCTTTTTGACCCAGCGCCGCTGCCAGAACTTGAAAACGTTCACCCCCCGAGAGAGTCATCGTATCCCAGATACTTACCTGCGCTTGAGGAGCAGCTTGCTCTCCGCCTACACGCGCTGAGTTAATCGTTCCAGACAGGCCTGATGAGATGTGGATGGAAAGGATATTTTTTCCCGTTTCCGCCAGTTTTTGATACAACTCGGCGAACATTCCGCTGGAAGGCTGAGCGGTTGTCGGGATAACCGGCCGCATTTTCTCGAGCCGGTTATAGAATTCATCGGGTGTTATGTCGGCAGAGTTGATTTCACCTTCTGGAAATTGAATATAGAGCGGGGCGGCGGTAATTCCAAGCCTGTCCAACTCTTCCACTGGCATATCTGCTGCACAATCGGTTACAATTTTCATATAGTTGTCCTTTTGCTGATTTGGATTTCTCGTTAATTATACAATCATTGGAGGCCGCAAGCACATGGAATTGAACATCCGTTTATATAACGAGAGCGACTTTGAACCCGTAACTCTATTATGGCGTCACTCTCGTGAAATTTCATTGCCTGAGTTTCAACGTGAAAAAGGGCATCCTTTTGATAATGACCAATGGTATTTTAGGAACTTTATCCTCAAGCAGAACAAAGTTTGGGTCGCAGAAGGGAACGGTCGACCCGCCGGGTTCTTAGCGATGAAGGATGAATTTATTGATTGTCTTTATGTCGATCCTGCTCACTGGCAAAAGGGAATTGGCAAAGCTCTCCTGGATCGTGCCCGGTCAATCTCTCCAGGGCATGTGTGGCTTCACACCTTGCAAATTAACTTCAGTGCCCGGGCGTTCTACCAGAAAAATGGATTTGTTGCCAGAAAATTCGGCCTCAGCCCTCCTCCAGAATCTGAACCGGACGTGGAATATCACTGGTTTCCGAAACTTGACAATCATTAACATACGACGATCACAATAGTCTATTCCGTATACATTTTCACCTGTTTCTAATCATTTATTACCTAATTCTCGGCGTGAAAGTCCCGGCGTTTACGCCTGGGGATGAAACGCCGTCCGCCGCAGGCGGAACAAATGTGCTATAATCTAGATAGCACTTTAACAAGCATGCGGTTCGGCAGAGAAATCTGTCTGCTGATAAAACTTGGACAGTTGAGTGGGTTTGGGTGGTCCTTCGGGGCGCGGTGTGGACAACGCTCCTGGCAGACGCCCCAAACTCAAGACTCAAGTTGCGAGGGGTCTGCACTGCAGACCCACCTGGAAACGGGTCAGAGCAACTCGTCTGCAAAGCTGGTGATAAGCCATGTGAGGCTTTAGTCCCTGGGGCTATTGAGAGCATGGTGGTTCTCCAGAACCCCCGCGATTTATCGCTGGGGAGTTGTCAGTCTGATAAAATACATCTCATGCCAATTCACCATAAGATTTCATCCTCGGTCGAGATTCTACGACCGACGTATGCTGAGATCAATCTCACCCGTCTCAAAGAAAACGTCCTGGCGATTCGAGCGAGCGTTAGCCCGGCCAAAGTACTAGTCATGCTCAAGGCGAACGCTTATGGTCATGGCGTAGCGGGGGTTGCATCATTCATAGAGCCCTATGTGGACTATCTTGGTGTTGCTTTGCTTGAAGAGGCGATCAACCTGCGTCATATGGGGCTCACCAGACCAATCCTGGTTGCGGGTGGCACTCTCCCGGAACAAGTCCCTTTCTTTGTAAAATATAACCTGACCCTGACAGCATCATCACCGTTGTTGCTTGAAGCTGCCGTGTCTGCGGCTGAACAATCAGGTACCCCGCTGAAAATCCACCTAAAAATCGATACGGGTATGGAACGGGTAGGGGTGCGTTATTACGAGGCGGAAGCTTTCCTTGAGCAATCTCTCAAACTAAAAAACGTTGAAGTCGAGGGCATATATACTCATTTCGCCAATTCAGAAGACCCGGAACTAAAACATGCCCGGCAGCAATTGGAACGGTTCCAGGATGTTCTGGGATTCTATGAAAAACGAAGCCTGCCTCCACCTAAATTTAGGCATGCAGCTAATTCTGCAGCCATCTGCAACTTCCCTGAAAGTTATCTGGACATGGTTCGACCCGGGGTCATGTTTTACGGCATCTACCCCGATAAAAAAGTAAAACGCAATATTCAAGTACATCCCGCGTTGACCTGGAAATCAAGAATATCTTATTCAAAAATTACACTGGCAGACTACCCGGTCAGTTATGGTTCCCTGTGGAGGAGCGATCATCCTGTCAGAATAGTCACGATTCCCTGTGGTTATGCAGATGGTTATTTCCGGCGCATGACAAATAGATCGCAGGTGATTATCAAAGGAAAGAAATACCAGCAAGTAGGGCGCATTTGCATGGATCAGTTTATGGTCAATCTGGAAGGGAA
>JBGPQJ010000045.1:0-19781 GCA_041488995.1 Anaerolineae bacterium
GTAGTTGTCCGTCCAGTAGCCCTTGGTGCTCCTGCTTCTGTCTCCGGGACTGGCGGCCCGATCAATTACAACGTGACCTTCGGCTACAACGGTCCATTCACAGCGTCTGCTCGCGGTTTGATCCCCGCGGCGATCACTGCCGGCACCGTTGCTGATGATCCAACCGACAGCACCTGCTCGCTGGCATCTCCGAATGCCGTGTTGGTTCCGGTGACCATCGCAGCTGGCACGACCTACGCGCGCTTCTCCTTGTTCGATGCCGATGTTAATCCCGGCAGCGACATTGACCTGTGTGTGTTCCGTGGAACAAGTTTGGTTGGTAGCAGTGGTTCTGGCACCTCCGCGGAAGAAGTCAACCTGCTTAACCCAACGGCTGCAGCGTACACGGTTGTCGTTCAGGGATGGGGTGTGGCTGGCTCAAGTCCGTTCAAGCTCCATACCTGGGTGCTTGGCTCAACAGCGGCTGGTAATATGACAGTCACTGCTCCTGCCTCTGCAATACTCGGCACAACAGGCACGATCACCCTGACCTTCACTGGATTGGCCCCGGCAACCAAGTACCTTGGCAGTGTCGCCTATAGCGGCATTGCTGGATTGCCCAATCCCACAATTGTCCGAGTTAATACACCGTAAAGTTAGTATCTCATAAATCGAACAGGCTGGCAGTTCTTCTGCCAGCCTGTTATGTTATGCCAAGACCAGGGCTTATAAAGATATTGTTATGGAAATCAAGCACGATTCTAGGTATCGACAGGAGTTCCTGGAACGGGTGGAATTGGATTCTCGCAGTAAACAATGTACGTATCCCTGCTCGAATGGTACTCAAATTCCTTGTTACCTAGCTCCAATAGAATCAGATAACCTGGTGTCAGGACTTGAGCATAGGCCATCCCTTCCTGCGGACAGCCCAGACTGGCGTCGGGCCAGACAACTGCTGTAGCCTCCACGAGATTGATTTGAGTCACTGGGCTAGACAATCTTTGAGCCAGATCCTCTTTGGCTTTTTCGATCAGGCTTTCCAGACCAGAAGCGAAAGGTGTTGGTAGAAATGGATTCATTTGCGGATTATCTCCTGCAGGTGAAAGAGTTGAAAGCGGCTCCCTGGTTGGGCTTGAAAAGGGCAGGTCTGGAGATTCTGCCACATCTGTTTGAGAAGTTTTACAGCCTGTTAGTGCGAGTGCCAGTAAAAATATAAGCGAGATCCAACGGATTTTCATGGTGTTTTCTTCTTCTGATAAAAACGGATATGGGGATGTGGTTTGATATTCTTCCTGACGATAACCGGATTTGAAAAGTTCCCCCGATTTCTAACATGGTCTGTATATTTATTCAACATTTTTCTTGCACTCTCTTGCTAAACCATGCCCGATTCAATTGATTGGTAAAAAGGAGACAACCCATGACTTACTACATTTTCACCTACCCACCCGCATGGCACGCCGCATGATGACCCGGCCTGCCGCTTACCAGAGCACCGGCTACACCCTGGCTGTCAACATCCCGGGCGTCACTGCCGGTCGAAAGGCGCGGTAGAGATAGATCCCCAGCCCGACCAGCAGGCCGATCACCAGGATGGTCACAAAAGTCACACGTCTTGACATGTGCGGATTATACCCTCAAGCCCTCTGGACGCGGCAGCGCAGAAACTCTTACCTTAAAACTTGGATTTGTCACTTGCAATTTAGCTCGTTTTCCGTATGATGTACAGAGTAATGGGCACGCGCCGGGGAGGGCGGTGCCTCACAGCGTAATACAAAGTTCAGGTGGTATCCCGAAAAGGCAAACCCGTCGTGAGGCGGGGACGCAAAGTCATGGGTGCACGTTGCAGACCGCCAAACTGCCGAAAGTTTTTTTATCCTGTCGGCAGTCTGTGTTAATTGGCAAAGGAGGTGGTTCAACGAAAAACTTTAATTCTTAATAAATAAGACAACTGACAAATTCAACCAAAGGAGTTCAACGTGAAGAAAATTGTTGTTGCTTTTGTACTGGTACTGGCCCTTGTGTTAAGCACCGTCGGCATTGCCGGCGCTATCACCGACGGCGAGAAGGATGGCAACGGCCATCCCTATGTGGGTCTGATGGTCGCCGATGACGCGAACGGCAACCCCTTGTGGCGCTGCAGCGGGACGCTGATTTCACCGACTGTCTTTCTGACTGCTGGACATTGCACCGAGGCGCCTGCGGCTCGGGCGACGATTTGGTTTGAGTCGGACGTGCAGAGTCAGCAAGATGCTCTCGGCTATCCGCGGGGTGGCTCGACAAGTGTCGACGGCACGACCTATACGCATCCCCAATTTGATCCCAACGCCTTCTACTTGTATGACCTGGGCGTCGTCGTGCTCGATACGCCGGTTACCGACAAGGGCTTCGGGCACCTCCCCGCGTTGAACGTGCTGGACAGCCTAAAGACCCAGCGTGGTAAGCAAGATGTCACCTTCACCGCGGTTGGCTATGGATTGCAGCAAAGCTTCCCCGATGCAGCTTCCTGGAAGGATCAAAGTTTTAAAGTACGCATGGTGGCGCATCCTAAATTGAACCAAATCAATGGAGGCATTGTCGGTGACTTCTCCCTGCTGCTGTCCAACAACGCGAACACGGGCGGCACCTGCTTCGGCGATTCGGGCGGCCCGAACTTTATCGGCGATTCCAATGTCATCGGTGGCGTGACGTCCTTCGGGATGAACGGCAACTGTGCCGGCACCGGCGGTGTATATCGCGTGGACAAGGCCGATGACCTCAACTGGCTGGCCACATTCGGCGTTACCCCATAATCCATAACCACTTCAATCACCAAAATAATCCCCTGCAATTTTGCGGGGGATTTTCTTATGGAAATTTTATGTGGCTTTATCATTTTTCTTACACTCCCCTGCTAAACTATGCCTAATTCATTTAATAGGTAAAAAAGGAGACAACCCATGACCTACTATATTTCCACCTACCCCACCCGCATGGCACGCCGCATGATTACCCGGCCTGCTGCTAACCAGAGCACTGACTACGCTCTGGCGGTCAACATCCGTGAAGAGCAGGAAGCCTACATCCTCTCCGCGCTCGTCCCGGGTCTGAAAGCAGATGACCTCAATATCCAGATCCTGGAGGACGTCGTCACCATCGAAGGCGTATATGCGGCCGACGAGAGCGAATACCTGCTGCGCGAACTGCCGCACGGTGAATTCCACCGCTCCCTGCGCCTGCCCGTCCAACTGGATGCGGACCAGGCCGAGGCCAAGATCAAGGACGGTCTGCTCACCCTGCGCGTCCCCAAGGCTGAGTCCGCCCGCCCGAAGACCATTAAAGTCGCCGTCAAATAACCTCCGCGCTGCGCGGGGATGGGCCACAACCCATCCCCGTTTTTTGTTTTAAAGAAGGTAAAATATCGGATATTCGATTGGAGGATGAACCGTGCGACGAACCTTCGTCCTGTTACTGCTTTTACTTTCCCTTTTGCTCTCCGCTTGCGGGACTCAAACGACCCCCACGACTGAGCCCACCATAACAGCCACCTCTGCCCCCGAGGCGACTCCCACGCAGGCCAAACCGATGGCAATGCTCGTCATCCCGGCGGATTTGCCCGACTCGCTTTCGCAGCTCTACCAGAAAACTGTCTACGACCTCGCCCGGCAAAGCGGGCTGCGCTTCCAGGTGCGCAACACGCTCACACCGGCCGAACTCGAACCCAGTCTGAGGGTGGTGGTTGCCCTTCCGCCCGATCCCGGCATCGCTGCGCTGGCCGCCGCGGCGCCTCAGACCCAGTTCCTGGCTGTCAACATCCCGGATGTCACTGCCGGCGGGAACGTCTCCACCATCGGCGGTGCCGGCGACAACCCCGACCTGACCGCATTTCTCGCCGGATATATCGCTTCAATGCTTTCAACCGACTATCGCATCGGCATGGTTGGCGAGAAAGATTCCACCCGAAGCGACATCGCGGCGCAAGCCTTTGCCAAAGGCCGGCAATATTATTGCGGATTGTGCAATCCCATTGCGCCGCCCTGGTATAAGTATCCGATTGTCGTCAATATGCCGCTCAATGCCAGCCAAGGCGAAGCCAATGCCTACGCCGATGCCCTGAATGACCGCCAGGTGCTGGTCGCATATATTTTTCCCGCCGTGCAAAAACCCTCGCAGCTGAGTTATCTGTCGTCCATCGGGATGTGGATGATCGGCGAAAACCCTCCGCCCGAAGACGCACGCGAGAACTGGATCGCCACCCTGCAGCCTGATTGGATCGCCGCCGTCAAGTCCGCCTGGTCGGACATCAGCGCAGGCAATGGCGGGAAAAGCTACCCCTCCCCCCTGACCCTGAGCGACATCAACTCCGATCTGCTGACCGAGGGCAAGCAGCGCCTGGCTGAGCAGATGCTCAATGACCTGCTGGCGGGGCGCGTCGGGACGGGCGTGCAGCCTTAAACATTTTCACTTGACCATTCTCCCGGCCGCATGATAAACTAACTTCAATCTTAAGAAAGGAGGCGCACGGCATGAACAACGCAATCTCCATTGACCGCATTCGCACCGCTGATGGCAGCGGTTTGTTTGCACCTTATCGCAGTGTGCCTGTTGACCTTTAGTCTATCTGCAAGGTAAACTAAAGCCACAGAGCACTCGCTCGTGGCTTTTTTGTTGGATCGAATCGGCTGCGGGCGCGCTCGTCAGCCGATTTTTTTCTGGAGCAACCGCTATGACAACTTCTTTCGCCATTCCGCTTTTTGAAGGGGACCTCGTGCGCCTGACGCCGGTGGATTATGACAAAGATCCCGAGGTCGTTGCCGCCTGGACGCACAACGCCGAATTCATGCGCATGTACTCCCTCCAGCCGGTGCGCCCGTTGACCGCCGCCCAGGTCAAGAAACAGTTCGAGCAGATTGACAAGGATATGGACGAAGGCAAGCGCCTGTTCCACTTTGCCATCCGTTCCAAAGAAGACGATCGCCTGATCGGCGTCGCCCGCATCGAATGGATTGAATGGAGCAACGGTACGGCTTTCCTCAAGATCGGGCTCCCCGACCCTGCCGACCGGCGCAAGGGCTGCGGTGGCGATGTATTGCGCCTGCTCCTGCGCTTCGCCTTTCGCGAGGTCAACCTGCATCACCTGGAAGTGGTGCTGCCCGAATACAATGTGCCCGCCCTGCGTTTTTTTGAAAAGCACGGGTTTACCATCGAGGTCCGCCGGCGGCAGGCCGTCAACCGGGGCGGCCGGCGCTGGGATTTGATCCACATGGCCATCCTGAGACCCGAATGGGAGGCGCGCAATGAAAGACAAAAATGAATTGACCGCCGACCTGCTGCGCGGAAAGCTCGTCCGCCTGTGCGCCATGGATTCAGAGTCGATCAGCAAATTCTTCGTCGGCTGGACACATGATTCGGAGTACTGGCGCCTTATGGCAGCGACGCCCCCTTATCCCTGGTCGCAGGAAGGGGTCAAGAAGTTCATCGAAAAGGAATTACAGAAAGATGACCCGCGCAACATTTTCTTTGTCATCCGTGCGCTTGAAGATGACCGCGTCATCGGTGAGATCGGGTTTGACGGTACCTCCTACTCGCAGGGCGATACTTTTGTTGGAATCGGGATCGGCGAACGCGATTACTGGGGCAAGGGTTATGGAACGGATGCGATGAACATCATCCTGCGCTATGTCTTCACCGAACTCAACCTGCAGAGGGTTTCCCTCACCGTGTTTGAATACAACGCGCGCGCCATCCGCTCCTATGAGAAGTGCGGGTTCCGGGTGGAGGGACGCGCCCGCGAGATCATCCACCGCGAAGGCCGCCGCTGGGACATCATCTTCATGGGCATCTTACAGGAAGAATGGCAGGCCTTGAATGCGTGACAAGAATGAGATGGCCACGAACCTGCTGTGCGGTAAAAATGTCAAGCTGACCGCGCAGGATATGGACCAGGCAGCCAGGCATTACTTCCAGTGGTCACAGGACCCCGAGTACATGCGGTCGGTGGAAGGGGAACCGCCGGTGCCATTGAGTCTCAAGGCAACAAAAGAAGTCAACGAGAGGGATTGGCCCGAGGATGATCCGGACAACATTATGTTCCTCATCCGCACACTGCAGGAGGACCAGATCATCGGCTTTGCCAACCTGGATTACATCTCCTGGCATCATGGCGATTCCTACATGGGGATCGGCATCGGCGACAAGGCGTACAGGGGCAAGGGTTACGGCACAGAGGCAATGAACCTCCTGCTGCGCTATGCCTTCACCGAGCTCAACCTGCACCGCATTTCGCTGACGGTCTTCGAGTACAACCAGCGCGCCATCCATATGTATCAGAAATGCGGATTCAAGATCGAGGGCATGAACCGCGACTATCACTACCGCGATGGACGCCGCTGGAACCTGGTCTGCATGGGGATTCTGAGGGAAGAGTGGTTGAATTTAAACGAGTACATCACACCATAATGTCTTCATCCTACGACCCATGAATTGAAATCAACATGAATGATTTGCGATGACCGCTGAAGTAACTGCCGCCCCCAAGAAAGCACGCCTGCTTTCGATCATCCCGATCTGGTTCAAGTTCAAGATCGACTCACCGGTGGTCGATGACGAACCACTGTACGAACGAGCCGGGATGAAAGTGGCGCAGAAATATGTAAACCATGAAAAGGAACTGCGTCCCGGCAGAGAACCGGAAGAATAATTTTTACCGGATGTGATATCCTCTTGCAGGGGTGGCACCCCCGCCCATCGTTGAAAGGAGTAACCCATGCAACTCAAATGTGCGTACTGCTCAACACCGTTTGCCATCAATCGCGAGACCGCCATGGCCGCGATTGAAGAATTGAAAGAAGTAAAGAAGCATCACTTTGATGCCTACTGCCCCAAGTGCCGCCGTGCCGTCTACGTCACGCGTGAGCAGCTTGCCCGCGCCTACCCCGCCTTTAAAAAACAACTGGCGGGCAAGGAATGACCATCCGGGCGGTTTTTTTTGACCTGGGCGGTGTCATCGTCCGCACCGAGTTTCAGGCGCCGCGCGAGCGTCTGGCCGACCGGGTCGGCATGACCTACGAAGAACTGGTCAAGGCGGTCTTTGAAAGCAAGACCAGCCGTGAGGCGTCAGGCGGAAAGATCAGCGAGGAAGCCCACTGGAAGGCGGTCGCCCGCCTCCTGCGCCTGCCGCCGGGCGAAATGGAAGCGGCCCGCAATGAATTCTTTGCCGGCGATATCGTGGACCTTGCGCTGCTGGATTACATCCGCGCGCTGCGACCGCGCTACCACACCGGCCTGATCAGCAATGCCTGGGATGGCCTGCGTCCCTACATGGAGCGTGAGAAATTCGCCGACGCCTTCGACGCGCTGACAATTTCCGCCGAGGTGGGCGCGATGAAACCCGAGGCACGCATCTACCAGCATGCGCTCGAGCAACTGGGCGTCAAACCCAGTCAGGCAGTCTTTGTGGATGATTTCGTCGAGAACATCGCCGGTTGTGAAGCGGTGGGCATGCGCGGCATCCACTTCCGCTCTGTGGAGCAAACCCTGCAAGAATTGAAAAAGTTACTCAAATAGACCTTGCTGCACAGCTTACAAGCTGGCGCTTCGCAAGGTTCACAGGAAAACAGCATGGCAACATTGACCAATACACCAACCTTTATCCGTGATCTGGGGGACGGGCTGATCCTGCGCCGGTCAACCCCCGCGGATGCCGAAAAACTGGGCGATTTCAACGCCCGCATCCACACTGATACGGAAGAGCCCGATCCACGCCTCGCCGCCTGGACGCGCGACCTGCTCGAGCGACCGCACCCCACCTTCGGGACGGGTGATTTCACCATTATCGAAGAACAGGCGACGGGTCACATAGTTTCGTCGTTGAATCACATCTCGCAGACATGGGCGTATGAAGGCATCCCGATGAAAGTCGGGCGCCCTGAACTGGTCGGTACACTGCCCGAATTCCGCAACCGCGGCCTGGTCCGCATCCAGTTTGAGGAAATCCACCGCTGGAGCCTCGAGCGCGGTGAAATGGTGCAGGCTATCACGGGCATCCCTTATTTCTATCGGATGTTCGGGTACGAGATGGCGATGGACCTGGAAGGCATGCGGTCCGGCTTTGAGATGAACCTGCCCAAGCTCGAGGAGGGGCAGTCCGAGCCATACCGGGTGCGCGCCACCACTGAGGCGGACATCCCTTTCCTGATGGAAGTCAGCGCCCATGCCGCCAAGCGCAGCCTGGTGGTTGCGGTGCGCGACAAAGCCCTGTGGCGCTATGAACTGAACGGCAAGAGCGAGAAGAATGTCAACCGCTGGGCTTGGGAGATCATCGAGCGCGCTGAAAACGGCGAAGCGGTGGGATTCCTGGCGCACCCCTGGTTCTCGTGGGGCGTTTCGGTCCCCGCGCAGATGGTTGAACTCAAACCGGGCATCTCCTGGCTTGACGTGACCCCCTCGGTGGTGCGCTGGCTGTGGGAGTTGGGCAGGACCGTCTGTGAAAGTGAGGGCAAAACCCGCTCGGCGTTCACCTTTGCGCTGGGGGGCAGCCATCCGGTCTATGAGGTGTTACGCGACAGCCTGCCGCACGTGCGCGAGCCGTACACCTGGTACCTGCGCGTGCCCGACCTGCCTGTCTTCATCCGTCACATCGCGCCCGTGCTCGAGCGGCGGCTGGAAGAATCACTCATCCCCGGGGTCACCGGTGAAATCAAGTTGAATTTTTACAGCAACAGCCTGCGCCTGGCTTTTGAACGCGGAAAATTGACCGCCGCCGAACCCTGGTTGCCCGATGCGAAGCACGGAGGCGATATCGCCTTACCGAACCTGACCTTCCTGCAGATTCTGTTCGGGCACCGCACGCTGGACGAACTCAAAAAATCCTACGCGGATTGCTGGTGGGATAATGACCGTGCCCGGGTGCTGGTCAGCACCCTGTTCCCAAGAAAACCGTCCCAGTTCCTGCCGATTGCCTGACAGACAGGGCGACCCTCCGGGTCGCCCTTTGGATTTCTTACAGAGTTCTGCGTAAATGTCTACAAAGTGCTGCGTAAACATTTGAACCCAAATCGTCGGTTTTCCCTGCTTTTTGGCCGCTTTAGTTCAGAAATTTTTGCAAGGAGCAGTAAACCAAAATCTCGCTTTCAGCCCAACTCCAGACAAGTAAAAATTTAGTTTTTAATGCAGGAAGCAGTAAATGCGAAAATTCGATCCCTACAAGGTTTATCTATTTCTTTCCTTCGCCTCGTCCCTGTTGTTCAGCATGGCGTTCACGGTCATGTCGCTCTATGAAGCGACCATCGCAGGGTTGAACCCGCTGCAGTTGGTGCTGGTTGGCACCACTCTGGAAATCTCGGCGCTGGTCTTCGAAGTCCCGACCGGGGTGGTGGCCGATGCGTATTCGCGGCGGCTGTCCATCATTATCGGGCACGTGTTGATGGGCATGGGATTCCTGGTCGAGGGGTTGTTTCCCGTGTTTGTGCCGATCCTGTTCGCGCAGGTGCTGTGGGGACTGGGCTATACCTTTACCTCCGGTGCCACCCAGGCGTGGATCAGCGATGAAATCGGCGAAGAACGCGCCAACAGGGCTTTCCTCGTGTCCAACCGCCTGGGCTTGATCGGCGCGCTGACCGGGATGCTGATCGCCGTTCTGGTGGGCAGTCTCACCCGTACGGCAGTTCCCATCCTCGTCAGCGGCGCGGCGCGTGTGATGCTGGCGTTCCTGCTGTTCTTCCTTATGGCGGAGCATGGATTCAAGCCTGCTCGTCCCGAAAACCGCAACTCCTGGCAGCACATGGGCGACATCCTGCGCCAGGGCATCCAGACGGTGCGCGCCCGCCCGGCATTGCTGACCATCCTGGGCGTGGGGCTGTTCTACGGATTGTACAGCGAGGGCTTCGACCGGTTGTGGGTCAAACACCTGCTGGACAGCTTTACGCTGCCGGTGCTTTTCGGAGATAACCAGGTGGCGTTTTTCGGGCTCCTGCGGGCGGGCGGGATGCTGGCTTCGATTGCGGTCACAAGGTTTGCCGAAAAACGGCTCGACACCAGCCAGCCGAAGGAGATCGGGAGCGCCATGCTGTTCGTCGCGGGTGCCATCGCGGTGGCCATTGTCAGCTTCGCGCTCTCGCCCTGGCTGGGGCTGGCCATCGTCATCTATATCTGCATTGCTGCGATGCGCAACCTGGTGGGACCGCTGTATGATGCCTGGGTCAACCAGCGCCTGGAGTCCAGAGTGCGCGCCACCATCATCTCCATGTCCAGCCAGGTGGACGCCATCGGGCAGATCGCCGGCGGACCCGCCATCGGGTTGGTCGCGAAAACCATCTCGGTGCAGCTTGCGATGACCATTTCCGGGCTGCTGCTCACCCCGGCGCTGCCCCTGATCGTCCGGGCGAACCGCCTGCACGCAGAGGAAACGCCGGCTCAGGCGTATCCTGCTGAAAGGGAAATCTCTTGATGGCTTGTGCTCCTCTGGTCTTCCCCCTTGCATAGTTCAGGGCGACCCGGCGGGTCGCCCTGTGTAATTAATAGCCGCTTGATGAGATCAGGGCGGATATGTTTAGGAAAGGATAAAGAGTTGCGCGTTGACTTGAGGGGAGGACGAAGGTATTATAAGGTTATGGAAAAAGAATATAAAAAAGGACCTTTTGCTTTCATCAAGAAACTATGAGGTTGATATGGATGAGAAGGATGTTTCTGAAGAACAAATAGTATCTCAACAAGGCGTGTTTCTGATCGTTAATCGCCAAATGATCCCCATCGTAAAAACCAAAACAACAGTGGGTCGCCATTTGAAAAATAATATCGTTTTTCATGAAGACCATCTGTCACGGTACCATGCTGAGATCATTAATGAAGATGGGAAATATGTGCTATATGACAAGAACTCAACCAGCGGCTCTTTCGTGAATGGCAAGAAGATAGAAAGATGTGTTCTTAATTCCGGGGATTTGATTTCCTTCGCAAATATCAACATAATGTTTGTAAATAATAATGCAGAAATTCAGGTCAAGTCCACTGGAACCACGCATTCTTTGCGTAAGCTATCAAATAGTTGAGGAATTTGAAGATGGATGAACGGCAATCCCCTGTTATTCTGGTGATCGACGATGAGCCAGCCATTCGATTGGGGCTGATTGTTGCGATCAAACGACATGGCTATCAAGTAATTGAGGCTGTGGATGGCCGGGATGGTTTGCAAAAAGCCAGGGAGTTTTTGCCTGATGTGATCATTTCAGATATAATGATGCCTCCCCCGAATGGTTTTGAAATGAAAAGGTTGTTGAATGTTGATGCAAGATCAGCCTCTATTCCGTTTATTTTCCTTACGGCACGTTCAGATAAGAATGATCGAATTGCCGGTATACGGGATGGTGCGGATGATTACATCTCAAAGCCTTTTGTCATGGAAGAGTTGCTGGCACGGTTGGATGCATTGCTCAGACGGGTCAGTACTGAACAGGAGCGTGGTCGGGCACAAATGACGGAAATTGCCCGCAAGGATATGGAAAAACTTCGAGATGAGATCCTGCAAAATTTTCATCACGAATTACGGACTCCTATAATGAATATCATGACCCCGCTGGAGTTGGCGGTCAATAATAAATTTTCCAACCCTGAGATGCAAAGCGAATTTTTGCGAAAGGCACTTTCAAGTGTTGACAGGCTGGATTCCCTTGTTTCAGATATTATCATCCTGTCAAATGTTGACCTTGGCAATCTGAATTCCGTTCGACAGCCTATTGATCTTGATTTACATATCCTGAACCCTATTTATAAGCGCCTTAAAAAATATGGCGATAAAGGATTGGTCTTTACCCACCATGTCGTAAATGGTGGGGAGGTGCTGGCACCACGAAGGGAGTTTACCCATTCTGTTCTGCACTTGTTGGATAATGCATTTAAGTTTAGTCCGCAAAATGGGAAAGTACATCTTGAACTTAATACCGGGCCTAATGGTGGTGTCGAGGTCGCTGTTTTAGATGAAGGCCCGGGAATCCCTTTGGATCAACGCGAAAAGGTTTTTGAAAAGTTTTATCAGATCAGCCAGGGAGATACCAGAGCCTACGAAGGGCTTGGTGTGGGGCTCACGATTGCGCGGGCTGTGTTCCAAAACCTTGGAGGGAGTGTCAAAATTATAAATAGTCCCAAAGGGTGTTTGGTAGCCGCAGAGTTACCGGATATCCGGGCGGAAGACATAGTTTATGGACGATAAGACCATTCCCGTCAAGAACCTTTCTGCTGGAATAAAGGCAAAGTTGGAAAAGAAAAGTAAAAGCTGGGAAGTTGATCAGTTTGGACGCAGTCTGTTTGAGCAAACCGGGGAATGTGTTTTTATTATTGGAATGGACTTGCATTATCTGGCCGCAAATCAACAGGCGCTTCGCCTGTTGGGTTATGACGAAAGAGAGATCACCGGGATGCATGTCAGTGATGTGATCTCAATGGGGGACTTGCTGGATCAAAAAATTACACAAGACGACCAGGCGAATATTTATGAGAGGATCCTAAAGAAGAAAGATGGCACCTTGATTCCTGTTGAGATCGGCACATCTCTTGTTTATGACGGGAATGGACAGCCAATTTATATTCAAAGTATTGTGCGTGATATTTCAGATCGAAAAGCAACTGAAAAAATTCTAAAAAGAAACAGCCGTATTCTTGGTGCGATCAGCGAAGCGACCGCTCGATTGTTCCGTTCCCCAAATATTGAGTCTGGGATTTCGGAAGTGCTGGAATCGTTGGGCAACACTTTGGGGATGTTCTGCTGTGTGATTTTTGAGATCGAGCAATTTTCTGGTACTCCACAAATAAAGATTCAATACGGCTGGACGGAATATAATGCAAGTGATTTTGATGCAGAGACAGCCATTAAACCTTTTGTTAACAGGATGATCCTGGAGCCTGATGCAGTTCTTCCCGAAATAAAAATAAGTGGGACAAAGATAGTTCCAGAGTATTCTTTTATGGCTATTCCGATCCAGGGGACTCTCGGCTCACGCGGATTTCTAGGATTGTTTGATCGCGAAAACAATCTTTCGTGGTTGATCGCAGAGTCTGACGTGACGCAGACCGCTACAAATCTTATTGGGGCGGCCTTACAGCGCATTCAATATGAAGAAACGATCCGCCTGAATGAATTCAGGAATCGCATGATCGTGGATGCATTTCCAGACCTGTTAATCCGAATAAATTCAGATGGTTTGATACTGGACTACAGTTCCAGCCCGAATCATCCTTTGTTCATTCACCGTGACATGATATCGGGTAAAAAACTTGTTGAAACCTGGCCCGAAGAGATCGTTGCCAGAATTTTAGGAGACGCGAATAAAAGTTCCTTTACAACAGACTTTTGGCTGGAAGGATTTCAACTGCCTTTCAGTAGTAGTGTTTATGAATCCAGGTTGCATCCGATCAATCCCTACGAAGCGTTGATCATCGTTCGTGACATCACGGATATGATTCGCCTGAACGAGATGGAAACCGATTTTATCAACCGAGCCTCTCACGAACTGCGGACTCCCCTGACTGCAGTTATTTTGATGGCTGACCTTATTCAACAGGGTGGAACGCAGGAGGAATTGCAGGAATATTGGCATGTTCTTAGGAGTGAGTTGAACCGTCAGAAAAATCTGATAGATCGCCTTCTTATGGCGGGGCGCTTGGAAAGCGGTATGATGAAATTGGAAGTTGTGCCGTTGAATATCATTCCGGTATTGGTGGATTCAATTCAGGCTGTCAAGCCGATCGCAAACAAAAAGAATATTGACCTGATCCTGGATGCTCCGCAAAGCCCTGTGAACATTCTTGGTGACAACGATGCTCTTCAACAAGTCTTTATTAATCTGATTACCAATGCAACAAAGTTTTCACCCGAAGGCAGCAATGTTTTGGTTGCCATCCGTTTTTCAGAAGGTTTCCTTGATGTGTCAGTTGTTGATCGAGGCATGGGGATCGCGACGGATGCCATCCCGCATTTGTTTAAAAAATTTTATCGCGCAAAGAATGTCACAATCGCTGAAATTCCAGGGAGTGGCATTGGTTTGTATATTGTCAATTCAATTGTTGAAGAATTGGGCGGGAAAATTGAAGTCAAAAGCGAATTGAATAAAGGGACCACGTTCATTGTTCGCTTAAGACCTGTGACTTAATCACACCGTAGTCTCCTATTTCCAAAGGTTGTTGGAAGTTTTAAAGCACTCGCCTGTTTCCGGATTTTTGAAAGTTTCGTAAAAAGATTTCACATCCATTTGTGTTGCGGTCTGTAAATCATCCAGCGCCTGGAGTCCAAAGTGCGCGCCACCATCATCTCCATGTCCGGCCAGGTGGATGCTATCGGGCAGATCGTCGGCGGACCCGCCATCGGGCTGGTCGCGAAAACCATCTCGGTGCAGCTTGCGATGACCATTTCCGGGCTTTTGCTCACCCCTGCGCTGCCCTTGATCGTCCGGGCGAACCGCCTGCACGCGGAGGAAACATCGGCTCAGGCGCTCCCTGCCGAAGGGGAAATTCCTTGAAGTCTTGTGCTCCTCTGTTCTTCCCCCTTGCAAAGTTCAGGGCGACCCGGCGGGTCGCCCTGTCTTTTTTAAAGTTTATTCTTCGGCATAGTATCAGGATCCGCAAACCAACTTTCGTCCTAAGGCGAGTCGTACGATACAAGCTCCATCGTATCCGTGAATTCAACCCCACGCATGTCGAGGCTGCCCTCGCTTTTCACCAGCCCGATATCTTTAACCAACCAGAATGAAGTGGTGTAAGTACCGTACATTTTTTGATACGTGCCAATCTCCATTTCGATTCTCGCGTCAATCCGCATGGCATCGAACGTCCCCAATGGGACGGTGACCACTTCCGGCCCCATCGCCGTGAAATAGTAAGTGAATTCCCCCTTGTTTGTCGCCTCCGGGCTGACCGCCTCCCAACCGAAAACCTGTTGCCACGAGTCTCCAATGACGGAGTCCAGATCAGCCGGGATCGTGATGCCGGAGTTGAAGATGCGGTTCACCGCTACATTCCCACTGGGACCGCTGAACATAGCGGTCAGGTCCCCCGAGGAAGGGTTGAGATTGATCAATCCCGCTGCGGTGCAGGTGAATTCCTGGGTATAGGTCACGTCAGGCAGCTGCGTCGTGATCGTAAAACCGCCATCGCTCGAATCGGTAACCTGGTCGACGCGGGTGTAATTGCCCATCTTGCTATTATTCCCGGTGTAAGTCCATGTGGTGTCATCGTCCGACGGGAAGTAATCGTTGGAGCAGTCGGAGACGGATGGATCCGGCTTGGACGTCGAAGTGGCGGGAGGCTCGGCGGTGGATACGCTTATCGAAGCGGGTGAGGTTGGCGTGGAGGTCGGGTTCGGGGCTGGAGAAGGGGGCGGGAAGTTGCACGATGACAGTGCAAGCAGCAGGACCAAAGAGCATGACAGCGAGCTAAAGAAAAAGTTTTTCACGGCGACCTGCAAACTGAGAATCAACTTCCATCACTTGAACACACTCAAGGCCTGGCAGATTTCCAGCGAATAAAATTAAGACCAGGGTTATCCTAGTATACAGAGTACTGCGAAAATATTTGAACCCAAATCGTGGTTTTTCCCTACTCTCTTTTAGCCGTTTCAATTCAAAAATTTACTGTGTGCTGCGCAGCAGTATACAAGGAGCAGTAGGGCATGTTATCCGCTATTGCAAGACTGTCAGGGATAGAGTCCTGCGTTGCGCGATGGTCGTTCTTTACCGTGGTGATCCTCGCACTTACGCTCTCCCATTTAACTTTTATTAACTATGCAGGTCAAATGATTGCCAAATCAGCCGCACGGGGGCACAATTGATTTGGGTGCGACCTTGAGGGTTGCCCCGACAGGAGAAACTCTCATGCACGGATACGGCTGGTTCGCCTATATGCGCTCGGACAACGAGCGTCCCAAGGTCACGCGTGATTTGTTGAGGCGCGTGCTCAATTATGCACGCCCCTACCGCTGGCAGATCACCGGGATGTTGGTGATGATCCTGGTCAGCACCGGGCTGACACTGCTCATTCCGCTCATCTTCCGCAACATGATCGACTCGGTTATCCCCTCCGGAGACATCCGCCGCCTGGCGGCGTTGGCACTGGCGCTGCTGCTCATCCCGGCTTTTAACGGGCTGGTCGGCGTGATCCAGCGTCAGTTGAATGCGCAGGTCGGTGAAGGCGTGATCTACGACCTGCGGGTGGCGCTGTATGGCAAACTCCAGCGCATGTCGCTGCGTTTTTTCACCAATACCAGGACCGGTGAGTTGATGAGCCGCCTGAACAACGACGTGGTCGGCGCGCAGAACGCTATCAGCAATACGATCGTCGGCATCGTCACCAACCTGATCGAAGCGGCAGCCATCCTTATCGTAATGCTCACCCTTGAGTGGCGCCTGACGCTGATCAGCGTGATCATCCTGCCTCTGTTCATCCTCATTGCCCGCAGACTGGGCGAGCGTCTGCGCGATATCGCCCGCAAGCAAATGGAACTAAACGCCCAGATGAACGCCCACATGAACGAGACGCTCAACATCGGCGGGGCGCTGCTGGTCAAACTCTTCGGACGCACTACGAGTGAGGAGGACCGCTTTCGCCAGCGCGCGGCATCCGTGCGCGACATGGGCGTGCGGCGTGCGGTGCTCGGCACATCGTTTTTCGCCATCATCGGGCTGGTCAGCGCGGTCGGCACGGCCCTGGTCTATGGCTTCGGCGGTTATCTGGTAATCCTGGGTGCCTTTACCGTGGGGACCATCGTTGCCTTTGGTTCCTACCTGGGCAGCCTTTACGGCGCGCTACAGGGGCTGGCCAATGCGCCGGTGGAGTTTTCCACCTCGGTGGTCAGTTTTGAGCGCGTCTTCGAATTGATCGACCTGCCGCAGGATATCGTCGAAAAGCCCGGCGCGGCGCAGCTCCATGAAACCAGAGGCGAACTGGTCTTCGAGGAGATCACGTTCAATTACGCCATCGATGAGAAGAATTTGCTCAGCGATGTCAAACGTTACGGAAGCATGGAAAATGTCACCGCCGTGTTATCCCTGGACCAGAAGGGGAAGACGGAAAAGGAGGACTCCGAACCCGCGGATGCCTTCGAGCCTGAATCGAAATCCCAGGCGCGGGAAGTTGCTCTGGAGCATATCTCCTTCCGCGCCGCGCCCGGACAACTGGTCGCGCTGGTCGGTCCCTCCGGCGCTGGAAAAACGACGCTCACCTACCTGATCCCCCGTCTGTATGACCCGGTCGAGGGGCGCATCCTGCTCGACGGGCACGACCTGCGCGATGTGACGCTCGCCTCGCTCGCGGCGCAGATTGGCATGGTCACACAGGAGGCGTACCTGTTCCACGACACCATCCGCACAAACCTGACCTACGCCAAACTGGACGCCACCCAGGCGGAGATCGAAGCCGCGGCGCGCGCCGCCAACATCCACGGCTTCATCATGGATCTACCCGATGGCTACGACACGATCGTGGGCGAACGCGGCTACCGGTTGAGCGGCGGCGAGAAACAACGCATCGCGCTGGCCCGTGTGATCTTAAAGGACCCGCGCATCCTTGTCCTGGACGAGGCTACCAGCCACCTGGACAGCGAATCAGAAGCGCTGATCCAGGAAGCACTCAAGCGGGTGATGGCGGGACGCACCTCCATTGTGATCGCCCACCGCCTGAGCACCATCCTGGCGGCGGATTTGATTTTAGTTGTGGACCGGGGGCAGATCGTGGAGCGCGGTACGCACGGCGAACTGCTCGCGCTGAACGGGTTGTATGCCCAGCTATATGAGACACAGTTCAAGAGGGAACGCGTTTGGCCGCAACAAGCCGAAATCCAGTAAACCGCAGAAGTCAACAAATCTCAATGTAGTGGCGGAGAACACAGACAAAAAACCGGATAGATGCTCTTAAACTCTACGCGTTCTGCGTCTCCGCGGTGAAAGCACAAGAAGACTCCTGAATCAATGATCCACAGGTATTATCAACAGGCTGTCCATACGAGCTTTAGAATTCCCTCTGTCTTAAAGAGAAAATCCCCCAAATCAAACCCAGGTTCTTCTGATTTAGGGGAGGCCGGGCTGAGATAGGTTTTAATCTATTTCCTGTAAGCCAGGATGTACCCAATAACCGCCACTACGACTCCTACGACCGTGCCCGCGATCTGTTTATAGCCGAATCCAGCGACTGCACCAAGCCCAACCACATCGGCTCCCAGAGATAGTATCAATAAAATTGTCCCTGCTATCAACAGAACGATACCCCATTTTTTCTTATCCATTTGCATTCTCTCCTTGTTCTCTGATTATTATCTTGAAAGCCTTATTATAGCATTCAATAATAAGTACCGAAATTATTCCTGGACGTCTCGCAATTGACCAGATCAACTGAATAAGCCAGGTCATAATAAGGTGAGCTTTCCCATTTGCCAGAAAGCGACCCTCATGTCTGCTCTTTGCGAGCCAAGACAATATCCACCGGCAATCCCCACATCACGAGCTCTATCACCTCTGTGATGCGAAAACCGGCTTCCGCGATGATATACCTGACGTAGATCGGGCGGCAATCAACATAGTTCGGGAACCTTATATGGAACCACTCATAAAGCCCGACGGCCGGCCCTTTCTTTTTGGAAAGCGCCACCACAATAACCCGGCCATCATGTCGAAGAACTCGCCGGCACTCGCGCATCACCAGAGGCAGTTCGGGGGTATCAAACAATTCCAGGGTAAAGCTTATGAAAATTGCATCGAAAGAATCCGCCGGGTAGGGAAGATGAGCGGCATCGCCGCATTGGAGTTCAACCCTTTTCGCCAGGCCGTTTTTGCTTAGTCGGTCGAGAGCCTGCTCGAGCATGCCCTCAGAAAGGTCTATGCCATACACCCGGCCGGCGGGACCCACCTTTTGCGCCAATGCCAGGAGGCTGTGACCGGTGCCACATCCTAACTCGAGGATGGACTCACCCGCCCCGACATTCAGTATTTCCAGACCTTTCTCCCTGAATTTCTTTTCGCTTCCACCTGCTATCAGGTCATACCATTTGCTCAGCTTGTTGTAACTGGCCCTGGCCGCATCCTTTGATCTTGCAACATGGGACATCTCTAAGGCATCGTCTGGGTTTTCATTGTGATGGATGGTATTAGCGTTCATTCTCCATTCTTTCTCAGGGATAACTCGGTGTATCGCCCAAAATCTCCCAGCCGCGTTCTTGAGCAACGGCGCGCAACTTCGCATCGGGGTAGACAGCCACGGGATGGTCGGCGTGTTCGAGCAGGGGGACATCCATCAACGTATCGCCGTAGGCGAAGTCCACGTGATTCACCTTCAAGCGGCCGAGCACCTGCTCGATCTTGCGCTCGCTGGCCACGAGGTCGGATGCCATGCGCACGCGCCCGTTGACATATTCCACCGGCGTGCCAATCGCCTGCGCGCCGAAACGCTTTGCGAAGGCTTCCACTCCCGGCTCAAAGACACTGCTGGCGATATAGACCTGCGCGCCATTTTCAGCGTGCTGCTGGAGCCGGGCAATCACATCCTCGCGGCGCTTCTGCCACAGGTTATGCTCCACTGTCCACTCGGCAACCTGGGCGAACTTCTCCGGCGTGGCATCTTTGATCAACGCGAGGCTGTCCACCATTAAATCCTGTCCCCATTTCTGCCAGTCGATCCAGCCGCGTTTGGCAAAGAAATAATTAGGCATCATGGATGCCATGTACAGGCCGGCTTGCATCTTGCTCTGGTTATGGCGCACCCAGTCCACCAGCCCCAGCACCGGCGAGCCGGTGGTCAGCGTGCCCATCATATCGGATATGACAATCATTTTTAATCCTTTGACTTTAAGA
>JBGPQJ010000046.1:0-19779 GCA_041488995.1 Anaerolineae bacterium
AGACACCTTATGAGTTTTCCGGGAGGCTGATATCTACTTTAGATTTCGTCTCCCGTCGAGGCTGGCAGTCCAGATTTATTCACCCCGCAGTCCAGGAAGTGGATTTAATCACCGATACTTATGTGGGTGTTTCCTTCAGCAATCATCCCCTTTCAAAGACCGCATTGACTAAAGCAATTCGCGCTTGGCGGAGTTTGCAGGCACGCTTGCTGCTCGCAGAATTCCACCGAAGGATTACCATCCGAAGGAAATAAAGCCGCTCCAGCACGTAAAGTCTGTCCGAAACACTTATTTTACCTACCTGTCATTTCTCAAGCCATTGGCCATTGAAAAAAAGGACTCAGCAGAAGTTCTACCTCTGATGGCTTTTAATTAATTTCCTGAAACCTCAACCGGCTTTCTTCTTGGCTTCCTGCCAAAGAGTTTCCATCTCATCAAGAGACAGATCTTGCACAGGGCGCGCCATTTTTCGGGAGCCTTGTTCAATGTAAGAAAACCGTTTCTTGAATTTCCTGTTTGTATCACGCAATGCAGATTCGGCGTCAATTTTCTGCCAGCGGGCGAGATTAACCAACGCAAAGAACAAATCGCCCAGTTCAGCCGTCAATTCATCCTTGTCATTAGCGTGCCGGACTTCGTCTATTTCTTCCTTGATCTTATCCAGCACACCTTCAATTTCAGGCCAGTCGAAACCCACCCGGGCAGCACGATTTTGATATTCCTGTGCCTGGGTTAATGCAGGTAAGGCTGCCGGCAGTCCATCCAGCAAACCTGTTTCCAGATCCCCATTCGATTCACGCTCAGTGGCTTTGATTTTTTCCCAATTTTGCAAGACGTTCCCAACTCCATCCACAACTACATCACCAAAGACATGCGGATGCCGGCGGACGATTTTGTCGTGAATGCCTTTGATCACCTCGGTCATGGTGAACTCACCATACTCGCTCGCGATCTGGGCATTCAACACGATTTGAAGAAGCAGATCCCCGAACTCCTCACGCATTTTGTCAGGGTTTCTGGTATCAAGAGCATCAAGTGTTTCATATGATTCTTCTATCAAATGCTCGCGGAGGGTGAGATGGGTTTGCTCCCTATCCCAGGGGCAGCCATCCGGGGCGCGCAAGTGCGCAATGATTTCCTGGAACTGTTCGAATGCTGTCCCCTGCGGTAGTGGAGGAATGAAGAGTGCAGTCATCTGACCAGATTGAATGCGATGGTCAATTTCCTTAAGTGGGATTTCCTCCACAGTTTGGTTCTCCGTCCCATAAGCGCACAATAACCTTACACGATAATCAGCCGGATAAACTGTAGTGAGCATCGCTTTCATCTCGGCTGCAATTTCCTTGGATTCGATCCCAACAATCAATACGGGCACTTCCGGAGAAAACGGCGGCACATGTAGTTTACGCAGAGCTGCCACCTCCGCCAGGAAAATTCCCGAGAGAGTATCCAGACCAAGCGCAGAGAAAATGGAAGAGAGGGTTGTTAAAGAGGGCATAATTGCCTCCGGGAATTAAAATTCAAAGCGCAAAACGTAAAGCGTATGGTTACCCAACGCGGAACGTTCTGCGCTTTACGCATTATTGTTCGTTAGTAATTAACGCTTGGTATAAGTTGGAGCCTTGCGGGCGCGTTTAAGACCGGGTTTCTTGCGTTCTTTGATGCGGGCATCGCGGGTCAGCAGACCTGCCTTTCGCATGGCGGAGTTCCATTCCCCGTTTATCTTGACGAGCGCACGAGTCAACCCGAGCTTAACCGCGTCAGTCTGGCCAGTGACGCCACCGCCATTCACCTTTACGGTGATGTCATAACCGGAACGGTCCTGCCCAGTTGCAGTCAGCGGAAGCATGATTTCATGCATATCACCAAGTCGGGTGAAATACTGATCAGCTTCTTTCTCATTCACCACGAATTTACCTGAACCGTTCGCAACCCGCACACGCGCAGTTGCTTCCTTGCGGCGTCCAATACCTTCGAAATACTGAGCCATAATAATCTTTCTACTCCTTTATTCGCTAGGCGACCTGGGCACCGTGTGGATGTTCGGCACCAGAGTAAATCTTTAACCGTTTGAGCGTTTCACGACCCATCTTGTTGTGAGGCAACATTCCCCATACAGCAGCACGAATGACGCGATCGGGATGTTGCTGGAGTTGGTCACGCAGAGAGATGGATTTCATCCCACCGGGATAATTGGAATGGTGATAGTAGAATTTATCATTCAACTTGTTGCCAGTGACGGTAATGTTGGCGGCATTGATGACGACGACGTTATCGCCCATCGGAACGCCAGGGGTAAATGTGGGTTTGTGTTTACCGAGCAGCAGCGCTGCAATTTGAGTCGCAACGCGCCCCAGGATTTGCCCGTTGGCATCCACCACGATCCAGTTGCGTTTGATCTCAGCAGCTTTAGGATAATACGATTTTTGCATCGTTCGTGTCTCCGCTTTCAAACTTGATTACTTTTTTATATGATCATCTATCCGGATACTTCACTTCGACGAGTGTCAGCCCGGCTGGAGAAGCCAGCCCCGCGGGGAGCTGGTCCTGACTTTCCAGCGCACGCTGGAACGCCTCCACCCGTACCCTGCCCTGTCCGACTGCAACCTGGGCAAATACCATGCGTCTCACCATTCGGTAGAGGAAGGCATCTGCCACGACATCAAAGATCCACTCGTCGCCGCTGGCTGTCCACTTCGAGAGCGTGACAGTCCGTACGGTGCTGCCGTTTACCCGGGGCGGGGAACCAAAAGCAGCAAAATCGTGTTTGCCTGTCAGCATCGCAGCAACAGCATGGAGTGCCTCCTCGTCCAGAGCAGGCCAGGTCCGCCAGGAATAGCGATCACGCAGCGGGTCGCGGACGGGTTGGTTGTACAGACGGTAACGGTAATGACGGGATATTGCATCAAACCGCGGATGAAATTGGTCATCCACCCTCCGTACCGATTGCACAGCCATATCATGAGGCAGGTGCGAATTCAGGGCACTGCGCAGGGTTTCGTCAGGATGACTCCAGTTTAGATCCACTGCTGCAACCTGGCCCGAGGCATGCACACCGGTATCAGTGCGTCCTGCCAGCAGGATCGACCTGCCATCCCAGCCCAACTTTCTGAGTGCCTCCTCAAGGACACTCTGGACTGTTCGGGAAATTGCCTGCCGCTGACTCCCGACAAATTGGGTGCCGTCGTAAGCAAAGATGATCTGGTAACGTGCCATGTGTCTTGGCGATTTTTTCGCCAGCTTTGACGGATTTATCCGTCAAATAGAAATTACTCTTCTACGAATTCGATGACCACCATTTCGGCACCATCACCCCGACGCGGACCCAGTTTAAGGATGCGCGTATAACCGCCGGGACGATTGGCAAACCGAGGGGCAATGTCGTCAAACAGCTTGGTGACCGGCTGGTTGCTCCCGAGGCGGGAGGCGACTAAACGGCGGGCATGGACTTTGCCTGCTTCGCTTGCTTCGCTGGAGCGGCGAGCAATGGTGATTAAACGCTCCGCTTCGCCGCGAATCGCCTTTGCCTTGGCGTGCGTGGTGGTGATCCGCTCGTGTTCAAAGAGCTGTTTGATCAAGGTGCGGCGCAAGGCGAGGCGCGCGCTGGTGGTTCTTCCTAGTTTATAACCTGCTACCTGATGTCGCATTTCTACCTACTCCACAGTCGTCTTTTCGTCTTTCAAGTAGCCTTTTTCGCGCATCTTCTGTCGCAGTTCATCCAGCGACTTTTCACCGAAATTACGGATCGACATCACCGCCTGGTCGCCTTTATCAAGCAATTCCAGGACGTCACCCACTGTGGTGATGCCAGTACGCTTCAATGAGTTGAAGACACGCACTGAAAGATCCAGAGCTTCCACAGGCGTTTCCGCCAATTCGCTGGTCAGATGGCTACCGGATACTTCCTTCTCGATGGAAATTGCAAGGGTTTCTTCACTGACACCGGCTATGAAGCGCAGGTGTTCAATAATGAGCTTTGCCGCGGCGCTGAGCGATTTCTCAGGGGATACCGTGCCATCGGTCCAGATTTCAAGGACTAGTTTATCGTAATTCGTGCTCTGCCCCACGCGGGCAGATGTTACTTCCCAATCCACGCGTTTGACCGGGCTGAAAATCGCATCCACCGGTAGTTCACCGATGGGCAACCGTCCGCCGCGTTCGTTGGCAGGGGAATATCCCCGTCCGCGCTCGACAGTGAGTTCTATATCGTGGCGAGTCTTGTGGTTATCAACGGTGAAAAGGTACAGGTCGGGGTTGATGACCTCAATCTCGGCAGGGGTAATGATGTCCGCCGCGGTCACCACACCTTCTCCGCGGACTTCAAGCTGCATGCGCGTGGTGTCAACCCCGTCCAATTTCAGCCGAAGCTGCTTGATCTGCAGAGTCACCTGAATGACATCCTCGCGGACTCCCGGGATATCAGTGAACTCGTGCAGCACATCCGCAATTCTGATAGATGTCACAGCCACGCCATCCAGCGAGGATAACAACACACGACGCAGGGCGTTCCCCAGTGTGTGTCCGTATCCGCGTTCAAGCGGACTGATGACAAATTTTCCATAGTTTCGAGCTTCTGCTTCCCGCTCGATTTTGGGCATGACCATGTTTGATAAACCCGTCACGGTTCACCTCTCCCTTTTCAAGTGAAACGGTGCTGCCTGGCTTGATAATTAACCCACACCAGGACGGATAATTATTACCTACCTACGTGAGTAATACTCGACGATCAGTTGCTCGTTCAGATTACCATCAATCTCAGCCCGTTCCGGTAAACGCTGGACAGCGCCGTACAAATTCTTCAAGTCGCGGTTCAGCCACATAGGAAAAGTCCGCTTTTCGGCGACGTCGACAAGTTCCTTGAAGTAGACACCACCCCGCGAACCTTCGCGGACGGTCAGAACATCACCGGCATCAAGGAGCATCGACGGTACATCCGTGCGACGCCCGTTCACGGTAAAGTGCCCATGGGTTACAAGCAGGCGCGCCTGAGCGCGGCTGGAAGCAAACCCCATGCGGAAGACCACGTTATCAAGACGGGATTCGAGGATCTGAAGCAAATTCAAACCAGTCAGACCGCGTCGGCCGAGCGCTGTTTCATAATAGCGCCGGAACTGGCGTTCGAAAACGCCATATACGCGGCGTGCCTTTTGTTTGGCGCGCAACTGACGGGCGTAGTCGGATTCGCGGCCGGTACCCCCTCTGTTGGAACGGGAGCCCGTGCGGCCATGCTGACCGGGTGCGAAGCTGCGCTTTTCGAATGAACAGTGCGGTGTAAAGCAGCGCTCGCCCTTTAAGAACAATTTTTCACCTTCACGCCGGCATAGTTTGCATACCGGACCAAGATATTTCGCCATTTGTTTTACCCTCTCAAATAAACAAGCTTACACGCGGCGTTTCTTCGGAGGACGGCAGCCGTTATGAGGAACGGGCGTCAGATCCGAAATGGAACGCACTTTCACACCCATGGATTGGACAGCGCGAATCGCAGATTCGCGGCCAGGACCGGGACCTTTGACGAAGAGTTCGACTTCCTGAATGCCCATCGCCTGAGCGGCTTTAATCGCCTGTTCAGCAGCCAGACGGGCAGCAAAAGGGGTGCTCTTTCGAGAACCTTTGAAGCCAGCCGAACCAGCCGAGCCCCAGGTAAGGGTGTTTCCCTGTGAATCGGTAACCGTCACAATTGTATTATTGAACGAGGCGAAAATATGAACCTGCCCCGAAGATAGAGTACGCTTTACTTTTCGAGCGCCGCCGCCTGCACGACGCGTGGAACGTACATTTTGAGCCATTGTACCTCGCAGTTACTACCTGAATTTCCCGGACTAGGATTACTTCTTGCCGCCACGGCGGCGACCGCGTCCTGCAACAGTCTTTTTCGGACCTTTGCGGGTGCGGGCGTTCGTGCGGGTGCGCTGCCCGTGAACGGGCAGATTTCGGCGATGACGCATGCCACGATAACACCCGATTTCTATCAGGCGTTTGATATTGAGCTGTTCTTCACGGCGCAGATCACCTTCAACCGTGAGGTTCTTGTTGATGTAATCACGCAACGCAGCCACTTCGGCCTCAGTGAGGTCTTTGATGCGCGTGTCGGGATTCACCTTGGTGGCGGCTAGAATTTCCTGGGAGCGCGTCAGGCCAACGCCATACATGTAAGTCAGGCCAATTTCGACCCGTTTGTTGCGAGGGAGATCAACACCTTCAATTCTTGCCATGTCTTATTACCCTTGTCGCTGTTTGTGCTTAGGATTTTCGCAGATCACATAGAGTCTGCCTGCGCGCTTGACAATCTTGCATTTCGCACAGCGCTTGCGAATGGATGGTGATACTTTCATTAGACTTTCTCCTTAGAACAATTCCTGTCAGTTCAGCCAAAGTTTGAATTATACACGTCCTTACGCATTCCGTCCAGAATCTGGTTTCGTGCTTTGCTCACGGGACAGTCAGGATGAGAGGATCTCCTTCGGTGACCGCGATCGAATGCTCGAAATGCGCAGTCAGTGAGCCATCAGCAGAAACTACCGTCCATTGATCGGCCAGAACGCGTGTCTCCGGCGTGCCTACCAGGACCATCGGCTCAAGCGCCAGTACAAGTCCGGGACGCAGTTCCAACCCGTGTCCTGTTACACCGTAATTGGGCACTTCGGGACCTTCGTGCATCTGTCGCCCGACGCCGTGGCCGGTGTAAACGTGCGTCACATGAAAACCACGGCTTTCAACATATTGCTGTATCGCAGCCGAAACGTCGCCCGTGCGTTTACCAGTCCGCATTTGTGCAATCCCAGCGGAAAGGGCGCCTTCTGTTACCTCCAGCAGCTTCTTTGCGGTCGGAGAGAGGTCACCCACTCCGGCAGAATACGCTGAATCAGCAACATATCCTTCCAATAACGTCCCGCAGTCCACTGAGACGATATCACCCTCTTTGAGCTTGCGTTTTCCGGGGATACCGTGTACCAGCTGCTCATTGATGCTGACGGTTATGGACGCAGGAAATGGCGGACGCCCGTAGCCTTTGAAAGGCGATACAGCACCGTGTTTTTGCAGCATTTCCTCAGCAGCCGCGTTGAGGTCTGCTGTAGTCACACCGGGTTTTAAAAGTTCGCGAGTGGCTGCCAGAGTTTTGTGATTGATCCGGCCGGCTTCCCGCATCAGCGCGATTTCAGCCGGATTTTTGATGTGAACCTGACGAGCCCAGCTCATATGATATTTTTTCTCTCAAGCGCTTCCACCAGCAAGTGAGTCACCTGCTCAATGGGTTGCGCACCATCGACTTTGATTAGTTTTCCCTGTCTCGTATAAAAAGCGATCAAGGGCGATGTGTCTTTCATATATACCAGGATGCGCCGTTTTACCGTTTCAGCCTTATCATCATCCCGTTGATAGAGTTCCGAGCCGTCCAGATCGCAAATGCCGGGTGTCTTCGGCGGGTTGAATTTCTCGTGATAGACATGACCCTGCGCCCGGCAGGACCACCTTCCACCCAGCCGGTCCACCAGGACCTCCTCGGAGGCGGTGATGAACGGTACCAGGTCAACCTGACCTTTGAAGTCCGTCAGCATTTTTTCCAAAACTTCGGCCTGTGCTTTTGTGCGCGGGAAGCCATCCAGGATGGCGCCTTTGGCACAGTCAGGCCGGGAAAACCGCTCTTTGATCATGGCGATGGTCACATCATCCGGGACCAATTCGCCTTTATTCATGTAAGTTTGAGCAAGTTTGCCGAGCTCGGTTTGATTTTTAATGTTCTCGCGAAAAATATCGCCGGAGGAAATATGCACCAGCCCTGTCTTCTCGATAAGCAATTTCGCTTGAGTCCCTTTGCCAGCACCGGGCGGACCGAGAAGGACGATGTACCTGGGCATACGCAGCTCCTTTATTTCACGAGGATCGAGTCAGTATAGCCATGCAACTTTAATTCAGCGTCAATATTCGAGAAAGTGTCGCGTACGACACCCACCACAATCAGCAAGCCGGCTGAAGAAGTCAGGAAAAGACCTGCTGTCCCGGCTGTACTTCCGGTAATCGATTTCAGAATAAGGCTGATCAAAAACGGCAGAATCGCGACTATTCCCAGGAATAATGCACCCACAAATGTAATGCGATTCTGAACCTTGCTCAAGTAACGCTGGGTGGGAGTCCCGCGGTTCACACCCGGGATTTGGGCGCCCATTCTCTTCAGGTTCTCACCGTAGTTCTGTTGTTCAAATAACACCGCAGTATAGAAGAAGGTAAATACGACCACCATAAGGAAATAGGTCAGCCAGTAGCCCCATGACCCGCCATTAAACCATTGAACAAGACTGGTCGCCGCGTTGGCCACCGTCTCGTTTTGTGAACCCGTAAAATAGCTGGCAATGATCGACGGGAACTGCAAGATGGCGCTGGCAAAGATCAACGGGATCATGCCGGCCATGTTAACCATCAGTGGGAAGGAGCCTTTAACCGGCATGGACATGCGATTGCCAACACGCCGGCCTGGATACATAACCGGTACGTAACGGCGTCCTTGCTGGACATAAACAATAGCAAAGATAGTCGCCAGAACTGTGATAACCATAAATAGAACCAGAATCAGCCAATATTGTTGATCGCTAAACAAACCACGGAAGTTCTTCGGAATACGCGCCACGATACCTGCAAAGATGATCAGGGACAGACCCTGGTTGCGGATGCCGAATTCCGAAATCAATTCACCCAGCCAGATCGCGAACATGGTCCCTGCCACCATCGCCAACAGGATCGCCAAAGAAGGGATGATCAACCCCGGGGTAAACCCAAATGGGACCACCTGCCCAATTGAACGTGACAGGCTGTTAAAAATATTGATTTGACCAAGCGCGGAAAGGGTCGCCATCGGGATGGTGAGGATCAGAGTCCATTTCTCCATCCATTTGCGTGCCTCGGATGGGTTTTCTTCCTGCATCTTCTGCAAAGCAGGGATGATTGGGACGAGCAACTGCAATATAATCTGGGCAGTGATGTACGGGTACACGCCCATCGAGAGTATTGAGAAGCTGGATACTGTCCCGCCCGAGAGTAGATCGAGGAACTGGAAGAAAGTACCACCACTCTGAGCCAATTGTGCCTGGAGCTGTTTAAGCACGTCAAAATTGATGCCAGGTACCGGGATATTCGCTGCAAAGCGATAGAGCACCAGGATGCCCAGAGTGATGAGCAACTTGCTTCGGATGTCTTCAGACTTCCAGAGGTAACGCCACGCAGAAAAACGATTCTTCATGTGAATATCACCTTGAAGGAGGATTATTCAAGCGGCTCGACCGTGCCGCCAGCGGCTTCGATCTTGCGTTTCGCCCCGCTGCTTACACGATGCACACGCACCTTGAGCGGGACATTGATCTCACCGCGTCCGAGGATTACCACCGGGTTGCGCGGATCACGCAGCAAACGAGCGCCTGCGAGGGCTTCGGGGGTTACTTCAGCTTTCGCTTTGAAAGCGCCGGTGAGCTGGTCCAGGTTGACTTCGTTATATTCAACCGAATTCAGAGGCGTGAATCCTTCGCCGCGCATGAAAGGGAGATGGCGGTAAAATGGCAGGTTACCACCCTGGCGGTAAATGTGCCCGCCCTGGCCGGAACGGGCGCCCTCGCCTTTGGTACCACGCCCGGCAGTCTTGCCCTGACCGGCAGAGATACCGCGGCCAACGCGCTTGCGTTCCTTCTTGGAACCGGGGTTGGGATTGAGATCGTGAAGTTTCATCGTTCGTTCCTACTCTTCAATCTTTAACAGGTGAATGACTTTGGTAATCATTCCGCGTAATGCGGGTGAATCCTGGTGTTCTACAGTCTGATGCATGCGCCGCAGACCAAGGGCACGAACGGTTCGTTTCTGAATCTCCGCATAACCGATCGGGCTTCTGACCAATGTTACGCGCACTGTCTTCTTGTCAGATTTCTTAGGCATACTTCCTCCGTTCCCAGAAGGGCATCAACTCCTCAACAGGCTTGCCGCGGCGGGCGGCTTCTTCAACCGGCGACTTGAGCTGGTCGAGCGCATCGAAGGTCGCCATGACGCCATTCAGGACGTTGGAGGAACCCAGGGATTTGGTCAGGATGTCACGGATACCAGCCGCCTCGAGTACGGCACGAACACCACCGGCGGCGATAACGCCTGTACCGGGAGAGGCCGGTTTGAGCAAAACCCTCGAGCCGGCCACCTTGCCGATCACTTCATGCGGAATGGTCGTCCCGGAAAGGAATACTTTACGCAAATCCTTTCGGGCGCGATCCGAGGCTTTTCGCATTGCATCCGGCACAGCATTCGCCTTGCCAATACCCATGCCAACTTTCCCGTGATTATCACCAATAACCACAGTCACCCGGAACTGGAAGCGACGGCCACCTTTAACAACCTTCGCCACGCGGGCAATTTCAATGACACGCTCGTCAAGCGGTTGTTCCTGTGATGTAAATTCTGTTTTTTCGTAGTTCGACATAGTCTTCTCCATTAGGAGCTAGAATTGCAAACCGCCTTCGCGGGCGCCATCAGCCAGAGCCTTAACGCGGCCAGTATAGCGGAAACCTCCGCGGTCAAACACAACCGTTTCAATGCCCTTGCTCTTGGCGCGCTCAGCAACCGCTTTGCCAACCATGCGGGCTTGATCAATCTTCTTCTTACCTTTTGTCTTTTTCCGCAGTTCGGTGTCAATGGATGATGCTGAAACGAGTGTGCGACCGTCGACATCATCAACCACCTGAGCGTAAATCTCACTGGTGCTGCGGAAAATGCTCAAACGAGGCCGGATGGTAGTACCGAATACGGTCTTGCGAACCCGGACATGACGCCGCTCGCGAGCTTCTGCACGAGAATTGGGAGCCATGGATTAAATCTTCCCTTTCCCAGATTTGCCAGCCTTACGACGGATCCTCTCGCCCAGATAGTGCAAACCTTTACCCTTATAGGGTTCCGGCGGGCGGATCTTCCGGACGTCAGAGGCTGTCTGGCCGACCTGTTCTTTATCATGACCCATCACCTTAACCTGGCGGGTCTTTAGATCCACATTAAAAGTGATACCGGCTGGCGGTTCGACTCGAACCGGATGGGAATAACCCAGGTACAGGACCAGGGTCTTACCATCCATTTCTGCGCGGTAACCCACCCCATCGATTTCAAGAACACTCTCGAAACCCTTGTGGACCCCAAAAATCATGTTGTTAATCACTGCACGGGTTGTCCCATGCAAAGCGCGCTGGGCGGGAGCATTCGAGTTTCGGGTGACCATAATCTGCCCGTTTTCCAACGCAATCCCGATCAATGCGGAGAATGTGCGTGAGAGTTCCCCTTTGGGGCCTTTCACACGAACATTCGACCCATTCACATCCACCTGCACGCCGGCTGGAACAGCCACTGGCAAGCGTCCAATACGAGACACGGCAATACCTCCTGCTACCAAACTTTACAAAGAATCTCGCCACCGACGCCCAGCTGACGGGCACGCTGCCCGGTCATAATACCTTTGGGGGTGGAGAGGATTGCCACACCAACACCGGAAAGCACCCAGGGAATATCCTGTTTCTTGGTGTATATGCGGCGTCCGGGTCGACTGATTCGGATAAGGTTCGTCAGCACAGGTTTGCGCGACCGGCGTTCGCCGATGTATTTGATCTTGACACGCAAAACTATCTGTCCCGGCTTATCACCTTCTGCGGCTTCGAAGCCTTCCAAATAACCCTCTTCCTTCAGGATTTTGGCAATTTCCGCCTTCATCTTGGAATGGGGCATGGCAACCAACGCCTGACCAGCTAACGCACCATTTCGGATGCGGGTCAGCATATCTGCAATAGGATCAGTTACACTCATGCAATCACCTCTATCCGGCTACCAGGATGCCTTCATGACGCCGGGGATTTTGCCATCCAATGCTAGTTCACGGAAGCAAATACGGCACAGGCCAAAGCGACGGATATAACCACGCGGGCGGCCGCAGCGAGCACAGCGATTGCGCACACGTGCAGCATACTTGCGCCGCGTTTCTCGATAAGACATGCATTTCTTCGCCATAACTTATGCTTCCTTCCTGAACGGCATTCCAAGCAATTGTAAAAGGACTCTCGCAAGTTCATCGGATTTTGCCGAAGTCACGATTGTGATTTCGAGTCCTCGAAGTTTTTCAATCTTGTCATATTCGATCTCCGGGAAGACCAACTGATCCTGCAATCCCAGCGTGTAATTGCCGCGCCCATCTAATTTTGGTGAAACACCACGGAAATCACGCACGCGCGGCAGGGCAACATTCAATAACCGGTCGAGGAAATCCCACATGCGGTCTCCGCGCAATGTCACCTTGGAGCCAATGATGCGCCCTTCGCGCAGTTTGAAGTTCGCAATGCTTTTACGAGCCTTGGTCTGGATGGGCTTCTGTCCGGTGATTTGCATCATATCCGAAGTTGCAGCTTCAAGTGCCTTGGGGTTGTCCATCGCTTCTCCCAGACCAATGTTGACGACCACTTTTTCAATGCGTGGAATCTCCATCACATTGTTCAGGCCGAAGGCTTTCATCAGCGCTGGAGCAACTTCATTTTGGTACTTTTCTTTCATTCTTTTCATATCACGCTCTCCGGCAGCAGGCCTAATCAATCAACGCCTGGCATTTCTTACAGACTCGATGCGCACCAGCTTCGTCGCGCTGGAAGCCAACACGTACAGCTTTAGTGCACTTGGGACAGATCAGCATCACATTTGAGATGTTAAGGGGTCCTTCATACTTAATACGACCAGGGTCCATATTTCGACCACCTTTGGTCTGCACCTGGCGTTGATGCTTGGTGCGGATGTTGACGCCCTGGACGGCAATGCGACCCATTTCAGGGAATACATTGATCACTTCCCCGCGCTTACCCTTGTCCTCCAGGCGTCCGGTAACGATTTCTACAGTATCGCCTTTTCGAATTTTGGCTTTCATTATCTTTGCTCCTGTGCTGGCTAGAGGACTTCCGGAGCCAGCGACACAATTTTCATGAAGCCCTTTTCGCGCAATTCGCGCGCAACGGGACCAAAAATACGGCTGCCTTTCGGGTTCTGACCATCTATATCCAGGATGACTGCCGCGTTATCATCGAAGCGGACGGAAGAACCGTCTTCGCGGCGCCATTCCTTCGCGCAGCGCACGATGACCGCTTTGACTATTTCGCTCTTCTTCACAGAACCTTGCGGCGCGGCAGATTTGACGGTGGCAACCACCACATCACCGATGTGACCATACTTGCGGGTCGAACCACCGAGGACATGAATGACAAGCAGCTCACGGGCACCGGTATTATCTGCGACCTTGAGTCGAGATTCCTGCTGGATCATGGCTAGGCCTCCACCGTCTCGGTCTTGGTTTCTTTCTTCAAGATTGTTTCCACTACCCAGCGCTTCTCACGCGACAAGGGTCGACTCTCCACAATCTGGACATGGTCGCCAACCTGGCAGCCCAATTCATCGTGGGCCATGAAACGTTTACTCGTATGGACGACTTTACGATAGAGCGGATGCCGAAACGTCCGGGTTATCTCTACCACAACAGTTTTGGTCATTTTATTGCTGGTAACGACACCAGTCATACGACGACGATTATTCATAATGCACCTTCCTGCTTGGCCACCTTCTGGCCCATGATGGTTTCCATGCGGGCGATATCGCGGCGGACAATGCGCAGGCGGCTGGTATCGGTTAACTGACCCGTTACTTGCTGGAAGCGCAACTTCATCAGCTCTTCACGGGCATCCGCCAATTTAATACCAATCTCATCGGCAGTCAGGTCAAATATTTCTTTCGACTTCATGAGCTACTCTCCTGCCACCAGATCACGGCGGGTAACAATCTTGGTCTTAATGGAGAATTTGTACTGCGCCATCTTTAATGCCTTCAGCGCTTCAGATTCATCCATACCGCCAACTTCGAACATGATGCGTCCCGGCTTTACAACTGCAACATAGTATTCCACATTACCCTTGCCGGAACCCATGCGCGTTTCGGGCGGCTTGTGGGTATAAGGCTTTGCAGGGAAAATCCTGATCCACACCTTACCGCGGCGCTTCATTTCACGGACGATTGCGCGGCGGGCAGCTTCGATCTGTCGGGCAGTCACCCAGCCGGGTTCAAGAGCCTGAAGACCAAATTCGCCGAAGCTGACTTGCGCACCCCGCAGGGCTTTACCCTTCATGCGACCGCGCATCTGCTTGCGCCACTTTACACGTTTTGGCATCAACATAGCAATTTCCTCACTTTGCAGGCTTTCTCAGACGTGATTACTCACTAACGTACACGCCTTCGGTGGCCTCGGCTTTTTCTTCAACTTCCTGCTTCATCTCGCCCTTATAGACCCACACCTTGACACCGATGCGGCCATATGTGGTCAGGGCTTCCGCACGAGCGAATTCGATATCCGCACGCAGAGTCTGCAAGGGTACGCGTCCTTCACGCAGCCATACACTTCGAGCCATTTCAGCACCCGCCAGGCGCCCGGCAACCTCGATCTTGATGCCCTGAGCTCCCTGACGCATGGCCTGCTGGATGGCACGCTTCATGGCACGGCGATAGGCAATGCGGCGTTCTAGCTGGTCGGCAATATTGTGAGCGACCAAAAAAGCATCCGTATCGGGCGCGGAAATTTCCTTGATATCGAGATCGACCTTCTTGCCGACCAATTCCTGCAGGCTTTCACGGATTTTCTTAATGCCTTCCCCCTTGCGACCGATGAGTAATCCGGGTTTGGCTGTGTAAACACTCACCTTTACCTTGCCAGGGAAGCGTTCCACATCCACGCGGGAAACACCGGCTTTGGTGGAAGATGCGCCCAGGATCAATTTGCGAATTTCAAAGTCCTGCCATAACTGTTCGCGATATTGAGCGCCTTCGGCAAACCAGCGACCAGACCAGCCACGGGTGACATTAAGACGAAAACCAACAGGATGAACTTTACGACCCATAATATCTCCTTCGCTACCTTGCTCTACTAGACGCCCCGCTCGCGCAATACAATAGTGACATGGGATGAACGGCGTAAAATCGGTTTGAATCGGCCGCGGGCACCGAAGCGGCGCCACTTGCGGGTTGGCGCTTCATTCGCGAAGACCGTCGCAACAAATAAATCATCACGGCTGATGCCGAAATTCTCCTCCGCATTCGCGATGGCTGAACTCAACAGCTTATGCACGGGGTCAGCCGCCCGTTTGGGTGTATAGCGCAGGATATCCAACGCTTCATTGGCTCCCTTGCCGCGGATCTGGTCAATGACCAGCCGGACTTTTTGAGCAGAGATCGAGAGATGGCCCAAATGAGCACGATAGTCGGGCATGGCTTACACTCCCTTGGTGACTTTCTCACCAGTCACATGACCGCGGAAGGTGCGTGTCGGGGCAAACTCACCCAGACGATGCCCGACCATGTTCTCGGTGACGTAGATCGGCACATGACGACGACCATCATGAACGGCAACGGTGTGTCCCACCATCTGAGGGAAGATTACACTCGCCCGACTCCAGGTGCGAATGACTTTCTTTTCGCCACGCTGGTTCATCAATTCGACTTTCTTCAACAGTTTCGGGTCAACGAACGGACCCTTCTTCAAAGATCTAGACATAGTTTCGTACCTCGCTTACCTTGTCGGCGCCCTAGCGGTTTGTCTTGCTGCGGCGGCGCACGATGTACTTATTCGTTTGCTTATTGCGACGAGTCTTATAACCCAAAGTGGGCTTGCCCCACGGGGAGCGCGGACCTGGTTTACCGATCGGCTGGCGACCTTCACCACCACCATGCGGATGATCGCGTGGTGACATCGCAGATCCACGAACGGTCGGGCGAACACCCATGTGGCGCTTGCGCCCAGCCTTCCCCAACTTGATATTGCTATGTTCCAGATTGCCCACCTGACCGATAGTGGCGTAGCAATTCTGACGGATCAGGCGGACCTCACCGGAGGGCATGCGGATCTGAGCAAAATCACCTTCCTTGGCGATCAACTGTGCGGCAGCGCCGGCGGAGCGTACCATCTGCCCACCCTTGCCTTCTTTTATCTCGATATTGTGAACGAGAGAGCCGACCGGGATATTCGAAATCGGCATACAATTGCCGGTGCGGATTTCAGCCTGGGCGCTGGTGATGACCGTGTCGCCCACCTTAAGCCCGACTGGAGCAAGAATATAGCGCTTTTCACCGTCGACATAGTACACCAATGCCAGGCGGGCAGTGCGATTGGGGTCATATTCAATCGCCGCGACCTTGGCAGGGATGTTCAGCTTATCGCGCTTGAAATCCACGATACGGATATTGCGACGGCTGCCGCCACCCTGGTGGCGAACGGTCACGCGACCATAGGAATTGCGTCCACCATGCCGGCGGAGCGGGATGATCAGCGAGCGTTCAGGAGTATCCTTGGTGATTTCATCGAAGGTGTAGCCCGTCATCCCGCGCTGACCAGGTGTAACCGGTTTAAACTTTTTAATAGCCATTACTTCACCCCTTCAAACATATCAAGGGTCTCGCCTGCGGCCAGCGTAATAACCGCTTTTTTGTAACCAGGGCGGCGCACCATCAAGCGACGGCTGCGTGCACGGCGACCACGTTTGGCGGCGGTATTGATGATATTCACTCCAACGACTTTCACGTCCAACAGCTGCTCCACAGCATCTTTGACCATGGTCTTGGTGGCATAACCAGCAACTTCAAAAACGTACTGATTCAGTTTGCCCGATTGATAGCTTGATTTCTCGGTAACCAGCGGGCGGCGAAGTACATCATAAATGGTAGTCATCGCGCACCTCCATTAACCCAGTTGGGTTTCTAGGACTTCTAAAGTTTTTACGGGCATGACCAGCTTGTCGAAACTTAGCAAATCCCGAATATTGAGGTAACCAGCCATTAATACTTTGGCATCCGCGATATTGTTGGTAGCGCGGGATACCATATCATATTCATTGGACTTCTCAGGGATCAGGACCAGTGCGGAGGCATCCCCAACAAGTTTGGTCAGGGATTCAGCCATCAACCTGGTCTTTGGTTCAGCCAGAGTTAATTCATCCACCAGCACAATACCCGCTTCAGTAGCCTTTACGGTCAGGGCGGATCGCAGCGCGGCACGACGCATCTTGAGGGGCATGCGCTGGGTGTATTTGCGTGGGTGCGGTGTGTGGATTCGCCCACCACCGACCCACTGCGCAGCACGGATGGAACCTTGCCGCGCGCGGCCTGTGCCCTTCTGCTTCCACGGCTTGCGGCCACCACCTGAAACTTCACCGCGAGTCTTGGTCTCGTGCGTACCGAGGCGAGCGTTCGCCATCTGGCGCACATAAGCCTGGTGCATCAGATCCACATTGACAGGGGCTTCGAAAAGTGCGGCCGGCAGTTCCTTATTGCCGACTTTCTCGCCTTGCATGTTGAAAATATCAACCTTCATAGTAATCTTGCTCCCATATCATCGCGTAGCAGATTACTGCTTCCGCGCCTCTTTGATCATGACCAGACCGCCCTTTGGACCGGGGACAGCCCCGTTGACAGCGATCAGGTTGCGCTCGGCATCCACCAGGATCACCTTCAGATTCTGCGCGGTAATGCGGTCATTGCCCAGATGACCAGGACCACGTGAACCTTTGTAAACACGACCCGGAGTGGTTCCGGAGCCGTGTGAACCTGGCCCCCGCTCGCGGTCTGACTGACCATGGGTCTTTTGACCACCCTGGAAGTGATAGCGTTTCACGGCACCTGCAAATCCCTTGCCTTTGCTTGTACCGATCACGTCCACATGTTCACCGGCGGCAAAAACATCCACCTTGACGGTGTCACCGACGTTGATGTCCGGGGTTTTGATGCGGAACTCACGCAGAAAACGCAGGGGCGGCAGCTCATTGTTCTTGAGATGCCCAAGTTCACCGCCAGTAAGGCGCTTGGGGTTTACCTCTCCGAAACCGAGCTGCACTGCCGAGTAGCCATCGCTCTCGGGGCGGCGCACCTGCGTTACAAAGCAAGGCCCAGCTTCGATAATCGTCACCGCATGGGCGGAACCATTTTCATCGAAGATCTGGGTCATACCGATCTTCTTTCCAATCAGCCCTTTCAACATCTCTGTTTTCTCCTTCAAAAATTTTATTCGAGACTGTCAACCTGGGCTTAGGTTGCATCATCTCTGGGCAGTGCAGTCAATCAGTCTGCCGCGACACGGCGTTTCGTGGGGTCCACGTACAGGACTGTTCTTGCGCTGTCTTATCCAGACTGACTGGTCTGACCATTCTTGCTCGTCAGACCAGTGAGGTGAATAGACGAAACAAATATTAGATTTTGATCTCGATATCCACGCCCGCCGGTAAGTTGAGCCGCATAAGCATATCAATCGTCTTTGAATCAGGATCGAGCACATCGATCAGACGATTATGAGTGCGGATTTCAAAATGCTCGTGCGAGTCCTTATCGATGAAAGTGGAGCGACGTATTGTAAACCGTTCCACCTTAGTTGGCAAGGGTACTGGACCCACAACTTGAGCGCCGCTGCGCTCTGCCGTCTCGACAATCCGTTTAGCGGACTGGTCGAGCACGCGGTGGTCATAAGCCTTGAGGCGGATGCGAATTTTTTGCTTCGTCATTTGTCACCTACTCAATGATCTTGGTGATGACACCCGCGCCAACGGTCAGACCGCCTTCGCGAATGGCAAACTTCGAACCCTGCTCCAACGCCACCGGCACGATCAACTCCACCGTCAGGTTCACATTGTCACCCGGCATCACCATCTCCACCCCTTCCGGCAGGGTGATGTCCCCGGTCACATCCATCGTCCGGATGTAGAACTGCGGCCGGTACCCGCTGAAGAATGCCTTGTGCCGTCCCCCCTCCTCCTTCTTCAGCACGTACACCTCCGCCAGAAATTTCCGGTGCGGCGTGATGCTCCCAGGCTTCGCGATCACCTGCCCGCGCTCCACGTCCGTCCGCTCGATGCCTCGCAGCAGCAGCCCCAGGTTGTCGCCTGCCATCCCCTCGTCCAGCAGCTTGTGGAACATCTCCACGCCCGTCACCACCGAGTTGCGCGTCTCTCGCAAGCCCACGATCTCCACCGTCTCGCCGACCTTCACCACGCCCCGGTCCACCCGCCCCGTCACCACCGTCCCGCGGCCCTTGATCGAGAACACGTCCTCCACCGGCATCATGAACGGCTTGGCTATCTCACGCTTCGGCTCGGGAATGTACTCGTCTACCACCCGCAGCAGCTCCCGGATGCAGGCGTATTCCGGCGCGTTCGGATCCGTCGAGGTGCTCTCCAACGCCTTCAGCGCCGACCCCCGCACGATCGGGGTCGTGTCCCCAGGAAATCCGTAGCTAGTCAACAACTCCCGCAGCTCCAACTCCACCAGCTCCAACAGCTCCGGATCGTCCATCATGTCCACTTTGTTCAAAAACACCACGATGCTCGGCACTTCCACCTGCCGCGCCAGCAGCACGTGCTCCCGCGTTTGCGGCATCGGCCCGTCCGGCGCTGCCACCACCAGGATCGCTCCGTCCACCTGCGCCGCCCCCGTGATCATGTTCTTGATATAGTCGCGGTGCCCAGGCATGTCCACGTGCGCATAATGCCGCTTATCCGTCTCATACTCCACATGCGCAATGTTGATCGTGATCCCGCGCGCCTTTTCCTCCGGCGCGTTATCGATCGTGTCGTACGCCCGGTACTCCGCCTTCCCCAGAAACTGCGATACCTTCGTGATCGCCGCCGTCAGGGTCGTCTTCCCATGATCAATGTGTCCCATGGTCCCTACATTCAAGTGCGGCTTCGTCCGCTCAAATTTCTGCTTCGCCAT
>JBGPQJ010000047.1:0-19577 GCA_041488995.1 Anaerolineae bacterium
CCCCTTTCCAGGTCCGATGACCTGCCACACATTTTCACCTGGCGCGAGTCACGCACCCTCTCCAAAAACCTCACCCTGCAGTTCCGCAAGGTGGTCTACCAGATCCAGATCGATCGTCCCTCCTACGCCATGCGCAAGGCCGTCGTCACTGTCTCCCTGGACCCCCAGCAGCAGGTCAGTATTCTCTACAAGGGAAAATCCCTCCCTTACACAACCTTCCACAAACAGTCCAAACAATCTGAGATCGTTCAGTCTAAGCACATTATTCATACCCTCAAGTACAAACAGCCTGGAACGAAGCCTGCTCCAAACCACCCTTGGCGCAACTACCCTGATAAACAAAATGTCCCAAAAGGGGACATTCTAACTTAACGGATTCAGGGGACATTCTAATTAAACGTTGACAGAGGCAATATTCTTAAATTCATCACCTTACTGCTCTGTGGTTTGCCACGTCAAGACATCATGCCATTCTACTCGAATTTTATCAATTGAAGAATATCTGCCAAGACAGCTGCAAAGAGTTCATGCATCACTTCATCACCAGCCAGATAGGGTCCTCCGAAAGAACCATCGCCATAAACATCGCGTGCCGTTTTTGAATCCATGATGCCGGGTACCTCCGGTGGCATTTTCGGTTCAGCTGGTAATTCGCCCACTAGCGTGAAGGGGAACGCTTCCAACCAGTTGGCATGGGTCGGCCGGATGCCGTGTTTTTCAGCTACCGTTTCCACGGAATGGGATTGCCACCAGTCATACCAACGTAACTGGATTCCCAGCATGCTCCCGGCAATTTCCATCAATTGGGTGCGCGCGGGCGAATTTCCCCCGTGGCCGTTGATGACCAGGATCCGCCGGAATCCCTCCCCGTAGGCGGAACGGACCAAATCTTCTACAGCGGCGATCAGGGTTGTGACGCGCAGGCTTAGCGTCCCCGGGTAGGAGAGGAAATAGGGAGAGCAGCCAAAGTTGAGCGGCGGGGCGACCAGAACGCCGGTCTGCTGGCTGGCCGAATCAGCCAAAGCCATCGGGATTTTGATGTCCGTCAGCAGGGAAAGATACCCGTGCTGTTCTGTCGCTCCTAGGACCAGCATCAGCCGGTCCTCGTGCTTGAGATAGGTTTCCACGTCCATCCAGTTCAAATCTTCGATGCGCATAGGGTTCTCCAAAGGTTACAAGGGTATCATCAACCCCACCCAATTTTACTTCACCCGAGTAATTGATGTGAAATGATATCTGAGGACGACTCCCTCTGCCTCTTTTTGTCCTCATATGACCTTATAATTTAGAGGATGCCTGTTCCGCCGACCGTCCCTATCCCTCCCTTATTCCTTGACCGGATGTCCCATTTTCTCGGCGATGAGTTCCCGGCTTTTGCCGAATCGCTCAATGCTTCACCGCGATCAGGACTGCGGGTGAATACACTGAAACTTACACAGGAGCAATTCCATAGGATCACGCCATTTGTGCTGGGAGAACAAATACCCTGGGCACCTTCGGCGTTTTTAATGGAGGGTGAGGAAAAGCCGGGGAAACATCCCTATCATCGAGCCGGGCTGTATTACCTGCAGGACCCATCTGCCATGTCGCCAGCGGAGCTGCTTGCGCCGCAACCAGGTGAGCGCGTTCTCGATCTGGCCGCTGCGCCAGGCGGCAAGACGACCCACCTGGCAGCACTCATGCAGGGCAGGGGACTGCTCGTTGCCAATGAGATCAAGACCAAGCGGGTGGGTCATCTCGCGCAAAATGTGGAACGTTGGGGGGCAGGGAATGTGGCCGTCACCAACGAAACGCCTGAAAACCTGGCGGATCATTTTGGCGCGTACTTTGACCGGGTTCTGGTGGATGCGCCCTGCTCCGGTGAAGGGATGTTCCGCAAGGATATGGGCGCGCGCGCGGATTGGTCGCTCGAGATGGTGCAAGGCTGCGCAGCCCGGCAGGGCAATATCCTGCGCGTGGCGGGGAAGCTGGTGAAACCGGGTGGTTTCCTGCTGTACTCCACCTGCACCTTTGCGCCGGAGGAGAACGAAGGGGCGATTGCCGGTTTCCTTGGCGAGTTCCTGGATTTTGAAGTTGCAGTATTACCGCGATATCCGGGTTTCATAGCCGGGAGACCAGACTGGCTGGGCGATGCGGTTGCATCTCATCTGGCAGGGGCAGTCCGCTTGTTTCCTCACCGGGTCGAGGGGGAGGGGCATTTTGCCTGTCTCTTGCGCAGAAAAGCTGGTGAGGCCAGGGAACGGGTCAGCGAGACGCGGCTCGCTCGCCTTTCGAGGGACCAGACGGTATACTGGCAGGATTTTTGCTCGAAGTTGCTTCGAGTCGATTGGGATGACGACAGGCTGCGGGTGGTTGGCGACCGGCTGTATTACATTCCGCTTGATATGCCCGATCTCGGCCGGATGCGGGTTGTCCATCCCGGGGTGTGGTTGGGTGTTTTCAAAAAGGATCGCTTCGAGCCCGCGCATCCCCTGGCGCTCTACCTGAAACCGGATGAGATTTTAAAAGCAGTAAGCCTGCCTGCCGACAGCCCGGAATTGGCTGCCTATCTACGCGGGGAAAGCATTCCGGCGGATGTGACGGGCTGGGCGGTGGTGTGTGTGGATGGATTCCCACTCGGCTGGGGCAAGGGCGTGCAGGGGATGCTGAAGAACCATTATCCGCGCGGATGGATGGCCTGGGGATGAGGGTAATTGATTTTTAGGTGAATCAAAAAGGGCAATCATCCGCCCTTTTTGATTTCATTGGATATTCCCGACCAGCCCCAGTTCGGGTGCGATGCGCCGCATGGCGGTAATGATGTTGCCGACGTGTTCCCATAATTCCACGCCGAACTCCCGGGCGGCCTGTTCCATCTCCTCGCGGTTGGTCCCGGCGGCGAAGGCTTTGTCTTTCCATTTCTTCTTTACCGAGGACGGCTCCAGGTCGAGCAGGGAGCGCGAGGGGCGCACCAGGGCAACTGCCGTGATGAGACCGGTGATTTCATCGCAGGCGTTGAGCGCCTTTTCCATGAGAGTCTCGCGAGGGATGCCGGTATGGCTGCCGTGGCTGAGAATTGCGCGGACCATCACCTCGGGGACGCCGTGCTGGCGCAGGATCGGTGCGCCCTCCTGGGGATGCTGCTCAGCTGTCGGGTGGATTTCCCAGTCGAAGTCGTGCAGCAAGCCGGTGACGCCCCAAAGTTCAGAGTCTTCACCAAATTTCTCAGCATAGAACCGCATGGCAGCTTCAACCGAAAGCATGTGTTTGACAAGGTTTTCGTTCTTGATGTATTCATGGACCAGGGCAAGCGCTTCGTCGCGGGTCATTTGGCAGTCACCTCTGGAAAGATGGGTTCGGGTTCGCCGAGGACTGGCAGGGGATGGGTTAAGTGTACTTCCACCAGGGCGGTGAAGGTGGCGGGGAGTTCGCGGACATTCCAGAAGAGGCGGGTGATTTTCCGGTAGTAGGTGCGGTCCGCTTCCACACCGACCGCCTCCACGCCAAGCATGTTGCAGGTGTAGATGGCGCGCGGAAGATGGAACAATTGCGTTACCAGGACGGCTTCTTTGACGCCAAAAATTGCACCTGCGCGGTAGCAGGTATCGTAGGTGCGGCGACCGGCGTAATCCAGGACGATGTCCTCATCCGGCACGCCGAGCTGCAGGGCATACTGCCGCATGGCTTCCGGCTCGTTGTAATTTGCATAACGATTATCACCGCTCATCAGCAGCTTCTTCACCTTGCCCTGCGTGTACAATCCAGCGGCAGTCTCCACCCGGTCACGCAGGACCGTGGTGGGTGTGCCATCGCGGCTCAGCCCCGCGCCAAAGACAATCGCGACCGGTCGCGCCGGCGATGTATCCGGGGCATAAGTGCGCGAGACGGCATAAAGCCCCGTGATGAGGCGGGACAGCAGCACCGCCGAAACTGCAATCACGAGCAGGATTAACGCCAGGTTGAGGGACATTTTTATAAGTCTTTTGAACACAAGCATGATTTTACAACAAAAAAACTAGGCCTGGCTGGCTCGTGCCCGGTTTTCTGATGAAACTCTCATCTGGTCAGGTCAATCGTTTGCGGACCTCGGCGCTCAGGAAATCCATCGCCATGACTACGATGACGATCGCCCAGATGGCCGTGCCGGCCTGGTTGTAATGGAAGGCATTGATTTGCTCGTTCAGGTAATAGCCGATACCGCCGCCGCCGACGAACCCGATGATGGTAGAAATGCGGACGTTGATGTCCCAATGATAAATGATAAATGAAACGAAATCAGGCACGATCTGGGGGATGACCGCGTAGACGATATTCTGGGTGCGCGTCGCGCCTGTGGCGGTCACTGCTTCGATCGGACCGTTATCAATCCCCTCGATGGTTTCAGAGAACAGCTTGCCGAGCGAGGCGATGGTGACGACCGTCAGCGCGAGGATGCCGGGCAGGGGTCCGAATCCCAGCCAGAAGCCGAAAACGGTCGCCATCACCAATGGATCATAAGCACGGACAAGGTTAAAGAACGATCGTGTAACGTAATAGACCAGCGAGCCGATTCTGCTGTGGCGCATGATGTTGCTGGCAGCCAGAAAACTGAGCGGTGCAGCAATGACTGTGGCAATACTGGTGGAAAAAAGCGCCATGAAAACGGTGACGAACATGGCGGCAGTCACGGTTTTGACCGAATCGCTCAATTTGAGCCGGCCAACCGGCTTGAACGTTTCCACGGCGAGCTGGCTGGCAACACCATCCTGCGATGCCGCGATGGGTTTGGCTTTAACGATCACTGAAAAATAGCCCTTCGCATCGGTCGTGGTGCGGATGGCGGTCAGCAGCCGTCCGTCGGGAAAGGTCCAGCGGATGGCGGTCTCAACGTTGGGGGTCAGGTCAAAACCTTCGAGGGTAAAATCCTCGCCGGAGGCAGCACATGGCACGCTGGGTATCATGCGGGGTCCGGATGCGGCTGGTTCCGGGTTGGGGGCAGACCCGCACGGGATGGGGAACGGGATTTCGATGGTGGTGGGTTCGACATCCCGGGTGAACAGGTCGGGCGTCAGGAATTCAATAATGATATCCCGGCTTTTGTACAGGTCGGCCAGTTTTGCGGGGTTGATTTCCGTGATCTGCCATGACCACCAGTAAACAGCGACGATGACAGCGATGATGAGGGTGATGCGTCCGACGCGGAGCGCGGGATTTGGCTTTTTCATGCTAGATCAGCCTTTCCCGTACTTTGGCGCTGATGAAGTCGAGCACGATCACGATCACTGCAATAGAAATGAACACAGCGCTAACCCCGCGCATATCATTGACTCGGATCAATTCAATGAGGAGGAAACCAAGACCGCCACCGCCCACCAGACCGATCACCGTAGCCGACCGGACGTTGATATCCCAGCGGTAGATAGTGAAGGACGTGAAGGCCGGCACGATTTGCGGGATGACGGCGTAACGTACGATCTGTACCCAGGTCGCGCCAGTCGCCCGGACGGCTTCGATGGGACCCGCGTCAATCCCTTCGATGACCTCCGAGTAAAGTTTGGCCAGCGCCGCCACGGAGTGGATGGCCAGTGCCATCACTCCGGCAAAAGGTCCCAGCCCAACGATGACCACGAAGATGATGGCTATGATCAGCGACTCGATGGAGCGCAGGATATTCAACGCTGTACGGACGATAAAATATATGGCGAGCGTGATCGGGTTGCCGCCCATCAGGTTGCGCGCCGCCAGAAAACTGATCGGCACGGCAACGAACATGGCGAGCGTAGTCGCCATAAGCGCCATGGCCACCGTCACCGAGGCCCCCTTGAGCACTTCCCCGCCGACAAAGGAAAGCTTGATGCCCCCCAGCGGCCGGTATTGGTCAAGGTAAACGCGGTGCTGCTGAGGCAGGGTCGGATCCGGGGAGGCAACCAGCGCGGTGGTCGGGACGCGGAATACAGCGGTCACCGCGCCGTCCTCATCCGATGTGACCACCAGCATGGCGTCTTCATTGCCTCCGAGCATTTTAGGGTCGCCGATGGGCGTGCGCCAGACGATGTTCGTCTCTGTGTTCGGCCACAGACCCGTGGCGGTAACGATCATGGTTTCATGAACGACTCCGCAATCGGGAGTAACGGTGAGGCTCTTGCCCCCGTCTTCACGATAGGCTCTGGGTGGATTGGGCGAGCACGGCACTTCAACCCCGACCCAAATGGTATTCTGCTCGCGGCGCGGTTCGATAAAATCCGGTCTGAGCATCGGACGGATGATGAGATAGGCACGGTCGAGGTTAGCCTTGCTGAAGTCGATTTGGGAGACCTGCCAGCCGATCCCATAAGCGGCCGCCAGCCCGAGCAAAACAGGCAGCAGGAAACTTCGTTTGCGGCCGGCTGCCAGGCTGGCGGCGTCGACCACGTTCCACAGCCAGATACCGATGGGCGCAAAATACCAGACCGGCAGACGGTACCATGCGACCATCCCCAACACCGTCAGCGTGCCGACGAAGATCGCCGCGCCGCGATATGCCTGCCGGGCATATGCCTGTCCCATACCGGGGATAAGCGCAGAGAGCAGACCGGCGGTAAACGGCGACCGTAGGCGTCCTTCAGGGTTGGCTGCCATGCTTATGCCTCAACCGCAGTGGCACGCACTTCCTGGGCTTCTTCGCCATAGATTTCTTTGAATTTTGCGCGGTCAATTTCCTTGGGAGCACCTTCAAAGACTTTGTAACCATCTTTCAAGGCAACCACGCGGGTGGCATAACGGTGCACCAGGTCCAAAAAGTGCAGGCTGCAGATGACGGTGATGCCTTCCTTGTTGAGCTGTTCGAGATATTGCAGGATGGTGTGGGACAGGACCGGGTCCAGGCTGGCGACGGGTTCATCGGCAAGGATCAGTTTCGGCTCCTGCATGAGCACGCGTGCAATCCCCACCCGCTGCTGTTGGCCGCCCGACAGGGCATCCGCCCGGTTGAAGGCTTTATCCGCGATCCCCACCCGTTCGAGCGCTTTACGAGCCCGCTGCTTGTCCTCTTCCGGCCAGAGGCTCAACAGGCTGGTGAAGGAATTGGCGTATCCCAACCTCCCCGAAAGGACATTGGTCATCACGCTGGAACGCTTGACCAGGTTGAACTGCTGGAACACCATGCCGATATTGCGGCGGATGTGGCGCAGGTCTGCCGGGGCAGCCGCTGTGATGTCAATACTATCCCAGTAGATTTTTCCTTCGGTCGGATCGATCAAGCGGTTGATGCAGCGCAGCAGGGTGGATTTGCCTGAACCGGAAAGGCCGATCACCACCATGAACTCGCCGTCATTGACTTCGAAACTGACATCCTTGAGGGCCTGCGTGCCGGTCGGGTAGGTTTTGGAAACATGTTCTATGCGCAGCATAATTCATCCTGTCCAGTAAATTTTGAAAATATAAGACATGAAACGCAAAACAACGCTTTACGCATCAGTTCTTACAATTTCATCACTAAAAAAAAGAGAGGGAGAACAGAATGCCCTCCCTCTCTTCAACTGAAACTGAATTACTTGTAGGACGACGTATCGAATCCAGCCGCTTCGAGGTAAACGCGGAATTCATCGTAGAAGGTGTCATCCACCTGTTTCAAACCGCCAATGCTGTAACCACCGTTCTTGAGAAGGGTGAGGCCTTCTTCGCTGCCGGCGATGGTCAGCAGGCCTTCAGTTAGTTTCTGGCGGATATCTGCCGGCAGGTCAGTAGCGTAGGATACGTTGTCATTGGGGATCAACGGGTCGGACACGTAAATGATCTTGACCTTGTCGTTGACATCCGGGAAATCTTTGGTAACGCCGGAGCGGGCATCGATATAGGTCGCGCCAAAGTCGCAGATCTCGCCCTTCGGGCTGAGATACACTGACTTGATGACGGTCGGGTGACCCTGCACCCAGGCGCCGGCTTGCGTTTTGATGCCTTCCTTGCTCAGAATACCGGCAGGGATCACATAGCCAGAAGCGGACAGTGGATCCGTGTAGCAGGGCTTTTTGCCTGCGAATTGCGCAAGGGCGGTCTTGGCGTCGGCAGTGTCTTTGGCAGTGGCCTCGTCGTAATAAGAGGTGAAACCCCTTTCTGCGTTAACGACGAACTGCACGCCGTAGTGATCGGACCCGCTGCGCAGGGTTGCGAGGCCGACATCAGCATAACCTTTTTCCTTGGCGACGATGTAGGCGAGCGGAGGGAGCCAGCCGATCTGAGCATTACCGGAACCCATGGCTTCGATCAGGGCTGCGTAGTTGGTCGGCACGACGGTCTTGATGGTGTAACCAGTCAGTTCGCTCAATTTGGCGGCAATCGCTTCACCGCCCGTCTGGAGTTCCTGGGTGGTTGCGGAGGGTGCCAGCGCCATGACTAAGGGTTTCTCAGGTGAACCGAGCGGAATGGCGGTCGGCTCGGGGGTGGGCGGGACTGCGGTTGGCTGCGGCGGGACCTCGGTCGAGATGACCGGCTCAGGGGTCGGGGTGGCAGCTGGAGCGCAGGCGGAAAGCATGGTCGCCGCAATTACAAGCACAGCGAACACGGTAAACAAAACGCGCTTGGACATGTTCTTCTCCTCTTGTGGAATAAATTTGGGATTAGGTTGATTTCAACCTTGCATAAATGATAACTCTAATGGGGATAAAATTCAAGTTCCCTTGAAGGGGTGAATGTCACCTCGCCATTACTTATAAATTGTACATTCAGGAAAATGTATATAATCATTGTTATGAATACCTCTTCCTTCGATACCATTCTCCCTATGCCCGACCTCTTTTCGGCAAAACGTATTCTTTGTATTCAGCCGCATTACGACGATAATGATATCGGCGCCGGCGCGACCCTCGCCGCGCTGCATGCTAAAGGCGCGGAATTGTTCTACCTGACCGTTACCGATGACTTGATGGGTGTCGTCGATGACTCGCTCTCTCCAGCCGAGGCGGCTGCGGTGCTCAAACGCGACCAGTTCGCGGCTGCGAAAACCATTGGTGTGAAGGAACATTTCTGGCTCGGGTACCCGGATGCGGATCAGTACGATTATTTTGCTGTCCGGCGCGATCTAATGAAATACATCCGTGTGGTCAAGCCCGATTTTATCTATGCGCCTGACCCCTGGATGGCTTACGAAGCGCACCGTGATCATTACACGACCGGTTATGCCGCCGCCGAGGCTTCCATTCTCTTCGGATTGACCAGGATCGCCAGCAGCGACCCGGCTGTGGATTCAGCGTACACCCCGCATGACCTGCTTGGCATCGCTTTCTACTTTACCCGCGAGCCCAACTATTTTGCAGATGTAGATGCGACATGGGAGAAGAAGATCGAGGCCGTAAAGTGCTACGAAGCCCAATTTGATCCGGATGGGATGGAGCAATTGCTCTTTGCGCTAGATTTAAAAGCCCGGCAGGTGGCACAGCGGCACGGTTGTGACCGCGCAGAAGGCCTAAAGGTGATGCATCCTTCCTCATTGCATTGCGGTATTTAAGTTACAGCGACACTTGTATAATCAATCAGGCGGACCATGGTCCGCCTGATTGATTCATGCCTTCGTTGTTTCTTTTTCCCTGAGCGCTTCCGTCGTACGGTAGTATTTGATATAGCGCATCGCGTAATCGTCTTTGCCGAGCAGTAAATCCGTCGCGCGGATGGTCGCCCCCAGCTTGACTGCGTCGGTGATCGCACAGGTCGCTCCTGCCTGAATGGTCAACGCCAGGAATGCCTGGTTGATGCTTGGGCGGTCGGGCAACCCGAACGAGACATTGCTTGCCCCCAGGTTCACGTTGACCCCCAGGTTCTTCCGTAGAAGGTCGATGGTCTGGAGCGTGACCAGCGACGCCTTGCTCTCCGAACCGACTGTCAGCACGAGCGGGTCAATGATCACATCCTCAGCCGGGATGCCCAATCTGGCGGCGCGTTCCAGGATTTTTTCTGCCACTACTACCCGTTCTTCGGCAGTCTTGGGGATGCCATTGTCATCCATGGTCAGGCCGATGACCGCCGCACCGCGCTCTTTGACCAGCGGCAGGATCAAGTCCAGCCGGCGGTCTTCACCGCTGACCGAATTGACCAGCGGTTTACCCGGAGCAGCTGCCAATCCTGCCGCCAGCACGTCCGGGTTCCCTGAGTCGATGCAGAGCGGTACATCCACCACCGAGGTCACCAACTCGACTATTTTTTTGATCATCGCGGGTTCATCAATGCCGGGCACGCCGACATTGATATCCAGCACGTCTGCGCCCCAGGCGACCTGGCGCTCGGCAATCTCGCGGACGTAATCAAAATTGCCTTCCGTCAGCGCAGCGGCAAGTTTCTTGTGACCGGTGGGGTTGATCTTCTCGCCGATCATCACGAACGGACGGTCAACTCCAATTTTGACTTCCTTTTTTTCGCTCTTGAGAGTTGTAATCACGAAAGGCTCCTTTTCATTGCCGAGGTAGTTAAGGTTGGGATCTCAGGAAACGCAATGCCGATTCCGCCAGAATGGCTGTGCCGATGGGCAGAGCGTTTTCGTTGATATCAAAATGCGGATTATGAATGGTGCGCGGATCGTTGTCTATGCGGATGCCAAGCGTGAACATTGCTCCCGGCACATGCTCCATGAAACATCCGAAATCTTCGGCTCCGAGTGTCTTTTCAAAAGGATGCACATTTTCCTTACCCAACAACTCGATCCCCACTTCACGGATCAGGTCGGCCGCTTTGGGGTGGTTGATCATCGGTGGGGTGCCGATTTCAAATTTCAACTCGTATTCACCGCCCAGCGTCCTGGCGATCTCAAAGGCGCGCTTGATCTCGGCATGGATCTTCTTCTGCACTTTGATATCCGTGTAACGCAATGTGCCGGTGAGCTCCACATGGTCCGGGATTACATTTTCGGTGAACCCTCCATTGATCGAACCAATGCTCACCACCGCCGGGTTAAAGGGGTTGATACGCCGCGAGACAATGCCATTTAAGGCAAAGATCACGTGGGCGGTGATAAAGAACGGGTCAACGGTGGTTTCCGGTTTTGCGCCATGCCCGCCGTGACCGATCACTTTCCCGAACCAGGAATCAACACCCCCCGAAGATGGTCCAGCCTCGATGCTGATAGTACCCGTTGCAGCCGCCGGGTTCACGTGTTGGGCAATGACAAAATCCACGCCTTCCATGGCTCCATCCGCAATCATGCGGGGAGCGCCGCTGATGCCTTCCTCGTCGCCGATCTCTTCGGACGGCTGGAACAGGAACCGCACCGTCCCGGGAAATTTTTCGTTGGCCAACAAGGATGCCGCCCCCAGCGCCATGGCAGTGTGGCCATCGTGTCCGCACGCATGCATCACCCCTGCGTTTTGCGAGGCATATGGCACCTTATTGGATTCAAGAATGGGAAGAGCGTCCATATCTGCGCGGATGGCAATGACCGGACTCCCGCTGCCAAATTCGGCGACAACCCCGGTCTTCCCCACCCCGCGCCTGACCCGGTACCCCATCTTTTCGCACACGTCAGCAACTTTGGCGGAGGTGCGTGTCTCTGTGAATCCCAGCTCGGGGTGCATGTGGAAATCGCGCCGCCAGTCAACGATTTGTTTTTCAATGGATTTCGCCTTCTCGAGCATACTGCCTCCCGTATTCTAAATTACGATTCGAATAATTCTACTTCACCAATTCCTTTTCCGCGGCTGCCATGATGGCATCCAGTTCTTTTTCCTGGGCTTCATTCAACGGAGGGACAACGTGCTCGCGCAGGATCCTGTCCGCTTCCGCCTGGGCGCGTTCGAGGAATCCTTTACGTTCACCGGTCTCCCAGCTCTCCCACGTGCCGCGCTCGGCAAGTTTCGTCAATAATACTTCACCTGATTTCAAATATTTCATGGTGTGTTTTTGACCCAGGAAATTGCGCGAGCCGTTCATCACAGAAGCGACCACGTTCACTGCCAGCGTATCCTCATTTGTCGCAAATCCCTTGCGGGCGCGAAGAATGCTGGAAGCAAATTCATTGTCCGCCACCATCTGGGCAAATGAGCCGCTCACACCTGCTTCCATTTCACCGATCCCGGAGAGCTCATCTGCGCCAGCCAGGGCAGGGATGAGCGCATTCAAACCGCGCTCAAAACCATTCTGCACATCAAGGGTGTGGGCGTTGGTGGAGAAGCCGTATACATTGACCGAGAACCCGTAGCGGTGACCGATCTGCACCGTTCCGGCAGACGCCAGTCCCAGTTCAAGTCCGCCCCACACTGAGATGCCGGTGCGCGGCTCCATCATCGCCAGACGCCCACAGTAGGCGATGGGCAGGCCGGGGCGCACGAGCTGCGCCAGCACCAGCGCGAGGAGGTTTTCTGCGTTCTGCTGGGCGATGGCGCCTGCAATCGAAAACGGGGCGGTCGTCCCGGCAGTGGGGCAGGGCAGCGGCGCAAAGGTGATGCCGGCTTCGGCGATGGCGATGATCGCCTCCGCCTCGTGGTCGGGGAGGGTCAACGGGCTGACCGGTGAGAGCGACAGGGTAAGCACTTCGACCGGTGCCCCGATAACTTCCGCCATGCGCACGGCGTATTTGACTTCACCGGCATACTGCACACCGGGACCCTGCAGGGGTTTTGTGGTGAACGGCAGGGCATGGCGGTACATCGCCAGCGACATGAGCGCGCCGGGCACATCACGCGGGGTAAAGAAGGGCGTGATGGTGTGGCAATTTTCCAGGGCATCCAACAGCCGGGTGGCGTCCCGCACATCCTGAACAGCTGCGTAACGTTTGGTTCCTGTGGCAGAGTCGTACACATCACGAGCGCCGCCCAGGTTGTGGAAGTAGAGACTGCCATCGCCGAGGGTTTTGGCGGTACCGCCGCGCCCCCTCACACTGACCTCTTTCCCTGCCGAGGCAATACACTTTTCCACGAGATCAGGCGGAAGCAGGACACGCTCGCCATTCAGGCTGGCGCCGGCATCCGTGAGAATGCGGCGAGCCCCGGTGTGAGTCATCACGAAGCCGGTCTCACTTAATATTCGCAGGGACGCACCGTGGAGGGATTCAACTTCCTCCGGGGAAAGGATGCTGAACTGAGGCATGGTATCTCCTACTGCTCCTCGTATAAATTTCTGAACTGAAGCGGCTAAAAAGCAGGTAAATATGACGATTTGAGTTCAAATATTTACGCAGTACTCTGTAAATGATTACTTTGGTTCCAGGTATTTGGCAAGGAACGTCACCCGCCGCAACTCGGATGAGACAATATTTTCTGTCTTTAGGAAACCATGGCCTTCGCCTTCATAGAGGATAAAATCCACTTCCCGGCCGAGGTCCAGCAACCGATCGCGGGCGGATTCCGATTCACTGGGCGGGCAGCGCGGATCGTTCTCGCCGCAGATCAATTGAACCGGCGCTTTAACCCGGTCTAGAAAAAAGTAAGGGGAACGCTCGCGCCACAGGTCAAAGTTTTCGTGTGGGTCACCCATGTTTTCGATGTCCCAATGCTGTAAATCCGGGCGGGAGTTCTCATGGCTGGTAAAAAAATTGAGGAAGGGCACCACCGCCGAACCGGCTGCCCAAAGATCGGGGAACTGCGTCAGGCAGGTCATGGTCAGGTAACCGCCATGGCTTTTCCCTGTTGCGGCGATTCTTTCCGGGTCAGCATAACCGGCCGAGATGAGATAATGCGCTCCGGCAGCGCAATCCCGTGTATCAACACCACCGATGTCCATCAGGTTGGCGGTCTGCCAGGCATGTCCGTAACCGCTCGAACCGCGGTAATTCGGGGCGAGCACGATCCACCCGCGGCTGGCCAGATGAGCCATGAGCGGGTGCCACATCGCCTGGTAATGGAAGGTCGGTCCGCCGTGGATGAGGATCACCACCGGCGCGGGGAATTTTACACCGGTGGGCAGGGATAACAGCGCGGGGACGGAGACCCCGTCCATGCCTGTGTAGCGAATCTCGCGCGGTGTCGCAAATTGAGCGTCTGCCAGTTCATCCGGCAGCGAATGGGTTAGCTGGCGGAAAGTCCCGCTTTCGATGTCCAGACTCCATAAATCCGGCGGATGGCGCGGGCTGTTGAACACAAAGATCACATGCCTCCCGTCGGGAGTGAAAGCCGGCTTGATGTGGATTCCTTCGCCTGCCTCGATACGTTTTGCTTTTTTGCTGGTACCGCGCAGTTCGAGCCAGGTCATGTTGCCGCGCGAGCGCACAAAGATAAGGTGTTTACCGGTTGGGGAATAGGCAGGATAGATGTCTTCAGCGATGCCTTCGGTCAGCCAGGTGATCGTACCGCGCTCAACGTCATAGGTTGCGATGTCGTAAAAACCGCGCGCATCGGATGAGAATGCCAGTTTTTTACTATCAGATGACCAGGAGGGAAGCTTGGCATTGAGGGATCTGCCATCCAGAGTCAACTCGTATATCTGACTTCCATCGGGCGAGACCAGGAACAAGCCGTAATCCTGCCCGTGCATTTCGACTTCTATAACCAACCAGCGTCCATCCGGTGACCAGAACACGTCCCAACACGGATGACCGTTGGCGAATACCAGCCGGGATTTGCCCTCTTTGACATTCAAAATGTAAGCATCGAAATTACCCGACTGATCGGATAGATAGGCGATCTCGCGTCCATCCGGTGACCAGTGAAAATTGGGCTGCAGGGCGAAATCGATGTCCGGGGTGAGATCACTTTCCTTGCCCGTCGCCAGGTCTTTCATGAAGAGGTGGAAATTCTCCCCGCCGTCGAAGTCCACGACATAGGCCAGGCGGGAACCATCCGGGGAATACTGAGGAGAGAATTTCGCTCCGGGGTTTTTCGTGACGGGTTGGGAGTTGCCCGAATCCATGAATATCTCGTACAGCTGCCATTCTCCGGTCTTATTCCATGCGAAAACGACGCGCGAACCATCCGGCGCTATATCAAACGCCGTATCCACTTGCGGTACGCGGAGCAACTGGGCGAGGTCAAGCATGGTTAGACTTCAGGCAGTTTTTCCATCCCGGCATTATTTGCGACCCTTTGGATGTACGCCTGCAGCTCTGTTTCTTGAGCCGGGTCAAGCGCCGGGCGTTTGTACTCTGCCAGGAGATTTTTGGTGCGCTCTTTGGCGCGCGCGAAGGTATCCAGACTCCCCGCAGCCTGCCAGCCGCGGACCGAGTCGCGGTCAATCACCGGGCTGGGCAAGTATTGCTCGACCGAAAAGAGCTTTCGGGTGATTTTTTGCTTCAGGAAGTCGCCCTTGAAATTAATGCCTTCGAACAGTTCCGTGGCTAGGGTTGGCGTGCGTTGCTCAAGACCGGCGAGCAGGCGCTTCGCCATGGCAATCCCTTCGGCGTCGACGACTAACTTTTCAGGGCTTTGGCAGGCAAGGAAGTCGAGCATGCCTGCCCCGGAAATCATGTTAATTCCCGACAGCGCGCCGACCAGGGCGGTCATGCCGCTCTCAAGACCAGCCTGAGCGTCCACGATCTTGGCGTCGGAGGTGCCCAGATAGGCATGGGTGGGTAGGCTGAGTGACTTGCCGACCTGCGCATATGCTGAATCGATCATGGCAGTTTCGATGGCGCCCATCGGGGTGGTGCCTTTGCGCATGTCGAAGATGGCAGGTGCGCCGCCCCATACGATGGGCGCGCCCGGCTGGACAAGCTGATGGATGGTGATGCCGCTCAAGCATTCAGCGGCATGCTGGGTGATGGCGCCCAGCAGGGTGACAGGAGCGGCGGCTCCCGCCAGCGGCATCGAGACCATCTCGGCCGGCACCCCGGCCCTGGCAAGCTCGATCAGGTTGTTTGCCCCGAATTCACTCCAGATGAGCGGCGGGGAGGGACACACATCGAACACCGCACGCGGCTTTTCCGCAAGAGCCTTACGCCCGCCGCTGAGAATGGAGAGCATCTCCAGCATGCTCTCCAGCGTCTGAACGGAAAACGCGCCCGTGACGATGGGTTTTTCGGAGTGCATCAGCACCACATACAAACGCCACATATCTCCGATGGCTTTGGGCATTTCGTTGCAGACGATGGCGGTGGATTGAGCGTCGATCTGCGGGAGCATCTCCGCCACTTTAACCACGCGTATCAGGTCCGGGGTGTAAGAAGGTGTGTGCTCGAGCGTATCAGGATCGAGGACGTGAACACCGGATGAGCCGGGGTCGAAGTGTACAGCATCGCCGCCATACTGGACTTTCGGATTGCCGTGTAAATCGTAGAGATGGAACACCTCCGGGACGGTTTCAAGCGCCTGCCGGACGAGTTTCTCCGGGATGTGGGCAACTTCGGTTGATTCGTCCACCGTGGAACCGGCGGATTGCAGGTAGCGCAAGGCTTCAGCAGACTGCACCTTGATGCCGGGTTTCATCATGAGCTGGAAGGCTTCATCAAGGATGCGGGCAATCAGGTCAGGGGTGAGGAGGGAGATGTGTGGCTGCATATCAATCCTTTCAACCAGTGCTCCGGCCACTTTCCCATATTGGTATCCCGGGCGCGGGGCAGGTCGAGAGAAGGTTATTACTCGAGACTGGCGATGATTTTGCCCATCTCGAGGCTGATTTTCTCGTCCAGAGGGTCCGGCTGATGTTCGGCGAGGATCTTGCGGGCTTTGGCTAGCGCCCAATCGGGAGCGTTGTCTTTTTTGGTCTCCCACTCATTATAGGGACGCCGGTCCATGAACTGGGGGAGAAAAAGATCGCGCATGTGCTGGCGGGTGTGCTTTTGTGAAAGGAAGTTTCCCCCATATCCCACTGCCGCAATGGTATCAAGGGCAAGCGTGTCCTCGTTGACCACGATACCCTGCATGGTTTTGTGAATGATGGAAAAGATCTCGCAGTCCATCATCATCTCGGCGTATGACCAGATGCGGCTGCCGTGCAGGAATCCGATTCCCAGCAGCATATCGGACATGACAATGCTTGCCATGAAAGTGGACAGGCTGTTTTCGATGCCTGCCTGCCAGTTAGGTTCTTTTGCGCCAGTGGCGAATGCCCCCATCGAGAGCGGAATGTTGTAGAAGTCTGAAAGCACATTTCCCGCCGCACCGTAAAGGAAGTCCTCAGGCCCACCGCCGGTGTAAGCGCCGGTGCGCAGGTCAGAGGCGGTCTGGGCGGCTGCGTAGAAAACTGGTGCGCCGGGATACGCAAGCTGGAGCAGGGCAGTGGCGGCGATTACTTCCGCATTGCCGACTGCCAGATTGCCCGCCAGCGTAGCAGGTCCTGTGGTCAGGTTGGCCGCCATGGTCATGAACCCGGTTGGGATTCCATGTTCAGCGGCAACCAGCGCTGCGTCCAGGCTGCCGCCATCGTGTGCCAGTGGTGGCGCGGAACATTGCATCATAGAAAGAACAGGACGATCGCGCAGCTTGTCCTTGCCGCCGGCGATCAGCGCAGCCATTTCAATCGCAGCACGGGCTTCGCGCTCGTTATAAATAGATTCAGTCTGGACATGCTTGGAAGAGTTTTCCCAGATGGTTTTGATTTCGTGCAGCCCGCGTGTTTCCGGCGGCCTGTCCTGCGCCGAGACCGGCACCCAGTGGAATGCCACTTCCTCAGTCGCATCGGCGATGCGGGCGACATCCCTCACGTCCTGCAGACGGGAAATGCGTCGTTTGCCGTTTTCAATGTCTATCACTTCCACCCCGCAGCCATCCGTGCCGACAAAAACATGGTTGCCGTCCAGAGGTAGATCCTGTTGCGGATCGCGCGCCGCCAGGGAGTAGATGGGGGGGCAGGATTTGAGTGCCTTTTCAATCAATTCCCCTTTGGCGCGGACGATTTTCCGGTCCCAGTCAATTTCTGCGCCGCTGGCCAGCCAAATCTTTAGTGCTTTTTCGGATGGGAAGCGCACGCCCACCTTTTCGATAATCCACAGTGTTGCGTCGTGGATTTGTTTGACTTCGGCGGGGGTCAGAATCTCAAGCTTGAGCTTGGGATTGGTGATGGATTTTATCTTTTTGGTCATACAGTCCCTCTTGTAATTGTTATTCTAGACTCCCATGATTTGCTTGGCGACGTTTACCGCGCCGATGGCATCTTCCGAGTAGCCATCTGCATTGATGGATTTGACCCAGTCGCGGGTGACGGGGGCTCCGCCCACCATGACTTTGATCTTACCGTGCAGGCCTTCCTTATCAAGCTCTTCGATGACTTCCTTCTGACGGACCATGGTGGTGGTCAGTAGGGCGCTCATGCAGATGATGTCAGCCTTCACTTCCAGTGCCTTACCGATGATTTTATCGGCAGGGACATCCACGCCCAGGTCATAGATCTGGAAGCCGGACGCGCCTAACATGGTCGCCACCAGCGACTTGCCGATTTCATGGATATCGCCTTCAACGGTGGCGATCACGACCTTGCCCAGCATTTTGCGCTCTGTGCCGCGTTTCTGCATCTCCGGCTCGAGCGTGGCGACGGCTAATTTCATGGATTCGCCAGCCATCACCAATTCAGGCAGGAAGGCCATGCCGCATGAGAACGACTCACCCACCTGGTTGACGCCGACCACGTAGCCTTTTGCGATGGCGTCCAGCGGGTCGATGCCGGCGGCGATGGATTCCATTGCGAGCGATTCCGCCATGTCCGAATCACCGTCAATGATGCTTTGTGCCATTTTCTGAAAAAGTTCTTCGTTCATATAGTCTCCTTTTGGAATTTCAGCGACGTTTTCGCATATTACGATGATTTGATTAATGCCACTGCCTGTCGTTCTTTATCTCTGATCAACTCGCCCGGAAGTTGAAGCAACTCTTCCAGATCGCGCCCCAGGTGCAGGATGTGCTCGAGTGCCTTTTGTGCCGCCAGTTCCGGTTTGCTGGCAGCCAGTGCGTCAACAATCGCCCGGTGTTCCTTATATTCCTGTGCCAGGCTCTCCTCCAGCAATTCAGGGCGGCGGAACATGACTTCATACATCATCCAGTCCGGGAAAACATTGGCAACCACCTGGTAGACTCTGACCATCAGTGTGTTTCCGCTGGCTGTAACGATGGACAGGTGGAATTCCCGGCTGAGCTGGCGCTGGGTGGACATGTCATTTAATGTGACCTGACTCTTCATTTCATCCAGGATTCGGTATAACCCGTCCAGCTGTTCCTGTTTAATAAGCAATGCTGCCCATCGGGTGGCAGCTGGTTCAAGCAGCAAGCGCATTCCATACGAATCAATAATCTCGTCATTTGAAAGCTGTGCCACATGTACCCCTGTATAGGGGACGCGTTCGGCCAAGCCAGCCGAAACGAGAAGATCCAGCGCTTCGCGGACGGGCGTTTGACTCACGCCAAGCTGCGAGGCGATCTCCTCCTGACGCAACCATTCACCGGGGACGTATTTCCCCGCGATGATGCGCTTGTGCAATACGTCGAATATTTCATCCTTCAGTGTTTTACGCTGGACGGTCTCGCCAAAATTGGTTTCCATGTTCTTCCACGTTTAATAGGGGAAAGCTTTATATATTATATATAATATATAATTTTTGGGCAACTGACAAAAATCCCGGAATGGGACTACAATCATATTCAGCGATTATCTCAAGCCGGGGAGTTTGCAATGACGACATCTGAACCCGAAACTGCCGATGTCAACATGATGACCACGCGCATCGTGGAGGAAATTGTCTTCGCATTGGGCATGTCAAAAACAGGGTTCGTATGCAGGTACTTTGGGTGGATAATAAGGCC
>JBGPQJ010000048.1:0-19570 GCA_041488995.1 Anaerolineae bacterium
CCGGGCAGAGGTATGATTGAGCACCCAATCTATCACAATGCGGATACCGCGCTTGTGGGCCTCGGCAAGCAGATGCTTAAAGTCATCCATTGTCCCATATTGGGGGTTCACAGCGTAATAATCTGACACATCGTAGCCATGATATGAAGGAGATGGATTAATAGGCATCAGCCACAGGCCGGTCACACCCAGGTCGGTGGTCGTGTTCGGATCACCATCGTTCAGGTAATCCAGTTTGGCGGTAAGACCGTTAAAATCGCCGATGCCGTCATTGTCCGAGTCATAAAAGCTGCGGACGAAAACCTCATAAAAGACCGTATCATTCCACCAGGGGTAATTGTCGGTGCCCCGCGGTAAACCAATAACCGGTTGGACAGGTGGAACGGTAGGCAAAGGGGGGTGCGTGGGAGTGGGAGGCGGGGTGTTGGTCGGCAAAACAGTAAGCGTTTGCGTAGGAGAGGACGTTAGCGTATTGGTCGGCGGAAGAGTGGGCGCCTGCAGCGTAGCCGTTGCGGCTGCCGGACTGGAAACACAGCCAGCCAGTAGAAAAAATGCAAAGAAATATTGGAGAAAACGTTGAGCAATTTTCATAGAGTCAATTCTGAATCTTTCAGCCACCTGAACTGGAATAGCGCTGCAGGGCCAGATGCCACAATTGGGCGGATAATCCGATCATCACCAAGGCGACAACCGGAGACAGATAACTGAGCCACCACCAGGTTCCCAGCCGGTCCAATTTGCCGAGCAACATGAGAGCCGGGTAATAGTTCATAAATGCAACCGGGATCAACCCGGTGACAACAGCGCGGAAAGTGTAGCCAAAAATATCCACCGGGTAGTGCTGGACCATGACGTTAATTTGCATGATTAGGCTATTTACCCGGCGCGAACGACCTGTCCAAAAAGCCACGCAGCCTACCATCAAGCTAAGGGTGGTTTCGATCAGGGTACCGGAAAGGATTGCCAGCAAAAAGAAAAGCCATTTTGTCCAATCCCAATGCAGCCCCAAATTGGTGTAGGCCAGACTGAAACCTGCCGCTCCGAAGACGGCATCTGCAATGCCAAGGTATTGTACTTCGCGGCCGAGGAACATGATAAAAGGGCTGGCAGGCCGGAGCAAAAATTGGTCAAATGTGCCTTGAACCAGATAATCTTCCAGAGAGCGGATGTGCCAGAAAAACAAGCTAAAGAGACTGTGCCCCAAAATCCACAGGCAATAGAGAAATACCATTTCCCAGAGGGTCCAACCGTTCAAATTGGTAAAGCGGCTGACCAGGATGCCGATCAAACTCAAGTTAACTACATTGAGCGTGATGACGCCGATCAGGCCGGTAATAAAATCGGCACGATATTGCATACGAGACTGGATGGCAATGCGAACCAATTTGAAATACAATCTCAAGGCTTCCACTCAGCCTCCTTGGCTAACAAGGCGGGCATCCGTGCGGCCCCAGGCCCAACGCGTGAAGAACAGAAGCACCACCACCCAAATCAACTGAAAACCGATCGCACGCAAGGCTTCCTGCCCCGTTAATGTTCCAATATAAATGGAGGCTGGAATGTAGTAGATACTCTTAAAGGGTAAGAGCTCGGCAAAACTGCGCAGATAGGACGGGAAGAGCCATAAAGGCACCATCTGTCCAGCAAAAAACGAGACCAGTGAATAGTAGGCCCAACTGATGCTGCGGATATCGAGCGTCACCAATACCAGCGTACCAAGTAGAAAACCAAGGTGGAAGAGCACCAAAAAACCCAGGACCAAACTGACACAAAATAAAAGACCAGCCGTGACATCAGCAGGAAATTGCAGGCCAAAGAAGTAAAACCCAACCGTGAAGGTAGGCAAAGCCAGGACAGCCAGGCTAAACAGCATCTCGCCGCTGCTACGCGCCAACATGTGCAAGTGGAAATCAAGCGGCTTCATCAAATCGGTGTCGATTGCCCCGGTGCGCACCTGGTTTGCCATATACCATTCCGGGCCAACATCCAGGAAAGTTTCAAGCGCCATGCCCAGGACACCGTAGGTTACCATTTGCTGCAGGCTAACCCCAAAGGCGGCGGGGCGCTGGGTGTAGAGAACCCGCCAGACCCAACTGACGGTATACATCCAAAGAAAAATGGAGATGAATCGCAACCAGAATTCCACCCGGTAAATGACGGAATTGTGAAAAGCCTGGCGGGTAAAAGCCCAGAATATTTTCACAAGGTCTCCGTCTGAGCGGTACCTGGCTGACCGGCATAGATTGTGCGCACGATAGACTCAATCTCGGGCTCCTCTAAGGCGAGGTCGAGAATGGGGAAATTTGCGCTAATGTAGGTAATCAAGATCGATGGGGAGGTCTCAAAGCGGTTGAAAGCAAACCATTTTTTACGGCCATCGCTTTTTATGAGCGTTGCCTGGGGCGCTGAAAAATCTGGAACAGACTCTTCAAACTCAACCACCAGTGTGCGGTATGTTCCATATTGGGCACGCATCTGGTCAGCGTTGCCATCGTAGACGATGTGCCCGTGATCAATAATCATGATCCGCGAGCAAACTTTTTCGATATCAACCATGTCATGGGTGGTTAGCAATACAGTAACTTTTTGGTCACGATTTATTTCGTGAATAAACTTTCGCAGGCGTTCCTTGACAACCACGTCCACGCCAATCATGGGTTCATCCAAAAAAAGCAGACGAGGGTTGTGGAGCAAAGCCGCAGCCATATCAGCGCGCATGCGTTGGCCAAGGCTTAATTGGCGCACAGGCGTATGCTGGAACTCATGCAGGTCAAGCAAGTCGTTGAAAAGTTCCAGGTTGCGTTTAAACTGGGCTGTCGAGACTTTGTAAATATCGCGGAAAAGGCGCAGGCTTTCGATGACCGGAACATCCCACCACAACTGGGTCTTTTGGCCAAAGACCGCACCGATCTGGCGCGCGTTTTCCATGCGGTTTTTGTGCGGGATAAGGCCATTCACTTCAATTTGACCACTGGTTGGGACGAGAATACCACAAAGCATCTTGATGGAGGTGGACTTGCCCGCGCCATTTGGTCCGATATAACCAACCAACTCGCCCTCTTCAACATGAAAGGAAATATCATCCACCGCCCGGGTGGTCTGATATTGAGCGCTGAAGAGCGTACGCAGACTGCCCAGGAAACCCTCCTGGCGCACGGGGCGCGAATAGTCTTTTGTTAAATGGTCTACCTTAATCATTACTGGGGACATTTTAATGGCTGGGTAAGTTTGTTATTCATATCAAGAGTCAGGCCCAAATATGGAAGCGGGTCAATGATATTCTCAAGCAAAATCTTATCGGGAAAGGTACCTGGGTCGGGAACATTCAGGGCGGTAAAATGGGCATGGACCCAGATGGGCCACTGAGGCGTACCGCTCCATGAGCCCTGGTAACCCAGCAGTTGACCGGCCTTGACAGGGATATTGGCTGTCCCTAAAGGGAAATCCTGGGCAACATAGGAGTCGATCCCATTTGGGGCGCCCATGCCACTATAGTACGACCAAACTTTCTTTCCCGGATGCAGGGGATCATCATGTTGTATGGCGACAGCATCCACCCAGCCGGGCAAGCGGGTTAACAGGCCATCGGCTACTGCGTATACTGGCAGTTTCCCTTCGTTGCCCTTGCCAAAAAAATCGAGGCTGCCATCCTTTGGCTGGACCCCCAACGAGCCATCACTGGGTAATCGCCATACTGCGCCCGGACAGGCAAGCAGGCTGGCCGAAGCTTGTGGCTGAATGGATGAATAAACCTTGTTGCCTGCGATCACACCTGTGAGAGTGTACGAATGATCAATCGCAGTAAACATCTCCTTTGTCCAGCGCTCTTTTGCCCAGGGCTTGTCAAAAATAATAATGGCGGAAAATTCTTTGTTTTTGATGCTATCGAGCAGGGGGGTCTGATCCCACTTCCCAGCCCAAGCCAACTGGGTCACTTCAAACGGCTGGATGACAAGCGGCCGCCCCTGCAAAGTTAGCATACCCATGTATTCATCGGCCAGAATCAGCCCGGGTGTTTTGGCTACAAAGTCCGCCAACTTGCTCAGCTCAGCGGCGGCGGCCTGGCGGTCTCGCAGATCCGTAGTGGATTCATTTAACATAACATGCGTCATTTGCCCGAGAGCCAAAGCCAACAGGATGATGAGCGCCACTCGCAAGGTGCGAATAAGTAAATATTTCCGGCTCCAGGCAATGACTACACCAGCCGCGAGACTTAGTGCTGCGCATAGCTCCAAAAGATAATTGACGTTTGAGCCAATCTTGCCAATTGCTGCAGCAGACAAAACTGCCCCGATGAGATACGGAGCCGCAAGCGCCCATAAAGGATTCCAACGGCGGATCAGGAAAAAAGAAAAGCCTCCAATCCAGAGCAAAGCAAGTGCGGCATTGCGAAAACGATCCCAGTGGTATAAAAGTTGATCCAGCTTGAATTCATTGACATTGGCGGTGACGATATTGAAATAAAAACCACCCTGTGTCAGGGCGTTAAACACGATGAAAAGAACCAGGGTAGACCCGCCTACCAGCAACGCAAAACGCAGCGCCTGCCGCCAGTTTTGCGATAGCAACCAGACAAAGGCAGCCAGCGGAGCGGCGAGCGCGTAGGATTGCCGGGTGTAAATAGCGGCAACCAGCAGAATGGAGGCAGCAACCAAGCGCCGGAAGGAAATATCTCCCCGGGCCAGCAGCCACAATCCGGCCAAACTAAAAGCGAGGGCGACCATATCAATGCGAAGCAAGGGTGACCAAAACACAACGAAGGGGAATGCCAGGAAAATCAAACCGGTGCTCAATGCGGCGAAGCGGTCACGAGTTTGCCCATAAACGATGAGCGCGAGGCAAATGCTTGCTGCCCAGGCAGCGAGCGCAGAGATGATGCGTCCAACAATAAAGGAGGCAGCCGGCCCAAAGAGCTTGACACTGACAGCCAAAATGGCAATATACAATGGCGGGTAGTTTGAAATGGTATACGGCGATTGGGAAATATCTGCACGATAAATGTTTTGGCCGGATGCCAGGCGCATAGCCTGATCCACCAGGGGCGCCTCGCCATAGTCCATCGAATAGGGGTAGCTGATAGCTAAAAGCTGGTATCCCAGACAGACAATAAGCGCCACGCTGGAAAAAAGCAGAAACATGATTCTGGCTCCGTCATCAAGAGCCATGCCGAGCCAGGAATCGATTTTTTTCAATATCTGCATAGTTACAACTTTCTTTTATCTAAGAATTTGCCTTATACGCCGACCGAAGGCTTTGTTTACAACAACCGTGAAGGCGGCAATAATGAACACCAGGAAGATGCCATAGGCATTTTGAAGACCGAAACGGTCCGCCAGCCAACCCAAGAGCAGAGGCGCTGTCAGAAGCGCAGTGCCGACACCCAGCGAGGCCCGCGCACTGGCCTGGTTGGTATGTCCTGCTGCCAGACCGACGGCAACTGAGAGAGTCAGGGGATAGAGATTGGCGATGCCCAACCCGGTGATGAATAGACCAAAAATATTGAACACTGCCAGGCGGGATAACCAGAAAATCGGGAAGCCCACCAGCGTCAGCCCCAGGGCCGCGAGCAAAAGCGTCTGGTTTGGCCAGCGTCGCATGAGGCGGCTACCGCCGAAACGTCCGATCAGCATTGCGGCAGGAAAAGAGCCGAAGGCCAGTACGGCATTTGTGCGGCTTAATCCGGCAACACTGCTGAGAAAATCCGTAGCCCAAACAGCGAGCGTCATTTCCGCCGCGACGACAAAAAAGAGCACCATCCAATATAACCAGAACGAGAACGACAAATGGCTTTTAACTGCGCTGGATTGCGAGCGCATCCGAGCACTATCGGGAATGGGGGCATCTCGAAATGGAACTGCCAGGAGTAATAGAAGCATGACAGCAAACATTGAAATAGCACGCCAACCTGCGGCTGTGGTTTCCAAAATGCCAATAACAAAAGGGGTAAACGTCGTGGCCAGGCTGGCGGCTACGTTCGCTTCAGTAAGAGCAATGGCTCGCCCTTCGCCATGCTGATCTGAGAGCAGGGCCTGGATCATGATTTGGGTGAGCGAACCGCCGATTCCCATCCCCAAAACGCTGATGATAACCAACCAAAATTGGCGGCTCAAGCCCAACACGGTGACACTCATTGCCAGGACGAGGCCACCACTCCAAAACAAAACCCGGCGGCTTATATGATGGGCAAGCCAATCAGCGATAAGACCCGAAAAAACCAACCCCACCGCAATCGCTGCAGGGAGAAATCCGCCCTGGGTGTAATTCAAACCAAAATCACTGCGCAGGAAAGGCATGAGCGGGCCGAGTATTGCCTGCGAAAATCCGATGTAAGCCAGCATGGCGTAGGCCAGCCAGGTGAGACGATTACGAACAAAAGGATGTAAAGAAGAGCTTGTCATAGATGATTTCAATGAAAAGTTTCGACTAGCCTACTGTAGTAACAAAAAATATAGCGCTAAGCGGGTATCTGGGCAAGGTATGCAGCTTGAATATCCCCATGCAACTGAATATTCTCAAGATAAGTTTTGCGGAAAGGGCTGTCAAGCGGGATCAAGTCATGTTTGCGGATCATCTCATCGTAGGCGCGCTTTAAAAATTCAGCCGCCTCAACGTCGCGATGGTTGGCAGTCAGGGCCAGGCTATGGCAGTAGAAAATCTCTTCGCTGGTACATTCCACTACCTGCACAAATCCAAACTCCTGATAGAGATGCAGGGCGGATTGGGATGATTCCAGGGCCTGCTGCACATGAGCCTGGACCTCAGCCTCAGCAGCTTCACGCCCGGCAATAAGGTGCGCCAAGTTCAAATGCGCAGCGGAGGCCTCACAGGCAGCCGTCATATGGTATTGCCGGGAAACAAGATTGTTTGCCACCATTTGCTGGATCTGCGAAGCAATATCCAGGGCAGAGCGCAAGCTCTGCTCGTCGCCCAGCATGTTGTAGATAATGACTGTGACGAGGTTTAAACCCGCACGCCCGACTTCCCATACAACCTTTTCACTCAAAGGGCGGGCCATCTCAAGCGTTGCCAACGCTTCGGTATACCGGCCCTGTACCGTTTGAATCTGCGCGATTCGCAGCAGTGGATAAAGCCGGGCAGTAAAATTTCCCAAAACACCCAGCGCCTGTTTTTCCAATTCCAGGCCAGTGTCGTAATCGCCCAAATAGAGGGCCTGGATTTGCCCACAAAACATGAGGGCGTATCCCTCCTCGAAACGATTACCGATCTCCCGGCTGATGCGCAGCCGTTTCAGTTCATATTCGGTCAACTGCCGATAATAATCACCATCGCGCTCAAATTGCTGACCAATTGCTTCAAGCAGGGGCAGCTCAGTGGCTTTATCTTTCAATGTTTCAGATCGAGAAAGCGCCACTTGCAGATATTCCCGGCTACGTGGTAAATCATCCATCCCATAAGCTCCGCCAATTCCGAGCAAAAGATTTACCTCTGTTTTTAGATCACCCAACTGCCTAGTCAGCTCAAGCGCACGTTCTGCCAATTCTCGCCATGCAGGATCTTTGAGACCAAATAAGTTACTGGAAACGCGAATTAGGCTACGCATTTCGCGATGGGGATCGTCTATTTGGCGGGCCAGGCTGAGGGCTTCCTGTGCCATTCGCAAGCCCTGGGTCAGTTCTTCAAGGCTGTCAGTAGCAATATCAGCCTGCGCCAAAAGAGCATCGATCAACCAAACCGGGTCATCTGACATCTGGCGCGCCAAAGGCAAGAGGGCTTGAGTATCAGCCCGGGAGGCCTCAATTTGCCCCAGTTGGTAGAGTACTTCACGCCGATCGTTAAGGATCTCGAAGCGTTGAGTCCTAAGAAATCTGCTTTGATCTTCGGATTGATTCTTCTCCTCAAGCACATCCAATAATTCCAAAGAACGGGTGTAGTGCTGGAGAGCCTCGAAATTAGCGTAAATCTTGCGCGACTGGTCGGCTGCCATGAGAGTATACAATAATTCCTTTTTGGGATTACCCGCCCTTCTATAGTGATACGCAAGCACCCCATCGTAACCTCCGGGGATATCAACCACAGTAAGGCTTTCAAGATACTCAGCGGCTTTGAGGTGATAGGCAGCCCGCTGTGAACTAAGCAGGCTATCGTAGGCGGTGTCACGCATGAGCGGCGACTTGATGGCATATTGCATTCCCAATTCAGGGACACGCCCGCTTTCCTGAATGAACTGGTTACGCTGCAGGGCGGCAAGGCCGGCTTTTAGTGTTTGGGTCTCGCCCAACATGGTCTGGAGCATGTTCAGCCAGAACACAGAACCTATCACAGCAGCAACCTGAAGTACCAGGCGTTCCTGGGCTGAGAGACGGTCAAAACCGGCCATTAAGAGCAGCTGGAGGCTTTCGGGTAAATCAAGTGTTGTGACTGTGCGCGTCACATGCCATGAACCACTATCTTCCTCGCGTATCAAAACACCCTTGGCAATCAGCGTCCGGATGAGTTCCAGAATATAATAGGGGTTGCCCCCGGCGCTATGGATGATCAAGTTGCGTGTATCTTGAGGCAAAGTCTCCGGACCGATCAAATGGTTGATCAACTCCTGGCTTTGAGCTTCTGTCAATGGTTGTAAATCCACGCTCGTCAAACGATGCGGATATTCGACCTCCAGATAATGATAAAAATCCCAAATGAATGCGTCACGTTCCGAGCGAAAAGAGAACAACAACAGCAATGGCTCATTATCACAAATGGGCAGGCAGTACTTCAAGATAGCCAAGGATGAGTCATCTGCCCATTGCATATCTGAAAAAACCAGAACCAAGGGGCCTCTCTGGCTGGATACCTCAATCCAACTGCAAACTGCCAGAAAAAAACGTTGGCGCAAACCTTCGCCATCCAAATGCCGTATCTTTTCGGCGTAAGCTTCTTCCAGTGGCAGCCCAAGGAATGTCGCGATATACGGATAATGTTCTTCGAGATTGCTACCCCATAGAACCTGGGCGCGACTGCGCAGGCAAGCAAGCTTTTCCTCTTTCGACTCATCCGGGAGCATTCCCAACCAGTTACGAAATAATTCCTTCCAAAGCGAGTATGGCCACGTCTGACTATAAGAACGACAACGCACGCTCGCCCAAGTTAATGAGGCTGCTTGTGGGTGTGAAACGGCGGGGGTTTCGGCAATGAGAGCCTCATAATGCACAAAGTATTGGCGCACTTCATTGAGCAAGGATGATTTGCCGCTGCCTCTATCGCCTGTCAGCGTAACAATGCGACCCCTTCCTTCAAAAAGTCCATCAACACAGTTTTTGATGGAGTGAAACTCAGTATCCCGTCCGATGCGCTGGATCGAGTTTGGAAGCCCGTGCCCGTTTTGCAGGTGTTTGGGATCAAGGTTGTGAGTACGGGGTCGATAAACCGCAATCGGTTGACTGACTCCCTTAACAGAAATTTCACCCAAAGCTTGCCAATCGAATTGCGACTCCACCAAGCGGTAGGTGTGCTCACTCACCAGAACCGTACCTGGTTCGGCTGCGGTCTCCATGCGCGTGGCGACCGTCACAGCCATGCCCATGGCTGTCTCTTCCCACTGCTGACGGCCATGGCCACTAGTGACGATCACCTCGCCAGTATCGACCCCCACGCGCATGCGCAAATCCAGCCTCTCTGTGGGGGCAAATTCTTGCAGATACCTATCGAGGGCGCGCTGCATCGATAGAGCCGCAAGCACAGCCCGCTCTGGGTCGTCCTCGTTGGCCGAGGTGGCACCAAAAAAAGCCACCAACCCATCGCCGCGGAACTGGCTGACTTCTCCACCGAAACGATTAATTTCCGACTCTAGGATGTGAAGGATGCGGTTCATCAGTTCAACCCACCCCTCGGTGCCTACTTTTTCAAGAAGTTTCGTAGAATCGGTCAAATCGGTCAAAAGGACCGTAACCACACGGTGTTCGCCTTCCAAGGGTGGGGATGCAGCGGGGAAAAGCGAGGCGGTCTCTGCCTGGGGTTGGAGAACGTTATGGTCAATGACGGGTTGTTCAGTCTGCGCGAAAAGCTGTACTCCACACATGCCGCAGAAACGGTAATGAAGCGGATTGGCGAAACCACACTCGGCACAAGTACATGTCAAACGTGTCCCGCACTGGCCGCAAAAGCGCATGTCGGAGGGGCTATTAAAGCCACAATTAGGGCAATTCATTGAAAATTTAGTGAGAACAATAACGGGCGATCCAGCATTGAAGAATGCGCCCGATTTGATATTTCAGCACATCAGAGAGAGGCTTACAAAGAATCCAATGCGCGGCGGAAGCGCTTGGCAAGTTCCTGTAAGATGACGATGGACATTTCTACATCAGTTTCGCGTAGAAGGGACAGGAAATCCCAACGAGTGAGAACCAGACAGCTGGTTGGCTCAGAGGCGACAACAGAAGCTGTCCGTAAGCCGTCATCGAGCAGAGCGAGCTCACCAAAAAAATCGTTGGGGCCGAATGTGTTGACCACCAAATCGACAGCATCAGAACGTTGGCGGAAGGCTTCGGCTTTGCCCGATACAATGACAAAGAATCCTTCGCCGCCCTGTCCCTGGGTAACAATGGGTTGTCCAGCGGAATACTCACGCACAACCATGCGCTTGGCCAGGTATTTAAGTTGGCGGTTGTTCAAACCCTGAAATAAAGGGACTTTTTGAAGAAAGTATGTAGTCTGTTTTAGGTCGCTCATGGTGCTTGCCTTTTCTGTTGGACTGGAAGGGGTAGGAAAAACCCACTGGACTTATTTCTCAGAATATCATTTCGCCAACAAAGATCTCGTACGGAGCCAACCGCAACGCAGTGAGAGTTAGTGTCTCGCTTTCGGGCTTGTGAGTTGAAAACAGGCAGCGCACAGAACTCGCTGGCAGGTCGAATTTTAAATCATGGGTTTTTCCGGAAAGGTTCAAGACTACCAGGCAGGTTTGCTGGTTGTCTGCGCTCTTACGCAGTAAAGCAAAATAACCATCGGATGTCTCGTGCAAGGGAGTATAGTCGCCAGTGATAAGAACCGGGGTCTGCTTGCGTAAGCGTAACACGTGCTTGTAGAAGCTCAACATAGACGCCGGGTCATGCTGCTGGTCAGCAACATTGACACCCTGAGCGTAGTTCGGGTTGACAGGAACCCAAGTACGCACGCCCGCAGGACTGAAGCCGGCGTTACTATCGTTACTCCACTGCATCGGTGTGCGGCACCTATCACGGCTGTCATCGGCGGCCAGTGCAAGCGCTTTTTCTGGTGGAGTCCCATCGGCAATCTCCCTGTTGTAAAACCACACGGCAGGTGGGTCGCGGAAGAGGCTGACATCGGGGAGACGGTAATCGGACATGCCAATCTCTTCACCATTAAATAGAAACGGTGTGCCCCACAGGGTGAGCATGAGTGCGAGGGATGTGCGGGCGATGGCAGCGTTGTTCTGACCGTCACCATAACGGCTGTAGACGCGTGAAGCATCATGGTTGTTGAGCGTATTACAGGGCCATGCGCCTGGGGGCAGGGCAGCCAGGCGTTCCCGCTGGTTTGCACGAATCCAGGCAGGTGTAATGTGGTTGGTTTTCATGAGCGGAAAATTAAACGTGAGATGCAATTCGTTTGTGCCATCCCCATAATAGCTCAAATCTTCGCTCTCACCTACGAGCACACGGTCGGGATACTCGTCTATAACCTGGCGAAGTTCCTGCATCAACTGGTGCACGCCATCCTGATCAATCTGGTACATGTACATCAGTTCCCAGTGCCGAACCAATTCTTTGTCGGCGCTGGCCAGGAAACCGTGTTTGAGCCCCCGACGCATTTCTTCTTGAGTCATCCCGGAACGATGATCAGGCATTGCCGGGTCCTCAAAGATTGTGCCAATGGCATCAAGACGATAACCATCCACGCCCATATCGAGCCAGAACCGCACTGCAGTCCACATGGCCTTTTTGACTTCTGGATTGCGCCAGTTCAGATCAGGCTGTTCCTTGAGAAAGAAATGGTAATAGTATTGGTCTGTGGCTTTATCGTATTCCCAGGCTGAGCCGCCAAAAGGCGAACACCAGTTGTTGGGCGGGCCGCCATTTTTACCATCGCGCCAGATATACCAATCGCGCTTGGGATGGTTTCGATCTGAGCGGGATTCGATGAACCACTGATGCAGGTGAGACGTGTGATTAAGGACCAGGTCCAGGATGACACGAATACCACGTTGGTGGGCACCATTGAGGAAGCGTTTGAAATCGTCGAGCGTTCCATACTCAGGAGCTACATTGACATAGTCGGAGATATCGTAGCCCACATCAAATTGGGGCGAAGGGAAGTGAGGTGAAATCCAGACGGCATCAATACCCAAGTCAGCAAGATAGTCAAGACGTTGATACATCCCAACGAAATCACCAATGCCGTCACCATTGCCATCGGCAAAACTGCGTGGGTAGATTTGATAAAAAACTGCCTTCTGCCACCACTTCAAACCTGCCATACATTGCGCTCCTATCAGATCAGGTAGTAAAGCACTACTAGACTCACCTCGACAGCCAACGTCAAGCCAAACAACCTCCATGACTCGGGACGCCCTATCCTTTTCCGGTGGTATTCCGTTGTGCTGACGATAAAGACCAGGTAAACCAGTCCCAGGAAAAACACTAGCAACAAAGCATATCGTTCGGCGGGGTCAATGCTGCCGCCAAGACGGAGATAGATCAGGTAAAATAGTTCCTTGCCAATATAAATGGCTTCGAGACCCAAGCCAGCAGTAACAACCCACAAAACCGTCGCGATTACGGCGGTTGCGATTTGACGTACCTTTGGTTGTGTGTCCATCGAAACTAAATTCCTTCCAGTTTCAATTCCTCAGCCCGATGACAGGCTACAAAATGACCGGGCTTGAGTTCCCGGAATTCCGGAGTTTTCAATTTACATACATCCTTGGCATACTGGCAGCGCGGATGGAAGTAACACCCGCTGGGCGGGTTCGATGGATCTGCGACTTCGCCCTGCATCACGATCCGGTCTGATTTATAGAGAGGGTCAGCCTTGGGCACCGCAGACAATAAAGCCTCGGTATAGGGATGGAGAGGGGAAGAGTACAATTCCTCTGCATCGGCGATTTCAGCCACTTTACCCACGTACATCACCGCAACCCGGTCGGAGATATGTTCTACTACACTTAGATCATGCGCTATAAAGATATACGATAAGTTAAAATCCTTTTGTAGATCCTGCAAGAGGTTTAACGTCTGCGCCTGGATGGAAACATCCAGAGCCGAGACAGGCTCATCGCAAATAACCAGACTCGGGTTGAGCGACAGAGCACGGGCAATACCGATACGCTGACGCTGTCCACCAGAAAATTCATGCGGGTAACGGCGCAAGTGATCGGAACGCAACCCCACTCGTTCGAGCAAACGAATAATGACAGCCTCAGTTTCCGAGTCCATGGAAAAGCCATGAATTATCATCGGTTCAGAGACAATATCAGAGACTGTCATACGTGGGTTGAGAGAATTGATCGGATCCTGAAAGATCATCGAGATTTCTCTGCGAATGGCTTTCAGCTGGTTCGGGGGGAGGTCCAGGAGATTCACCCGCTGGCGTGTGCCGTCAGAAGAAAGAATGCGGGAATTGAATAGCACTTCCCCGGCGGTAGGCTCATAGAGGTGGATGATGGTGCGGCCAGCCGTGCTTTTGCCACAGCCGCTTTCTCCCACCAGGCCGAGAGTCTCGCCTTCACGGACGAAAAAGCTGACATCGTCCACAGCTTTAACATAACCTACCGTGCGGCGGAGCAGACCTTTTTGAATAGGGAAGTATTTCTTTAGCCCTTTTACTTCCAGCAGGTAATTATTGTTTTTAGCATTGGCTTGTGCCGGTTGTACTTGTCCTTCAGCGGCCATGTTCATTCCTCCTCGTAGAGTAAACAACTGGCCCAGTGCTCATCACCAACTTTCGTCCATTTTGGCACAACCTTGTCACATTTACCCGACATAAATAGCGGGCAGCGTGGATGGAAGACACAGCCGGTCGGGAGATTGAATGGGTCAGGCACCATGCCGGAAATCGTTGCCAGGCGCTCACCCGCTGTCTTTTTTCCAAGCTTGGGAATTGACCTCAAGAGGGCCTGAGTGTAGGGATGTTTTGGATTCTGAAAGATCTCGATAACTTTGCCCTGTTCCACGGCTTTGCCCATGTACATAACCACAATTTCTTCCGCCATGCTGGTGATGACGCCCAGGTTGTGGGTGATGAACATGATGGCCATATTTACCGATTGCTGGAGGTCTCGCATGATATCGAGAATTTGCGCCTCGATCGACACATCCAAGGCTGTCGTCGGTTCGTCAGCAATAAGCATCGATGGTTCACACGAGAGCGCAATAGCGATCATCACACGCTGGCGTTGACCACCACTTAATTGGTGGGGATAACTATCGACACGCTGCTCGGGCTTGGGAATGCCAACGCGGTGCAGCATTTCAATGGCGATCACGCGGGCTTCTGCTTTCGTCACTTTGCGATGAGCCATCACCTGTTCCGCAATTTGGTCGCCGACCTTATAAACTGGTGTCAAATGATGAAGGATGACGGCTTCGTTGATATGGGTTCCGGCAGTATATACGGGTGTGAGAGAACTCATTGGTTCCTGGAAGATCATGCCAATCTCTCCACCGCGAACCTGGCGGATGAGCTTCCCATCGGGATCCGTCTTTGCCAGGTCAATAATATCATCCATCTGGGTCAGGCCATCGCTTTTCAAGCGGCGGTAATAGATAATCTCACCGTGTGTGATCTTGCCCGGTTTGGGGATCATATTTAGAATGGCGCGAGCTGTTATTGACTTGCCACAGCCGCTTTCACCAATAATTCCAAGCGTCTTACCTCGATTGACGGTCATCGTAAGACCATCCACCGCTTTTACAATGCCAGCGCGCACATCGAACTCCACACGCAGATCTTTTACTTCAATCAATGGTTCATTTAAAAGTTCACTCATGGGAGTCTCCACAACTAACGGGAACCGTAGGGGTCGAGGGCATCGCGCAAACCATCCCCGAGCATATTGTAGGCCAGAATCGTGACAATAATAAATGGCACTGTCCACAGTTCCCAAGGGGTATTGTGGATGGCGCGGACGGTAGCGGCATCTTGTAACAGCACACCCCAACTGGTCAGCGGGGGGCGCAGGCCGAGGCCCAACCAACTGAGCGCCGTTTCGGCGAGGATCATGCCAGGGATAGCGAGGGTGGCGATCACAACCACATGGCTCATTGTACCGGGGAGCAAGTGCCGGAACATTAAACGGGAATCGTTTGCCCCGGCGCTCTTGGCTGCCAGTACGTATTCGCGTTCGCGCAAGGAAAGGATTAACCCACGCACCTGGCGGGCCAGGCCTCCCCAACGGACAAACGAAAGGATGAGCGTGAGCATGAAATACACGGCGATCGGCGACCAAAAAGAGGGGATCGCCGCTGCCAAAGCCATAAACAACGGAATATCCGGGAAGGCGTTGAGAAACTCGGTGATACGCTGGATGAGCATGTCAACCGCCCCGCCATAATAGCCGGAGATCACCCCCAGGGTGGTCCCGAAGAAGAGCGTCAAAAACTGTCCAATCAAACCAATCATCAACGAGAGGCGCCCTCCATACAAGATGCGCGTAAACCAGTCGCGCCCCAACGCATCGGCGCCCATGATCAAAATCCTCGTCTCCGGGTTGTTTTTCTGATCGATACCGTAAAGGTGAAAATCCGATGGGATGAAACCCAGCAGTTTGTACGCATCGCCATGCACAAAGAAATAGATTGGGTAGATTTTTGTGGGGTCTTCGACGAATGTCCGTTTGCGGGTAACGAAGTCAAGTTTCTTCTCAACCCCGTAAATGAAGGGGCGTGATTGGAATTTACCCTCTTGATCGACGAAGTGAATCCGGGTGGGTCCGGCCTCAGTGTAATCCGAAGAGTCATCCAACTTATAGGGAGAGAGAAACTCAGGGATGAACACAAACGAAAAGTAGAAGGTAAGCAAGATGATGCCGCCAACGACAGCGACACGGTTACGCTTGAATTTCCACCACACCAGGCTCCAGTAACTCTGGCTAATTTGTGTTTGCTTGGCTGTAGCGGCGGTCTCGTTTTTTTCTGCTTTGGCCATAATCTTTTCTCCTAATTAAGGGACCAGTCCAGAAGCGAAGCGATGCTTCGCCCCTACTCCAGGCGGATGCGTGGGTCGATCCACGCCAGCACCAGGTCAGCCAGAAGATTTCCGATCAGAGTCAGCAACGTGATCAAAACGATGCATGTACCAGCCATATACATATCCAACTTGCGCAACGAATCGATGAACAAAGGAAAGATCGTTGGCAGATTGAGCACAACGGAAACCAGCCCACCGCCTCCGATGATGCCAGGGATGGCTTCTGATCCAAGGATGACGATGAGGGGGTTGATGGCGATGCGCACCGCATGCTTCCAAATGACGGTGCCATTCTTCAGGCCACGGGCACGAGCCGCTTCGACAAACGGTTGGCCAAGCGTGTCCAACAGATTGCCGCGCATGATACGGGTTAGACCACCGACACCGGTGACCGCGCTGATGAAGGCAGGGATCCACAGGTGATTGGTTAAATCCACAAAACGGGCCCAGGACCAGGCCGCATTTACATAATCCGCGGAAAACAATCCCGTGGCTTCGACGTCTAACACCGTGATTGCAAAGTATAAAACCAATAGTGCCAGTAAGAAGCCTGGCATGCCCAGGCCCACAAAGCTGAGCGTAGTGATGATCTGGTCCCCCATGGAGTACTGCTTCACCGCTGAGAAGACTCCCAGGGGGATGGCCATCGCCCATACGACTACGAGGGTTGCGATGCCAAGGATAATTGTCATCGTTACTCGCTCGCCGAGCATTTCTCTGACAGGCCGCTCGTACTCAAAGGACTCGCCAAAATCGCCATGCAGGAAATTCCAGGCCCAGTGGCTATACTGCCACAGGAACGGCTTATCCAGGTTATACCGCACGCGGTAGGTTTCAATCTGACCTTCGGCGCTGCGATCTCCACGGGCGCGTAATTGGGACAATTTCTGAGTGAGGAAATCACCGGGGGGAAGCTTGATGATCACAAAGCTGACAAACGACACCAACACGATCATGATGAGGGCATAGAGAACACGCCGGATGATATAGCTGGCCATAGACACCTCCGCAGCCAAGCGTGGGATTCTGAAATTACTTATGGCGGGCAGGTTGTACCTGCCCGCCATAATTACGATATTCGATTACTTATCCATCCACCACTGAGCGGCAATCTGGTTGCCGGGGGTGGCTGGCGCCCACGGACCAACCACGCCGAAGTTGAGGATGTTCTTCATATAATCCTTGACGATGATCGGCATGGGCTGGTCACCGGAAACGCCGATGACAAACGGGCCTTGAGTAATGTGCACGTCAATGGCTTCCCAGACTACTTCGTGGCGGCCTTGCTCGGTGCCGGTCCCGCGCGCCTTGTTGTACAGCGCCTGCAGTAGCTGCGCCGGGCTGCCATCTTCGGGCTTCAAGCCGCACGGATAGGCTTTGCCTTCAGAGGGCTGCTCAGTACAAGCATCACCGCCCCTGGCGAACCAGCGGCCTTCCAGCGGGAAGTAGTAGCGGTTCACTACGGGGAACAACCAGTCCGGGTAGGTCAGGATGTCGATTTCTGAGATGTGCGCGCCGCGCAGCATGAAGTAGCCTTCATTCGTGCGGGTATCCACGTCCGGCTGGCCCTGGATGTTGTTGATCTTGACTTTGAGGCCCAGGTTGGTTTCCCACTGTTTCTTCATCTCATCGGCCGCATCGACCTGCACCTTGAGGCTGCCGCCCCAATCGGTAATATCGATGACCATTTCGAAAGGCTTCCCGCTGGGCAGGGTGCGGAAGCCATCGGCGCCTTTTTTCATGCCGAGTGCGTCCAGCTTGGCGTTGGCCGCAGCCGCATCAAACGTGATGTAGTTTTCTGCCCATTTCTTGTACACGGCCTGGCCCTGGGCACCCGCGAAGTGCCACGACTGCGGGCTGAGCGTGTAGTTCTTGATATCAGCGATGCCACCCCAGGCGACGTCGACCACGCGCTGGCGATCGAAGCCGATGGAAAGGGCCTGGCGGAACTCAGCGTTGCGCAGCAGGTCGCGGATTTCCTTGGCGTGCTCGGGCGTATCGTCTGCATAGTTCTTGCCGCCCTCCACGTAGTCCTGGTTCACCATGTAACCCGGCCAGGCGCCGGCGCCGTTCATGTATTTATCCAGGAAGTGGTAGCCGCCGTTCTTGGCATTATCTGCCAGGAAGGGGATTTCGTTCGGGCCGCCGCAGATGCGGAAAGCGGTATCGTACTTGCCCTGCGAGCAGTTCAAGATGCGGGTCTGCTCATCGGCAACGATCTCAACATTGATCGCGTCGATGTAGGGGAGCTGGTTGCCTTCCGTGTCCACTCGCCAGTAGTAGGGGTTGCGAGTGAAGGTATAGTTCTGGCCATCTGAGGACAGCTCAGTCAGACACCACGCGAAGAGGCACGGGTATCCGGGGGTTTGCCACCACTTGTCTGCGTTCTGATAGTCTTCCCAGGTCTTGCCCGTGGTGGTGTACTTGGGGAGGTAATCCTTGAGGTAATGCGCTGGCTTCATGAAGTTCGTTCCGAATTCCCAGAAGCCCTGGGCCATGAAGTACGGGTCGATCCACAGGGCGCGGTCGGTGGATTTCCACACGATGGTGTAGTCATCGGGGAACTCCATGGTGATGGGGGTGCCATCCGTATTGCGCAGATAGGATGGAATCGTCCACTTCTTCTGATCAGGATTGAGGGCGATATCTTCCCACCAGAACTTCCAGTCCGCGGTGGTGTAGGGCTCGCCGTCCGACCACTTGAGGCCCTTGCGCATGTGCATGGTGAAGGTCTTGCCGTCGGTCGACCATTCGTAGGACTCGACCAGCGCCGGTTCGTAACCGGTCAGGTCAGCCTTCCATTTGATCGGGGCTTCAACTGCGAAGTACAGTTGAACATTGCCGACTTCCGGCCACCAGGATGCGGTATGCAGCGTACCGCCATACTTGCCGACCGATTCGAGTGGTGTGGTGACAACGGGCTGATCAGGCAAGCGTTCTTCAACGGGCGGGAGCGTGCCAGCCTTGACCTGGTCGGCCAGGGCAGGGGCTTCGTTGTACTTGGTAACGGCAACAGGCTCAGCGGTTGGTGCTTTAGTCGCCTGAGGGGCGGCCGGAGCTTCAGTCGCAGCCGGTGTCGCTGGGGTACCGCAGGCACTGAGTATCATGCTGCCAACGACCAAAAGACTAAACAGGATTGAAAGTTTTGCTTTCATTTATCCCTTCTCCTTGTGAAATGAATGTTGGATTATGTGTTTCTTACTTTTCATTACGCTGCTTTTGTGGAGTGGTATGGTTTGTTTGGTAGAGAGCATCGCCTCCTTACTGATTGAATCTGCGGATGATTGTTGTTTCAAAGGATCAACTACGTTAGAGATAGGGCTTTTCCACTCAATAATGTTGTGAATGGCAGTATTGGTGGCTTGCACCATGGCACCAATTAACGTAGAACGACGACCCAGCATGGCAGTGGTAATCCTGA
>JBGPQJ010000049.1:0-18724 GCA_041488995.1 Anaerolineae bacterium
CTTTGATACCACCTTGCGTTCTACGTGAGTCTGCGACCGGGCAATTATTCTTACGTTGCTTGATACCGGCATACATGCTTCGGAATTGTGCAATATCAAGTATCGTGATTTGCATATGGATAACCACTGCATTTAGGTGTGCGGGCAGGTCAGTGGATAGACGTAAAAGATGCTCTGGACAAATGTAAGCCCACCCTCGCCGATTCATCCTATCAAAATCAAGTCAACAGGGCAACCCGCGGGTTGCCCTGTTGACTTTGAGCCAAAATCCTGCTAAGATATTTACATAATGTAAATAATTGTTACACCTTGTAAGTTGTACACTACTCCTTACGAGGATTTATGGCCTACCGCCTCACCATCACAGCTTCGGATATGCGCGAAATTAACCGCTCGGCGATCCTGGAAATCATTCGCCGGGAAAGCCCCATTTCGCGCACGGCAATCGCGGAGCGTCTCAAAGTCAGCCTGCCAACCGTCATGCGCATCGTGGACGAACTCGTGGCAGAGGGCTTTGTCCGCCCGGAGGGCAGCACTGAATGGAGCGGCGGGCGGCGCCGTCCACTACTGGAGTTCAATGCGGATGGTTTTGTGGTCATCGGTGTTGACATGGGCGGCACAAAATTCTACGGAGCGCTCTCAGACCTGGGCGGGAACATTCTTGAAGAGGTTGACATGGGCCGTCACCGCACAACAGGCGAGGGAAACTACGAGCGCCTGATCGAACTCATCGATGCCTTGCTGGCCAGCCCGCAACTGGCAGACCGAAAAGTGCGCGGAATTGGCGTCGGTGCGCCGGGCATCACCCTGCACCAGGACGGAATTGTGAAATGGGCTTATACGCTCAACTGGCGCGATTTTCCGCTGAAGGCGCGCCTGACAAAACATTATGGGCTGCCCATCACCGTCGATAACGACGTGAATTTGGCCGCCATGGGAGAATTGTGGTTTGGCGCTGGCCAGAATGTCCAGAATATGATTTTGATCACGAGCGGCAAAGGAATCGGGGCAGGAATTGTCATCGATGGCGCACTTTATCGTGGCGGGAGCGAGGCTTCAGGGGAGATTGGGAACTTCATTCCCGGGCGGGAATTTTTAGGAAAAAATTATAAGGATTTCGGCGCGCTGGAAAGCGTTGCCTCAGGAACCGGCATCGTCGAACGTGCCCGCAACAGCCTCAAATCGCGCCGCGATCCGGCCGTGTTGGAATCATTGACCGAAGACGATGTGTTCACGGCGGCCCGCCAGGGGCAGCGTTGGGCGACTTCCATTATCGACGAGACGGTGGACTATCTAGCAATCGCCATCGCAAATCTCACTGTTTCTTTTGACCCGGAGTTGATCGTGCTCGGCGGCAGCATCCCGCCCTTCGCCGACTTGTTGGTGGAACCCATCCTGCGGCGCATCGAGGGCACGATTCCGACGCTTCCGAAGCTGGTGGTATCCAACCTGGGCCTGCGGGCAGGCGTGATGGGAGCCATTACCAACGTTTTGCACAACACTTCCAACTTCTATGTTGTTCATAAACTATCGTGAAGGAGGTGCAAATTCACAGATTTCGAACTGTATAATTTCCCAATTCGATCTTTGCCAAAACTATTTCGAAAGGATGGAGTATATATGCGTACTTTCTATAGAATCACCACACTGCTGATTGCGCTGATGCTGGTAGTCGGGATCGCAGGCTGCGCACCGGCCCAACCCGCCGGGCCTGTGACCATTCATATCCTCACGCAGGACCAGGCTGGTATGAAACCCGCCGAGATCGATCAAATTGCGCGCGACTTTGAAGCCATGAACCCGGACATCAAAGTTGTCATGGAATACGTGGGCTATGATGCCATCCATGACAAGATCGTGACCGGCATGGCTGCCAAACCACCTGCCTATGATGCATCTATGATCGATGTCATCTGGCCGGATGAGTTTATCAAAGCCGGATACCTGTTGGATGTTACCAGCCGGATCACCCCCGAGATGAAAGCCGGTATTTTCCCTTCGGCCTGGAATGGGGTTACCCGCAACGGCAAGGTCTACGGTATGCCCTGGCTGATGGACACGAAATATTTCATGTACAATAAGGACATCCTCCAACAGGCCGGCTTTACTGAACCCCCCAAGACCTGGGAAGAGTTGGTTGACCAAGCCAAAGTCATCAAGCAAAAAGGATTGGCTGAATTTCCCATCATCTGGTCTTGGCCTCAGTTGGAAGGCGCGGTTTGCGATTTCACCATCTTGCTATTCGGCAACGGTGGAGCCTTCCTGGACGCAAACGGCAAACCGTCGTTTAATAACGAAAAGGGCGTGCAAGTACTGACCTGGATGAAGCAAACCATTGACGAGGGCGTGAGCAACCCGGCCTCGATCACCTCTGATGAAAATGCAGTCGAGGCCAACTTCCTGGCCGGAAAGAGCGCCTTTGCAGTCAACTGGCTGTTCCAGTACAGCGATTCGAATAAAACGGACGTATCGCAAATTGTTGGAAAGGCAGCCTTCGCTCCCATGCCGGTGTTCGCAGCCGGTGCTGCCGCGGGCATCAAGAGCTCCAGCGTGGACGGTTCCAGCTCGTTCGGCGTCATGGCCACCGCACCTTACCCCGACCAGACCTGGAAGTTCCTGGTCTACCTGACCAGCAATGAGGTCCAGACGAAATTCTCCGCCGAAATGCTGCCCATCTGGCAGGCTGATTTCCAGGGCGATGCCTTGACCCAACTGCTGGCTGCTACCCCGGCCAACCCGGTCACTGTTCCGGCTTTTCTCGGGCAGTTCCCCTATGCCAATGAACGACCGACGGTGTCCTATTACAACGAAGCTTCTAAGGCGCTCCAACTGGCTCTTCAGGAAGCGCTGACAGGTGTCAAGACCCCGCAGGAAGCCTTGGATGCAACCGCAACCAAGTGGCTTGAACTTGCCAAATAGTCAATAACGAGGAGTTAAGGGGTGGATTTGCGCCGCCATGCAAATACACCCCTTTTTTTCAATTATGACAGCATATTCCAGATTCCTTGCCAAACGACACTTCTCTTTGCGGCAGAAGGATGCGGGCACCGCCTGGTTGTTGCTCATCCCAAGCCTAGTGGTGATTTTGGGAGTGACCCTGTGGCCGGTTATCTCCACGTTTATCCTGAGCTTTTTTAATGCGCAGACCGGTATCAACCAGGTGCGAACCTTTGTAGGGTTTGGCAATTACATTGAAATGTTCGGGGATCAAAATTTCTGGGAGACAATTGGGCGTACTCTGTACTTCACATTTGCATCTGTCAGCCTGGAACTTATTTTGGGGCTGGCGATTGCTCAACTGATCCATTCCCATCCGTGGGGCTGGAAGTTTCTGCGTTTCAGCTTGATCATCCCCTGGGCAGTCCCGACCATCGTCAATGGCGCCATGTGGCGCTGGATTTACAGCGCTGATTTTGGCGCTTTGAATGGACTATTAATGCAGTTGGGGCTGATCAAACATTATATCCCCTGGCTGACCCTGCCGAACCTGGCCATGCCTCTCGTCATCGTGGCGGATGTCTGGCACATGATGCCGTTCGTGGCACTGATCCTGCAGGCCGCCCTGGCTGGACTGCCGGTGGAACTGGACGAGGCCGCCGCGGTGGACGGCGCCAACGCCTGGCAGCGTTTCTGGCAAATCCGGCTGCCTCTGCTCCGGCCAGCCATCCTGGTGGCGCTGATCGCCCGTACCGTGGATGCCTTCCGTGTATTCGATATTGTCTACATCATCACCAATGGTGGACCGGCATCCAAAACGATGACCATCACCTATTTGACTTACCTGAATACATTTTCTTATGGAAAACAAGGGATGGGTGCAGCATTGTCTTTCCTGATCTCCTTTTTTGTGCTCATCATGGCTTTTGTGTATATTCGAATTCTGTATCGCCCTGAGGAGAATTAATTATGAGTTACCGGAAGTTCTTACGAAAGCTATTCCCGTTTCTTCTCACCTTGCCAGTATTGTTTTTTATTTTCTTTCCAATTCTCTGGTTGCTCTCTGCCAGTTTCTCCACGCAGGTGGAATTGTATGCAGTACCGACGCATTGGATTCCTCAACATCCGACTCTTAAAAATTACACTGATATTTTCTTCCCCAGCCTGGCTGCCTCGACCGTTCCGCGGACTTTTGCGGTTTCGTTATGGAATTCGATGAGGATTGCTTCTGTTGTGACAGTTGTTTGCATTGTTATCGGCAGCCTGGCAGCTTACGCAATTGTGCGTATCCCATTCAAATTTAACCATGCTATTCACCTTGGCCTTGTTACAACGCGTATGATCCCGGAGGTGTCGCTGATTCTGCCTCTCTTCATCATCGCTTCCGGTTTGAAGTTGATCAATAAACCCATCGTGCTGGTCATCGTTTACATGAGTTTTGCTCTGCCGTACGCCATCTGGATGATGGCAGCTTATTTCCAGACTGTTCCAATTGAATTGGAAGAAGCTGCCCGTCTGGATGGCTGCACGCGCCTGGGGATTCTGTTTCGCGTGGTGATGCCCATCTCTGTGCCCGGGTTGGTCTCCACAGCCATGTTTGTATTCCTGGTCGCCTGGGATGAGTTTTTCTATGCCTTGATCTTTACCAGCACGCTGGCCGCTAAAACGGTCCCGGTGGCGATTGCAGAGTTCGTCGGCCGTTATGCAGTCAACATCAACGGCATGATGGCCGGCGGCATTCTGGCGGCGCTGCCGCCGGTGATCCTGGCGTTCATTTTCCAGCGTTACATCGTCAGCGGTATGACCGCGGGTGCAGTCAAAGGATAACTGAACAAGAGCAGTAGCGAAAATGGCCAGCAAAATACTCACAAGAGAGGCTCCAAACTCAATCAGCGTCGGGAGGAGCATGAGCCACCTGGTTATTGCGAGCAGTAAAAACCTCTTTTTCTTTTGTACCAGAATGGCCTTCCGCTCTGGATTTTCCTTTTCAGTAAATAATTCACATCGACAAGGGCGTTGCCGGATGTAAATAAAGATCTCAGGGAAATAATCTCCAGGGTGGTTGGTTTCAACAACACGTCATTGCCGAAGCCTGAAGTGCCATTATTGAACATGGAACGATTTTGGCTGACATTCAATTGCGTTCCGTTGCGGTCAAAACAGGTTAGTGATCTGACTGGCAGCGTGAACAGAGGCAACGTGAAATACAGTAAAAGGTAGAGCACACATTTGGAGCAAACCAAAAATCTTATAAGCTTTCTTATTGCCATGTATTTGGATTAACTCAACGTATTGACGAACTCTCATAATCGGAATATCATTAACATAAATGATATATCAACATATCAATATAATGTCGATGAGTCAGTCTATGTCACTCAATTCTCCAAATTTGCCCGTTCCCATGTATTTCCGTATCCAGCAGGCGATCCTAGAGCAAATGCAGCAGGGATTGCTCAAGCCCGGCCAGCAGTTGCCCACCGAAGCGGAACTCGGCCGGCAGTATCAGGTCAGCCGGATTACGGCCAAGCGCGCGCTTGATGAACTTGTCCGCCAGGGACGGGCGTTCCGCAAGCAGGGACGAGGGACCTTCGTCGCCCAGACCCGCATCCGCGACATCTCCGGGTTCGGCAGTTTCAGCCAGGATATCAAGGCACGCGGGCTGGTCCCCGGTTCTCAGGTGCTGCTATTCAAAGAAATCGAGCCGGAACCTGACGTGCGCGAAAGATTGCGTCTTGCCGAAGGGGAGCATGTATACCTGCTCAAGCGTTTGCGGCTGGCGAATGATGAGCCGGTGGCCGAGGAGACAGCCTATCTCCCCTGTCGTTTTTTTCCGGGGCTGGTGGATGAAAATTTGACCAACAAATCGTTGTATGCCATCTTGACTGAAAAATACCAGATCGTACCCACCTGGGCCGATGCCGAAATTGAAGCCAGGGAATCCACGAAAGAGGAGGCTTCTCTGTTGAAAATGGAGACCGGAAAATCTGTCCTTGCTGCGCGCCGGGTGACTTTCGCAGCGAATTATGATGCCATAGAGACAGTTGATTCCGTCTACCGCGGTGACCGTTTTACTTTTTATACCGGCCGGCAGTTCATTGGATGATAAGCATGGTGCTCTCCCCTTTGATTGAATCCCTGCGCGAAGGCCTGATTGTTTCCTGCCAGGCTTTGCCCGATGAGCCGCTCTTTGGCGTGCAGCACATGGCAGCCATGGCGCGCGCGGCTGTCGCGGGTGGTGCAGTCGCAATCCGTGCCAATGGACCCGATGATATCGCAGCGATTCGCAAAGCCGTCAGACTGCCCATCCTTGGCCTGTTCAAAGAGGACATTCCCGGTTGTGAGGTGCGAATTACGCCCACGCTTGAACACGCAGAAAAAATCGCCCGGGCTGGTGCTGACGTTGTTGCCGTCGACGCCACCCGGCGTGCCCGGCCCGGCAACTTATCAGTCAAAGACATGATTGACCATATCCACAAGGTTATTGGAAAACCAGTTCTCGCCGACGTGTCAACGCTCGATGAAGGGCTGGCCGCCGTTGAATCTGGCGCGGATTTCGTCGCGACAACGCTTTCAGGTTATACAGCATACAGCCCATCACAACCCGGCCCGGATTTTGTTCTGCTCGGAAAGTTGGTAAACCACCTAAAGCCGCTGGGGATCCCGGTGATTGCTGAAGGCCGCGTTTCAACGCCGCAAGAGGCTGTGCATGCCCTAGCGCTCGGCGCGCATGCCGTGGTGGTCGGCAGCGCTATCACGCGCCCGCAGTGGATTACGGCTCAGTTTTCCGGCGCGCTCAAAGAGGCTAGGAGGATATGACCCACATTGTCATCCTGCCGCTCGACGATCGTCCCGTCAATTACGATTATCCGCGCCGGCTGGCAGCGATTGCCGGGGCGCAGGTGGAACTGCCGCCGCGCGAATGGTTGGGAAATCCCTGGCGAGGCGCGCAGCACGAGAAACTTGTCGAGTGGCTAAGACAAACCGTCCCGGCGGCGGATGCGGTCATCGTCGCAGTGGATACGCTGGCGTATGGTGGATTGATCCCGTCACGCTCAGCCCCCGATTCATTTGAAATGGCTGCCCAAAGACTGAAAATCCTGCCCGAACTCAAAGCAGCCAACCCCGATCGACCTATTTACGCTTCCAGCGTCATCCAGCGGGTGAGCCGGGCAAATTCCAGCGAGGAAGAAAAGCCTTACTGGGCTGAGTATGGCAGCCGAATGTTCCGGCTGTCGTACCTGGAACACAAATCGTCACTGAACGATGCCTCGGGGAAGGAAATCACAGAAAGAGACATGCTAAAGCAGGAAATCCCGGATAAAATCTATTCCGATTACATGGGGATTCGGTCGCGGAATCACAGAGTCAACCGGCATGTGCTCGATTTTGTCAAAAACGGCGCTGTAGACTACCTGCTCCTGCCCCAGGACGACACCGCTGATTACGGTTGGAACATCGACGAGGCTCGCAGCCTGCAGATGCTCATCCGGCGTGAAGGGTTGACAGAGCGCGCCATCACCTATCCCGGCGCGGACGAAATCGGCTGCCTTCTGCTGGCGCGCTGTATCTGCGCCGAAACTGGATTCCGCCCGAAAGTATTTCCGCGTTTCAGCAGTTCATCCTCGACTACGCTGGTCACCGAATACGAAGACCGGCCCATGCTCGAACTGCTCAAGGCACACCTGGCTCCGCTGGGTGGCATCGTCGCGAATGAGCCGGGCGATGCGGATTTTTTGCTTTTTATCAATGCTCCGGCGTTGAAACAAGGCGTGGGTGAATTGCAGTGGGCGGCGCAGTTTTCCAAAGAAGAATTGCGGCAGAAGGTCCCCGAAACGCTCAAGGAATATGCCGAAGAATTATTCACGGACGAATATTTCCAGGCCACCCGCCGCGAGATGCAGACTCCGCGCCGCAGCCCGGAGGAGTTTTGCTGCGCCGTGTTGGAGGCTGTCAGACAGGGGAAGAATATCGCGATAGCGGACGTGGCTTTTGTCAACGGCAGCGACCTAATTCTGGGCAATCAACTCATCCAACATCCGGAGATTGCCCGGCTGGCAGCGTATGGAGGCTGGAACACGGCCGGGAATACGCTTGGAACTGTCCTGGCCCAGGCTGCTATTTACACTGCCGCAAAGAAAAATGGATTCACACCAGCGCAACAAAAAGCGCACCTGGAGTTCCTTTTCCTGCGCTTTCTCGATGATTTTTGTTACCAGGCGCTAGAACGCTCCCTGAGCATGCTCGAGGACTTGCCCGCCTACGGACTGCTTCCCACCGAGGAACACCTTCCAGATGGAGAAATTGCCCGGGAAATCGAGAAAAAGGTGGCGAGGCGGTTGGAAAAACAGGCCCACAGGCTGGAAAAAACGTTCCAGTCGTCGGGATTGGTCAAAGCAGTAAACATCTCCAATATCCATCTGCCCTGGCAGCGCCTGTTCGAAATCGGTTTCGATGTAAAGATGGAACTCCAATGACGCTCTCCCCCGTTTCAATCACTGACAACTACTTTTTCCGCGAAAACCGCCGTTTCATTCCGATTGGCGCGCATTGGGTTCCGGCCAAAACCGGATTACAGTGGCCGCTCCAGTGGGACGAAGCCGACCTTGAAGCGGATTTCGTCAAAATGCAGGATTTGGGCTTCAACACGGTGCGTTTCGACCTGTTCTGGGCCTGGTTCGAGCCGCGACCGGGCGACTATAACCCCGAGGCTTTTCGCCAGTTTGATGTGTTCGTCCGTCTCGCCCACCAGTATGAGATTTATCTGCATCCCACTTTGTTCATCGGCGGGGAGGTGGGCGAGGCATTTTGGGATGTTCCCTGGCGGCAGGGACGCCATCCGCACGCTGACCACGAGATGCTGCGCCTGCAAACCGACCACGCCGCCGAATTTGCCCGCCGTTATCGCGGCGAAGCGGCCATCCTAGCCTGGGATTTGACCGATGAGCCACCCTACTGGATTGTAGGCGACCAGACCACCGACGCGATGGCCATCAACTGGACGCGCTTGGTAGCCGGAGTCATTCGCCGTGACGACCCGGAGCACGTGCTTTGCGTCGGCACGAGCATGGAGGATATGCACCACGGCCCCTTCCGCCCCGATAACCTGGCCGCCGAAGTGGACTTTTTCTCCGTCCACCCGTATTCGATTTACACCCTTGACCGTTTCCCCGACCCGATGCTCTCCGAGCGCGGCACGTATGGCGGCGCTTTCCAGACCACGCTTTCGCTTGGTGCTGGTAAGCCGGTCATGATCCATGAATTCGGCGCTTCGTCCGCACAATACAGCCCGGAACGCATAGCTCACTTCGACCGGGTAACTCTCTATTCCGGTCTGGCGGCAGGCGCATGCGGTTTCCTGCCCTGGTGCTACACCGACGCCGCCCCGGAACTGTTCCGCCGCGTCCCATACCTGCGCGCCCCGCACGAAACCCAGTTTGGGCTGACCACCTGGGACAGGCAGGACCGCCCGCGCGGTGAGGTGCTGCGTGGCTTCTCCAAAGTACTGGCCCAGATGGATTTTACCGGTCTCCAGCCTGCTCCCGGCGACGCGGCGTTGATTGTCCCGCATGAATGGGCCAAACCGCACGGAGATTTCTCCCGTTTTGGGCTCAGCGGCCCGAGCACAATTCCTTACACTGCCGTTCAGGATGGATTTGAGACCGGAGAGGCCAATGTCTGGCTAACGCGCGCCCTGCTTAATGCTTTTATCCTGGCCCGCCGCGCCGGATTGAAGGTGGACATGCCGCGCGAATATACCAACTGGCAGGCACATCCGCTGCTCCTTTTGCCCTCGCCCCTCACCAGCACCGAGCGCAACCTGGTTCATATCCACACCGCTTTTTGGGACGAGGTGCAGGATTACGTTCGTGACGGTGGGCTGGTGTATGCCTCACTGTGTGCCGATGCCGCCATCCCGGAAATGGGCGGCTTGTTTGGAGCCAGCCTTGCGGATCATGCTTCGGTCGGAGATGTAACTCTGACCTTTGTGAAGTCGTTCGGCGAAATCGCCCCGGGAACGGTTTTCCGTTATCAGTCCGATTCCAGCAATCCGCACCACTGGCCCGCCACGCTGGATGTGAGCGACGGGCAGGTCATCGCGGTTGACCAGGATGGTTGTCCGGCGCTGGTCGCGCATTCCTATGGAAAAGGCAAAACGCTGCTTTGCGCCTATCCACTGGAAACGTATCTGGCCGTGCTGCCCTCGGCGTTTGAACGCCCTGAGAATACTCACCGGATTTATCGCGGATTGGTTGAATGGGCCGGGTTCACCTCGCTTTTTTCGACGAATGCTCCCGGTGTAGAAGTCGCCGGATTAATCGGTGAAGGACGCGGGTATGCTGTCCTGGCAAACCATCAGCCAGAAAAATGCCTGGTCACGGTAACAACTCGCAATCCGATAACTACCATCCAGAGAATTGCACCAGATGGAAAACACCCCATCGCCCTGAAAACTAACCAGTGGCAGATGGAAATTCCTGCGTACGGTGGCGCTGTTGTAGAGTGGACGCTGTAAACCCATGCCAGATGGAACCTGGCATGTTGTCTATCAACTCACAAAAGGAGAAAGTGTATGAAAACCAATAAGGTTCTGATCGGAATGTTGTTAATCCTGTCCTTCGTGCTTGGCGCCTGTGGCGGTGGGGCACAGCCTGCTGCAAGCAACGAGAAAGTCACCATTACCGTATGGGATTATTACGGTGAGGCGACGCCTGTCAAGCCATTGATCGAGGGATTCCAGAAAGAAAATCCCAACATCACCGTCCAGTACGAGTCCATGGACTGGGATACCACCCTTGAGAAACTGAACGTGGTACTGACTGGCGGCACACCGCCCGATGTCGTTACCGTCGATATGACCTGGTTCCCCAAGTTTGCCGCGCTGGGAGCGTTCACCGACCTGAAAGCACTCTCCGGTGGCAAACTCAACGGCGCAGCCTGGGATCAGGCTTATACACCCGGCGGGCTGGAGGCCATCACCTACAACGAGCAGATCGTCGCTGCACTGTACGACTTTGATGTTTACGCCCTGTATTACCGGGCAGATCTGCTCGAACAGAAAGGCCTGCAGGTTCCCAAGACCTGGGATGAATTGAAGGATGTTTCGCAGAAACTGGCTGAAGGCGATAAATATCTCTACCAGTGGCTGCCGGAAACCTTCCACGGCTCGCAGTGGATTTATGAGAACGGTGGCGACCTGTTGAGCGCGGACAACAAAACGGTGGTGTTCAACTCACCGGAAGCCGTACAAGCCATCCAGGTCTATCTCGATATGTTGACCAACAAATCAGCTATCTATTGGGGCGCTGACCAGGGCGAACGCATCCAGGGTATCAAGGATGGGCGCATCGCCATGTTCTCCGATGGTCCCTACAACATGGGCATCATGAAAAGCGCGGCTCCCGAAATGGCCGGGCAGTGGCGGGTGGCTTTGCATCCGTATGGCAAGCAGCCCGGCTCGTATCTCGGTGGCACCGGGTTGGTTATCCCCGCCCAGTCGAAACAAAAAGAAGCTGCCTGGAAGTTCATCGAATATGCCATGCGGCTCGAAAACCAGATTGGTGTCTACAAATATGCCGGTGCTGCCCCGGCGCTGACGGCAGCCCTGCAAAGTCCGGAAGTCAACGCAGTAGATCCCTATTTCGGCGGCCAGAAACCCTTTGAAGTTTTCCTTGAAGCGATGAAAACCGCCAAGCACTTCCCCTATGTACGCCAGTGGAATGACATCGACGTCGCGTTCAGCACGGCGATGGAGCAGATTGGCCTGGGGCAGAAGTCTGTCAAGGACGCGCTGGACGAGGCGGCGGCCACAGCAACAGATGCCATGAGCAAATAATTCGATTGTTCACTAGAGGATTGCCAGACGAATTGTCTGGCAATCCTCGCATCCATCTTTGAGGAGGTACTATGACGGCTGGATCGCTCCCAAATCAAAGGACGAACAGGCTGGGAAAGTATGTGATGCCTTATCTGTTCATCACCGTGCCGATGATTTCTTTCGTCGTTTTTTTGCTTGTCCCGATGGTGATTTCTTTATGGTGGAGTTTGAATGATTACAGCGGCATCCAGCCTGCTAAATTTATCGGGCTGAAAAACTACATTGACCTATTGACCGAGGACAAGTACTTCCTCCCGTCCTTGTGGAACACCACAGTTTTTGTCCTGCTGGGGATGGGCATCGGCCCCACCCTGGGCTTATTGACGGCTCTACTGCTTAACCAGAAAGTCCGTTTTCAATCCTTATTCCGCACCGCTTACTATCTGCCGGTGATGACTTCCCTGGTGGTGGTCTCCACCATCTGGGTCATGCTCTATAACCATAATGGCCTGTTCAACTCGTTCCTGACCACTCTCGGATATCAACCCGTTGGCTGGCTTTCCAACCCCAACGTAGCGCTCGTTTCGGTAGCAGTTGCCAGCATCTGGCAGGGTTTTGGCTTCGAGACGGTCATTTTTCTGGCGGCGCTGCAATCCATCCCGCGTGAACTGTACGAGGCAGCCATGATGGATGGCGCCAATGCATTCCAGAAGTTCCGCTATATTACGCTGCCTTCTTTGCGTTACGTCATCGCATTTGTCTATATCTACGGCATCATCGGCAGTTACCAAGTCTTTGACCAGGTGTTCGTCATGACAAGTGGCGGGCCGGTTCACAGCACCTCCACCGTGGTGTACTATCTGTTTTCCAAGTTCCAGGACCTGCGCCTGGGACAGGCATCGGCCATTGCCTATATCCTGTTCGCCATCCTGGTAATTTTCTCTTACGTCGAACTCAGAATGTCGCGCGAGAAGGAATAGGAGACCAGAATGAGCCGCAACAAATCTCTGCTTTATTTCTTAGGGCGCTTCTGGATTTACCTTGTCCTGATTGTTTCCTCGTTCTTGATGGTGATTCCGTTTTACTGGTCGGTGGGCACATCCTTGAAACTGGAACAATTTGTCTTTGCCAACCCGCCGCAGTGGTGGCCCAGCCCACTGACGCTGCAAAACTATGTCAGTGTGTTTACCAAAATCCATTTCTATCGTTACTTTCTCAACAGCGTCTTTGTCGCTGTCATCACCACCCTGGCCCACGTCTTCTTTGATACATTGGCGGCTTACGCTTTCGCTAAATTGACCTTCCCCGGCCGCGATAAACTCTTTTTCTTTTTACTGCTCGGACTGATGGTTCCCTTCCAGGTGAACCTGATTCCGCTCTACCGTATCATGGCGACCCTCGGTTGGACAAACACCTACCTGGCCCTGATTGTTCCCAACCTGACCAGTATTTTCGGCATTTTCATGATGCGCCAGTTCCTGATAACCATCCCCAACGACTTGCTGGATGCTGCCCGAATTGATGGCTGCAACGAATTTGGCGTTTTCAGGCGGGTTGCCCTGCCGTTGGCCCTGCCCGGGATTGCCACCCTGATCATCCTGACTTTCATGGGCACTTGGAACGATTTTCTCTGGCCGCGCATCGTCACCAGTTCCGAGGCGCTCTACACCCTGCCGGTTGGTCTGGCCCAACTTCAGATGAAAAACACTTCCAACGTGGCTCAGATTATGTCTGGCACGGTCCTGACCGCCCTGCCGATGATCATCGTTTTCCTGTTCATGCAGCGCCAGTTTATCGAAGGCATGACCGCCGGAGCATTGAAAGAATGATCGGCGCAGTGGATATTGGCGGTACCAAAATCGCGGTTGGGATGGTGGACGACTCCGGTCAGGTATTGGCGTGTCTCGAAAGCCCCACCGATCCGCAGCGGGGTCCCAATTACGGTCTGACGCTAATCTGTGAGATGCTCCGTCATACCACATCCCAAGCCGGCGGCCAGTTGCGTGGAATTGGCATCGGTTGTACCGGCCCAGTCAACCCGCTGACGGGTGTTCTGGGACGCAATGAGTTTCTGCCCGGCTGGGAAGGGATGAACCTGACGGAGGCGTTATCACATTCATTCGGTGTTTCCGCGGCTATCGAAAATGACGCGGATGCCGCAGCCCTGGGCGAATCTGTCTGGGGTGCGGGGCGGGGTGCAAAACAGTTCATGTATGTCACCATCAGCACCGGCATTGGCGGCGGACTCGTACTCGACGGGAAACTCTATCGCGGTGTGGATGGCGCTCACCCTGAGATTGGTCATCACGTTATTGACCCTACCGGCCCGGCTTGTTTTTGCGGTGCGCATGGCTGCTGGGAAAGCCTCGCCAGCGGCCCCTCTCTGGCGCGCCGTGGCGGACGGGATTCTGCTCAGGAAGTCTGTGCAGATGCTGAGCGCGGCGAACCGGCGGCACTGGAAGCGGTTGAACGCGAGGGATGTTACCTTGGGCTTGGATTTGCCAACCTGGTCACACTTTTCACTCCCGACATAATTGCCCTTGGCGGCGGTGTAATGCGCAGCCGCCACTTATTCTGGGATGCCATTCAAGCCAGCATCCGCCAGAACTGTGGACTGGTTCCTTATGAAAAAACCGTTCTTGTCCCGGCGACTCTGGGCGTGGATACGGGGTTGATTGGTGGGGCGTGCGTCTGGCGACATCGTTATGGAGAGTTTCAATGATAGATTCATCATTACGCTCGAATGCCTATGTATGCGATATTCTCGACCAGCCAGCGGCGCTGCGCGATACGCTTAAAACCCTGGCTGAAACCGATTTTTCCGTTTTCGGGTCATTCACAAGCCAACTGAATTCAGGCAAGTTGCGCCGCATCGTCCTGACCGGCATGGGCTCATCCTTACACGCGTTCCACCCGCTTTTTCTTACGTTGATTGAACGCGGTCTCAATGCGCAGATGATCGAGACATCTGAATTGATTCATTATGCCGCAGGTTTGCTTGAACCGTCCACGCTGATTGTTGCGGCGTCACAATCAGGCCGCAGCGCAGAAATTATTCAATTATTGGAGAGAGTTCAGGGAAAAGTCATGCTGATTGGCGTCACCAATTCTTCCGATAGCCTGCTCGCGACCCGCGCCGATGCTATTCTATTAACCGATGCAGGAGTGGAGAGTACGGTCTCATGCAAGACATATGTAGCAGCACTGGCAGCACTGGCAGTTTTAGCCCGAATTCTAACCGGACAAGAAACGGATTCAACGCTGGCAGAATTACAGCGCGCCCCGGAATTTGTGGCTCATTATTTGAGCCATTGGGAAACCCACGTTGAATCCGCAATGGGTGTTGTGAAAGGTGTCCAATCTCTGATGCTGGCCGGGCGCGGAGTATCGCTGGCCGCTGCCGGAACTGGCGGACTGATTATCAAAGAAGCTGCCCATTTCCCGGCCGAAGGCATGAGTTGCGCGGCTTTGAGACACGGTCCATTGGAAATGATGTCATCTCAAACTTTGGCGGTTGTTTATGAGGGGGATGGGAAGACTGCCAATCTCAATGCTGCCCTTGTAGACGACTTGTGCAAAGCCGGTGGCCGAGCGCACCTGATTCAGCAATCTGGCGAATTGGATTTATTTACACTCCCCCAGTTGTCGCTGACGATCCTCCCGATGCTCGAAATTCTACCCGCCCAAATGCTCTCGCTTGCCTTGGCATTGACCCGGGGGTATGCTCCCGGTCAGTTTGAGCACGCCGCCAAAGTAACTGTAGTGGAATAGGGCGTAACTATTCTGGTTAGTTGAGAGATGTATCAATCCAGTGTCAATAGAATGTGGGTTGGTAGACCGGCACATCATGTTCCGCGCGATGAAGCTGGGATGAATAACAAACCCACACCCGCTTTTCGTTCGGCGGGTGTGTGATTCTGATGAGTCTTACTTTCTTTGCTTGCGCCAGAGTCTTTGCCGCTAATGTGATTTGCGACTTAGCCATGCGAGAGCCTCTCTTGCTTCGAATTATGGGAGCAGGTTATTGATCGGCACAGGGAATTGCTGCAAAACATATGCAATCTAAATCAAGCCTGCAACATTTTTATATAAAAAACACCAGCCAACCAGGCTGGAATCCGGTTGGCTGAAATTTGAAGTCCTTTGCCCGCATTCATTTACTCAATAGAACGGCATCTGCCTCGAAATGAATCCCGGTGTGAAACTAACAGGACTTTTATGTGTATTGAAATCAAAGGCACATTTCGCCGCTATGCCTCCAACGGTTCTTCTGATTTCCATCACGGTTTCTTAAGCACAATGAAAACCAGGGGTGGCAGTGCAAGGACGGCTGTGCCTATGATCAGGATCAGGGCGTATTGCCAGGTGGCGACACCCGAATCACCCGGAGGCAGCAGACTTACCAGGAAAGTAAAGTCTGAGGAGGCAGACCAAGACCGCCAAATACCCAGACCTCGAGTATACCCGCGGGTATCTTGAACGCGCGTGGTGTGTTTGGCTGTGAGTAGCGAAGCTTAATAAGCGCCGCAAATACCATCAGGTACACAATGCACAGGAGCGGAACGGTCAGCGCTGAGAGTAATCAGTAAGCTGCATTGATGCTGGGGATGGATAGATAAAGGGTGGAAACGATTGTCCCCAGAACAACTTGCAGGCTCAGAACGCCGGTGGGCACCCCTGCCTTATTACGCCGCGAGAACACTCTCGGCATCAAACCTTCCACCTTCCCAGGCAACCACCTCCAAACCCAACACAGGGCCAGCCAGCCAGGAGGACACAGGGTCGCCAGACCGCGCCAATGCGCTCCCCGGCAGCTCGCAAAACCATCTTCAGGCGGCGTTCCTGTCCCGCCCGCTAGATGTAGGAGGGTTCCCCGCGCAAGGCCGCTTTTTCGAGGTTTTGTTACTGCATGCGGGATATTGTACCGATCTCCGAATGGCTGGGATGAAAAAGATACGCAAGTCGAGTCTAAGCTTTTTAAGTCGGGTGTAGATTGCGCAAAATTCCCAAAAGAGGAACGCCAACAGCACGAAACAAATATTTTCTGGGTCTTTCCTCACTGAAAGTGACAAATATTTATCTATTGTCACTTGACTCTGCATCAGCGACTCTGTAATATTTATTTGCCTTACATTTTGTTAGGTCGAGGGGATACGATTCCAGAAATTGGGAAGGAGGTGGAGATCAAGGGCAGGGTTAATTCAGCATTCCATCACGGTATTTTGGTCAAACCAATTCTTGCTTATGATAATCGATAAGGAAGGGACAAATGCAGAAACATAAATCATTACGGTGGGTATCGACGATGGTTGTATCGCTTGTCGTCGTGTTTTCCCTGTTAGGGTCAAGCACGACTGCGGTAAGTGCCGCTGAAACTCGAACCATCGTCATTCTCGGCACCAGCGATATTCACGGCAATATCCGCAACTACGATTACTTCTCTGACAGCACTCCCACTGGCTCGTCCCAGCGAGGTCTGACGAAAGTTTTGAGCTATGTAAAAGGGGTACTCGCCACCAATCCCAATACCATACTCATCGACGACGGCGATACCATCCAGGGCACTCCCCTAGCCTACTACTTCGATATGATCGACACTGCCCCGATGAACCCTCTGGCAGCCAGCATGAACTACATGGGATATGCAGCCTCCACGGTCGGCAACCATGAGTTCAACTATGGTCCGGCCGTCTTCAAAAAGTTCCAGAGCGAAGCAACCTTCCCCCTGCTCTCAGCCAACGTCACCGGCTGCCGGGATTACACCTTCCGGCCCTACACGATCAAAGATGTAGGCGGAGTGCAAGTGGGCATCCTCGGCCTGACCCCGCCGGCGGTTGTGCATTGGGAGAGGCCTGAGAATATCGTTGGCTGCGTCTTTGAAGACGCGATGACCGCTGCCAACCGCTTTGTGCCCGAGATGCGCGCAGCAGGGGCGGATGTTATCGTCGTTGCTGCCCACACTGGCCTGGATGAGACCTACGGCTATGGCCGCGAGGAGAACTTCGCCAAGTACCTGGCTAATGAAGTCCCTGGCATTGATGTGATCCTGGCCGGCCACGCCCATTCGGTGGTGCAGAGTCAGGTCATCAACGGTGTCCTGGTTACCGAGCCGGGTTACTGGACCCGCAACATCTCCGATATCCGCATCACCCTTAGCGGTTCTGACAGCGACTGGACGGTGACTACAAAGTCGAGCACTGCCCCGGCGATGGGCAGCACCGCAGAGGATGCCGACCTGCTTGCCATCACGCAGCCTTATCACCTTGCGACCCTCGCCTACATTAACACTCCGGTTGGCACAGCAACCGCTGCCTTCCCCGGCGGATTTGCTGCCCGCATCCAGGACGGCCCGTTGGCCGACCTGATCAACCAGGTGCAGATGGATGCAGCTGCCGCGGCTGGATTCCCGGTGGACGCCTCTCTTGCGGCTCTCTTCACCAACGATGCCAAGCTGAATGCCGGTCCGATCAAGCTCAAGGATGCCTACGCCGTCTACATCTACGATAACACCCTCTATGTTGTCGAGGCCACCGGCCAGATGATCAAGGACGAGCTGGAGTGGACGGCCGGCTACTTCAACCAGTACTATTACGATCCGCTTGGGGTTACAAAGGTTTCCGGCTTTGCCGACTACAACTATGACCTCTGGTCGGGCATTGAATACACGCTCGACGTTACCAAGCCGGTTGGCCAGCGCGTGGTCGAATTGAATCTTAACGGTGCGCCTCTGGCCATGGACCAGGTTGTCCGGGTCGCCCTCAACAACTACCGGGCCACGGGCAAATTCCCCACCGCCCCCAAGCTCTACCAATCCACCACGGAGGTGCGCGAGCTGATCACCAATTGGATCATGGCCCGCGGTACCATCTCTCCCAGCGACGTCTTCGTCCAGAACTACACGCTGCTACCGCCGGTCAACACCTGGCTTGCTACCACCACGGCCAATCCCGTAACCCGCTCCGATTATGC
>JBGPQJ010000050.1:0-18300 GCA_041488995.1 Anaerolineae bacterium
GGGATCAAGGAAGGCAAACAGGTCTTCTATCTGCACAAGATCAAGGTGCGCTCCGAGCCAGCCATCTATCTTCAGGAATGCTGCGTGCTCTTTGCCGCCAACTTCATCCGTTGGGCTTCTTATTGGCTGGCCGAGCAGGCGCAACCAGGCAAGCATGCCCTGGATGTGCGCAAGTTAGGCATCAAGCGCCAAGTGCAGGTCGCTGCGCATGTTTCTGCACAGGTGATCCGGAATTCAGAAGGTCGATTATTAAGGTTCAGCTCGAACAGTGCCTTTGCAGGCAAGGTGCTCCAATTACCCGCCGGTCATCTTTGACCGTTGGAAGGGCCAAAATCTTATTTTTTTGTGCCACTTTTTATAGAATCACATCTGATTGCACAACCGTTACGCTAAACAGTAGAAAATATAGGTGCAATAGACATTTTTACCCTCATATATGGAAACGCTAGACTGTATATCACCATATATAGGGGATAGACACAAGCGGGTCGGGCTCTTAATCAATCGGTTCGGGGTTCGAGTCCCCGGGCGGTCACCTTGAGCACCTCTCCGTCCAGAGGTGTTTTTTGTTGGGTTCAGCGCCCCCATTGAGGGGATTATTCGAGTCCCCAGGCAGTCACCTTGAGCACCTCTCCGGCGAGAGGTGTTTTCTTTTCGGTTCAGCGCCCCCATTGAGGGGATTATTCGAGTCCCCGGGCGGTCACCTTGAACGCCTCTCCGCATCGAGAGGTGTTTTTTGTTGGGTTCAGCGCCCCCATTGAGGGGGTTATTCAAGTCCCTGGTCGATCAAAGAAATAAGCATCCAACGAGGAGACTCTATTTTATTCATCACTTTTCCAGTGCTTTGAGCGCCTTAGCAATTAAACTCCCCATAGTCTTTGCATCCCAACCAAACAACTTGAACTTCATCAAAATGGGAACGGATAGACTAGTAACAGCTTCGGTACACAGGTATCGGATAGATAAATAAGTCAAATGCTTTTCGAAATAAGCACCTCTTACGCTCTCGAAGATATTCTGATTTTCTTTAACTGTGATAAACCCCAAAGATTGCAAAGCCCAAATATGCCCATGTAACATTGCAGAGAGAAGTCTGTAGTTGGATTCTTTATCAAGCATGAGCTTAACGATTTCAGTATCAGAAGGCATTGGCCGGGCAATTCCACTGCGTTTGTTTTTCTTGTCGATGATGGCAGGAAAGCCAAGCCCTTGAGCGACTTTCTCAAATTCGTCAATTTGCTGTAGGACCTTATTAGGATCAATATCACTGTTGGCGATTGTGGCAAATTTTCGTTTTTGCTCCAGCCCTTCATAAACTAGCGCGAGGCTTCTCTGCGCTCTCTGTATTGCAGCAATTTTCGTATCCCATAACCACGCTGCTAATGCCGATGTCTCTAATATGCAACGCGCACACGACCAGGGCGCTACTGCTACTGCGGGTTCGGTGAGTGTTTTTATCAGCGCCATGCTGTAATCTGTCGCCGCTTCAAAAAGCATGGCGGCTTGCGAAAATGCCGTGGCGATTGATTCGGGACGGGAAAAATTCGCCAATTCCAGCGCAGCTTGTGAATTGGGTGCGGGCTTTCCATCTTGTGCATTCCAAATAACACTGGATTGGTCGAGAAATTCTTGCAGGGCAGAGACTGGTGGGAGCATATCAACTCTCAATCAACCGCTAATTATTTCTGTGCGTAATTCGATTTTATCAGATGAGCCTGTCCAGCCGCGTTCAGATTGTAATTGACCTGGTTGGGAATTGCGGATGCTGTTTTTAGCGTCCAACCTTGCAGGGAAAAAACCGGTCATCTGTAAATCCTTGGCAAACAACAACCGCAGGCTGGGATGGCCTGCGGTTTTGATTCTGCCTGTCAGGTTCCAATTAAATCATTGATGCAAAATCTGCGACAGGAACAGCTTCGTGCGGTCGTTTTGGGGATTGTTGAAGATCTGATCGGGGGCACCCTGCTCTACGATCTCGCCCTTGTCGAAGAAGATCATGCGATTGGCGACGGCGCGCGCGAAGCCCATCTCGTGCGTGACGGCCACGATGGTCATGCCGCTTTTGGCGAGTTCCACCATCACGTCCAGCACTTCCTTGATCATTTCAGGGTCGAGGGCCGAGGTGGGTTCGTCGAAGAGCATGATGCGCGGCTGCATGGCGAGGGCGCGGGCGATGGCGACGCGCTGCTGTTGCCCGCCCGAAAGTTGACCGGGGTATTTATCCGCCTGTTCGGGGATTCCGACGCGCGTGAGCAGTTGCATGGCGAGCTCGCGCGACTTCTCCTTCGGTATATGCCGCACCCAGAACGGTGCGAGGGCAATATTCTGGATGACCGTCAGGTGCGGGAAGAGGTTGAACTGCTGGAAAACCATGCCCACTTCCTGGCGGACAGTTTCGATGTTACGGATGTCGTTGGTCAGTTCCACGCCGTCCACGAAGATCTGTCCGCGTTGGTGCTCTTCGAGTCGGTTGAGGCAGCGGATGAAGGTGGACTTCCCCGAACCGGACGGCCCGAAGATGACCACCACCTCGCGCTTGTGGACGGTCAGGTTGATGCCCTTCAGCACATGGAAGTTGTCGAACCATTTATGCACATCGCGGCAGACGATGATCTCTTGTGGTTTGGTTTCGTCGCTCATAAGGTCTCCGTAAATTGGAAGCGGCTCAACGAAAGAGGTTGTTCCTAACGCGAATTTCGCGAATGGGCGAATGTCTCGAATTATTCTTGGATGCTTCGCGAAATTCGCTTATTCGTGCCATTCGCATTGGATGGATTTAACGCTTACCAACGCCAAGGGCTTCCTCCACGCGGCGGTTGCCATAGGTGAAGGCCAGGTTGAAGCCCCAATAGATGATGAAGGCGAACAGGTACACTTCGCGGTGCGTGCCGAGCCAGTCGCTTTGCGCCAGCACGGAGCGGCCGATCTTCAGGATGTCGAACAGGCCGATGATGGCGACCAGGCTGGTGTCCTTGAACAGGCTGATGAAGGAGTTGAACAATGCTGGGACGACCGCCCGGAGCGCCTGCGGCAAAATGATGAATGCGGTGGTGAGTGTGCCGTTCAAACCGAGCGCCTGCGCGGCTTCGTATTGTCCACGATTGATGGACTGCAACCCGCCGCGCACGTTTTCAGCCTGGTAGGCGGCCTCGAACAGGATAAATCCGACCATGGCGCGGATGACGCGGTCGGGACGCACGTCCACGGGCAGGAAGAGCGGCAGGAGGATGTCGGCCATGTAGAGGATGGTCACGAGCGGGACGCCGCGGATGATCTCGATATAGCCGATGCAGAAATATTTAACGATGGGCAGGTTGCTGCGCCTGCCGAGCGCCAGCAAAATGCCGAGCGGCAGCGAACCGAAATTACCCACGATAGTGAGCAAAAGCGTGAGGAGCAGTCCGCCCCAGGCGCCCATCTCCACGGCCGGGAGCGCGGGGATGGCTTTACTCCCCGCGACCAGCAGGAACAGGCCCGGGAAAAACAGGAGCCAGCCCACCGTAGTCACGCGCGAGGCGTAGGGGAGATAACGCCCAAGGAGGAAGAAAGTCAGCAGGACCGCGTCTGCAACCAGCCAGTTGATCCATGCGTCCCACTCCAGCCCAATACAGATCAAGGCGAAGGCCGCGCCCGCGCTGAGCGCGATCACCGCAAAGCCGCGCGCCGCATTCCTCCATATGCCCCACGAGAGGCCGATGAGAGCGGCCAGCCAATCAATGACGAGCCAGATGCGCCACAGTTCTTCGCGCGGATATTGCCCAATCATGAAGAGGGTGAGGTTGGCTTCGATCACGCCCCAGCGGGCTTCGGTCAGCGACCACGTGAGGGCGGGGTTGACGATGGAGTACAACAGCCAGAGCGCGCCGAAGGTGAGCAGGGCGTTGTACCACGTGCTGAACAGGTTCTTGCGCAGCCAGGCCAGCGGACCGATGACGAGGCGGGGAGGACGGAGGTCAACGGCGGCCACGTCAGCGCTCCACCAACCGAACGCGGTTGTTGTAAATGTTCATGATCAGCGATGTGAGCAGGCTCATGCTCAAGTAACTCAGCATCATCACCATGATGATCTCGATGGCAGCGCCCGTCTGGTTGAAGACCGTGCCCGCGATGCTGAACAGATCGGGGTAACCGATGGCAATGGCGAGGGAGGAATTCTTTGCGAGATTTAAATACTGACTGGTGAGTGGCGGGATGATGACCCGCAGGGCCTGCGGCAGGACGATCAATCTTAACGTTTGGCCGGTCGTCAGCCCGAGCGAGCGCGCTGCCTCGGCCTGTCCGCGCGAGACAGCCAGGATGCCGGCGCGCACGATCTCGGCGATGAACGCGCCGGTGTAGAGCACCAGCCCGAAGAGCAGTGCGGCAAACTCTGGGGTGAGCCTGAGGCCACCTTTGAAGTTGAGTCCCACGAGCGCGGGCAGGAACGGCTTGAGCGGAGATTCGGGCTGGATGGCCGCGCCCAGCCAAACGGTCAGTGCGGGGACGATGAGGTAGGCGAGGTTCCACCAGAAAGGCGTGGGCAGGCTGGAGCGTTGTTGCACGGCGCGGAATAAAATCCAAATGATGACAATCGAGAGCAGGGCGGCGATCAGGTAGTTCCGCCAGGCAGGAAAGGTCTCCGTGGCCTCGGCCCACGGGAGGTAGATCCCGCGGTTGGTGAGGTAGATGGAGCCGGGCAGTTCGATAGCCTGTTTGACGGAAGGCAATTGGATGATGACCCCGAAATACCAGAACATGAGTTGGAGGATGAGCGGCGTGTTGCGGATCACGCCCACGTAGGCGGCCGCGAATTTGTTGATGAGCCAGTTGGACGACAGCCGCGCGATGCCCGCCAGCACGCCCACAACAGTGGTGAGCAGGATGCCGACGACACTGACCACAAGCGTGTTGACGAGGCCGACGGTGAGGGCGCGCTGGTACGAATCGGAGGCTTGATACGGGATGTACGACTCGCCGATGTCGAAACTGGCGGGGTTCTTCATGAAGCCATAGCCCACGGTCAGCCCCTGACGGGCCAGGTTAGCGGTGACGTTGACGTACAAATATCCCGCCACCAGCGCCAGCAGGACGACGAAGACCGCCTGCGCCAGCATTTGCAGGAAGCGGACATCGCGCCAGAATGCTTTGAGTTTCATGGAAATATAGTTCGGGCGGCACTGATCACCGTGCCGCCCGAACATGGTGGAAATGGTTTAGCGGAAAGGCGGGGCATACATCAGGCCGCCGTCGGTCCACAGGGCATTCTGGCCGCGGGCCAGGTTGAAGGGGCCAAGGTTGCGCTCGTACACTTCGCCGTAGTTGCCGACGAGCTTGATGACGCGGTAGATGAAGTCGTTGCTCAGGCCAAGTTTGCCGCCGAGTTCGCCTTCCACGCCCAGCAGGCGGCGGACGACGGGGTCTTCACTGGCAAGGAACGAATCCACGTTGGCGGAGGTGATGCCCAGTTCCTCGGCCTGGATCATGCCGTAGACGACCCAGTGGATCACGTCGGCCCATTTGTCATCGCCTTGCGCGACAGCGGGCGCGAGCGGTTCCTTCGACATGACCACGTCGAGGATGACGTGATCGGCGAAGTTCTTGAGGACGGCCTGTCCCTGCGTGGCGAGTTGCGAGCGGTCGGAGGTAATGGCGTCACAGCGGTCTTCCTCGTATGCCTGGAAGGCGGCATTCTGGTCTTCGAACACGACCGGGGTGTAATTCACGCCCGCAGCGCGGAACTGGTCGGCGAGGTTGAGTTCGGTGGTGGTGCCGCTCTGCACGCAGATGTTGGCGCCTTCGAGCGCGGCCAGGCCGGCAGCCGGGTCGGAGACGATATCCTTCTTGGCCATGATGGCCTGTCCATCGTAGAAGGTGACGGGGCCGAAGGTGAGGCCGAGTTCGGCGTCACGCGTCCAAGTCCAGGTGCTGTTGCGGCTGAGAACGTCCACTTCGCCGGTTTGCAGGGCGGTGAAGCGCGCCTGCGCGCTCAGGCCGCGGAACTCGACGGCATTCGCGTCATTGAAGAGCGCAGCGGCCCAGGCGCGGCAGAACTCCACGTCGAAGCCGCTCCAGGCGCCCGCGGAATCCACATAGCCGAAGCCCTGGAAGGATCCGTGCACGCCGCAAATGACCTTTCCGCGGTCGAGGACGGTTTGCAGGCGTTCGCCGCCCGCGGCGGGAGGCGGCGCGGCCGTGGGCGCCTCGCCGGGCACTTCCACGGTGACGATGACGGTTTCTTTTACAGTGACGGGCGCTCCGTTGGAGGCGGAGCCGCACGCGGCAAGAACGAGGCTTGCCATTACGAGCAGACTAAAGAGAGGCAGTAACTTACGCATAGTGTTCTTCTCCTTTTGGCAGTTTATCAGGTTTGACAAATTGAATTACACGTGACACAAACAAAAATTGACGGCAACACCTCCGATCTGTTTTTTGCTTAATTGAATTCCATTATAAGGAAATGGGGAATCAGAGTCAATAAATTGGGGGGTGAGATTTTTTGGAAACACCCTTTGGGGCCATCCCGCTGTGCCACGCCCACGCGTACTGTGACGCCGTACGCGCCTTGCCGAAGAACCCGCCTGACCAAAGACGGCGTGGACGTGTGGCTGGACTCGGCAGCCAAAATAGCGCGTCGAATCGTCGCAAGAACAGCGCCTCACATTGCAATTACTGGAAGCGCCTGTATTGCTTTACCAGCGCAGGCAGGGCAATAACGACATCCTCTCGGATGACTCCATCCTCAACCGAATCGAAAATGGATGGAGTCAAGTTGATAATAATGAATTTCATTTCCTGCGCCTGGATTTGCTCGCAGGTCAGGATCACGTTTGGTTTTAGCGCGCCACCGCACTCCGGACAAACGGGAGCCAGTCCGTTTTGGAGGAACCGTTCCAGAAACGCTTGGGAGTCGCGGAGGATGGCGTGCAGTTTTCCCCTCTCAACTTCATCCTGTAAGGCCTCGGCGCGCGCCCACAGGCCTGTCTCCGGGCTGCGAAAATCGGGGATGCCCGAACGCGAGTGGACATCCCCGAACCGGTGAAGGCGACCGCTCCCTTGCTCGCCAACAGGAGGCGAACCGCCTGTTGAATCTCATTGGGGCCTTTGACTGCAGACATGACTTAAAACAGAATGCGAGGCGGACTATAAGGCTGGAATATCCGATTGAACAGATGATCCAGTCCAGCCGCGTTCCGTGTGTAAATGACCCGGTTAGGAATTACGGGGGCTGTTATTAGCGTGCAAGCCTGCGGGAAAACAAAATACCGGTTCATCAACGCCGGCGGGAGTTTTGGCGGCGGCGGTAGCGAGCCGCTTCCGGCTGGCTTTTCTTCGCGGGCGCATCGGCAGGCTGCGGGACAGGCGCATGCAGAGTCTGCTGGTAATAATCATCCAGCAGCATGGTGATGATGGCGGACTCATCTTCGTTCTCAGCGAGACTGCGGGCAAGCGGCTCGAAGCGCTGGCTGCGCTCAGTTTGCAGTTTATCCCGGGCACGCAGGCGTGCTTCGAGCAAAGCCGTCACACGTTCCGCGACGACCGCCGCTACGTCCGCATCCGTGGGAACGGGCAATTCCTCCATTGCGATGCTGTATTCCTTCGCGATGCGTTCCAGGGTGAATCTCTCGCTTTTGTTCACCAGCGAGATGGCTACGCCGGCAGCGCCCGCCCGCCCGGTGCGCCCGGCGCGATGGATGTAGGCTTCCATCTCCTCCGGCGGTTCGTATTGAATGACGTGCGAGAGGCTGGGGATGTCGAGCCCGCGCGCGGCGACGTCGGTTGCGACCAGAAAGCGAAGCGTCCCCTGTCGGACACGCCCCAGGACCTGTTCGCGTGCAGACTGCGACAGGTCGGCGCTCAATTCATCGGCGTCATATCCGAAGCGCTGCAGGACCACGGTTACATAATGGACTCTTACCTTGGTGTTGCAAAAGATGATGGCGGAAGCGGGATTCTCGATCTCAATGATGCGCACCAGACTGCGGTCTTTGTCCATGCCAGACACCAGGTAGAAGACGTGCTCGGTGTCGGTGACGTGGACATGGTCGCTGCTCAGGCTGAGGAACTCAGGATTGCGCATGAATTCACGCGCGGTGCGCATGACGGAATCCGGGAAGGTCGCTGAGAACATACAGGTGTGGATGGCGTGTTTGGGAAGGTAGCGCTGGACCTCCATCATGTCCGGGTAAAAACCCATTGAAAGCATACGGTCGGCTTCATCATAGATGAGCATTTTGAGTTGGTCGAGCATAAGCGTGCGTCTGAGCAGGTGATCAAGCACACGGCCGGGCGTCCCGATCACGATATGCGCACCCTTTTTGAGTGCCTCCATCTGCGCCCCATAACCGACCCCGCCGTAGACAGCCACCGTCCGCAGACCGACGTCACCGCAAATCCGCTCCGCTTCCTGCCAGACCTGACGGGCGAGTTCGCGCGTGGGGACGAGGATCAACGCCTGGCAGGTCTGACGCGACGGGTCAAGCCGTTCGAGCATGGGCAGGAGGAACACGCCGGTCTTTCCGCTGCCGGTGCGAGCCTGGATCATCATATTGCGTCCAGCAAGCAGGTAAGGAATGGTGCGTGCCTGAACCGGAACCAATGCAGTCCAGCCGGCGCGTGCCGCAGCCTCCCGTAAGTGCGCAGGCAATTGATCCAGTGTTACGTCAGGCAGAGGATTGTGTAATTCACTGGAGGGCGTATGGGTAAGAGTGCTCAATTGGGTCTCAACTTTCGACAGGGGTTCGCACATTCAGTATATCAGAAGAGGTTTTATTTTAACACCACCCAGGCGATATCTTAACGTTGCCTATGATTCATTGCTATTGAACCTCTGCAAAGAATTGTTTTTGGCCAGAATTAGATATATACTGACATCGACAAACAATAAATTGAACAGTATGTTTGCTCAATCAACATTAAAGGTCACCGTTTCTTAGTTCTCGGAAGATTCTTGGAGGCAGTTATGGCAAATTTAGACTGGCAACGGATCCACCAGGAAGCCACAGTTGTTGATCTCCACATTCACCCATCCATGCAGCAGCAACTGTTCAAACGCAACCTCAATCTGCGCTACGTGATCGACCGCACCCTGCATGGCAATCCCATGAGCGTGCGTGCCAGTTTTCCCCGTCTGCGGGAAGGCGGTTATGATGTCATTTTCTCGACCGTCTATGTACCGGAGAGGGGCATCCTCGGCGATTTCCCCATTGTTAGAATATTCCGCTTCCTGCGCCCTGACCTATGGAAAAAACTGATTGTCTCGCCCCCTTTCGAGGCAACCCTCAGGATCATGAATGATATGGAGAAAGCGGTGGCATCTTCTACTCCATCTGACGCGATGAAGATGGCTGGTTCGATCGCCGATCTGGATGCGATCCTGAACCAACCAGACGACCATCGGCCGATCGCTGTCATCCACGCTGTTGAAGGGGCTCACAGCCTGGGGGACAAGGATGAGAGTCCTGCGAATGTCCTTCACCATCTGGAAGAGCTATATCAGCGCGGCGTGGTCTGCCTCACCCTGGCCCACTTTTATCCGAATCAGGTCGTTAACCCATGCTATCCCTTCCCGGAAGAGATATCCAAGCTGGCAGCCAATCCGGAACTCTGGCGCGACTTGACGCTGGGCCTGACAGACCTGGGCAAGCAGGTGGTCAAAAAGATGATTGAACTGGGGATGCTGATCGATGTAGCGCACTGCACCCCCACTGCGCGAAAACAAATCTACAAGATCGCCGATGCCAGCGGAAAGCATGTGCCGCTGGTCGCCTCACATGTAGGTGCATACGCCATCGACCCCTCCCCTTATAATCTGACCGATTGGGAGATCCGTCGCATCGCACAGGACGGCGGCGTGATCGGCGTGATCTTCATGCCTTACTGGTTGATGCCCAAAGAGAGCAGACAGGGTCTCAACTTCATTTCCCGCCACATCCAGTATCTGATCGATATCGGTGGCGAAAATGTCGCCGCTATCGGTACCGATTTTGACGGCTTTACTACACCGCCGGACGATCTGGACAATACCTCCCAGATGCCCCGGTTGACACAGCGCCTCGTGGTGGATGGCCACAGTGAATCGATTATCAAGAAAGTCCTCGGTGGAAACGCGCTGCGGGCAATTCATCAGGGCTGGGGAAAGCGGACATAAATAATCAACGATCCATCCATCATTACGCTGTTTCACCTAAATTCACGATCTTGCCAGGGATGAATTCTAAATCCCTGGTCGATCACACAAACAGCTCCCGCTTTCGCGGGAGCTGTTATTAGCGTGCAAGCCTGCATGAGAATAGAAAATTGATCATCGTCTTACCGCCAGGGGTTTTTTGTTTCGTTCGGGTTTATTCCAGGGCTTGGTAAACCAGTTGGGCGAAGTCCTCCACAATCGGGATGGTAAATGCCGGCATATATTGCAACATAAGCAGGCACTGCAACTCTTCAACCGGGTCAATCCACCATTCGGTGTTGGCAGCGCCGCCCCAGCTAAATTTTCCGATTGAACCGGGCCGGTGGGAGAGCCCCGGATTGATCAAGACTGCTCCGCCCAGGCCAAAGCCGTTCCATGGCTCATCCATAGGATGAATCCCATCGGGCAAATGGTTCTGCATCATCCATTCGACCATCTTGCGCCCCAACAAACGGTTGCCATCCAATTGACCTATGTTCAAAAGCATCTGCCCAAAACGAAAGTAATCGCTCACTGTAGAGGCCAGTCCTCCACCGCCCGATGGGTCGCGGGTGGGTTGGAGATAGCGGCTTCCGGCAACCGGCTCGATGACTTTGATCCCTCCCTTTTCCTCTGGCCCGTACACGGCCGCAAACCGGTCTGCTTTTTCCGGCGGCACCCAGAAGGCTGTGTCGACCATCCCCAATGGGGCAAAGATTCGTTCCTGTAGAAAATCTTCAAACAACTGACCGGAGGCCAACTGTACGATATATCCTAGCAGATCGATTGAAATGCTATAGCGGAAACCTGTGCCAGGGTGGAATGCCAGCGGCAGTTTGGCCTGGACGAAGGCAAGCACTCTTTTTTCCATGATGGGCTCAACTTCTTTGTCCATGCGTTCGAAGTTTTTTCGATATAAATCATCGAGGGCAGAGTGCTCGTCACTGCCGTAGCTCAGTCCACCGGAATGCGTGAGCAGGTCATGGATCGTTATCTCCCGTCTGGCTGGCACCAGGTCATAATCGCTGCCCCCGCGGGCGACCATCACCTTCAGGTCTTTGAAATCCGGGATATAGCGCGAAACGGGGTCGGCGAGACGCAGCCTGCCTTCCTCGCAGAGCATCATCACTGCCACGCTGGTGATTGGCTTGGTCATCGAGTAGATACGAAAAATGGTATCGACCGTCATCGGGCGGTTCGTCTCTTTCTCCTGCCAGCCAAAAGCTTCCAGGTGGGCAACTTGCCCCTCGCGAGCGACCAGGGTGACGATCCCCGCAAAAACTTGCCCGTCGACATACTGCTGCATGACGTGATTGATGCGTTGCAACCGCTCAGACGATAATCCTACGTTTTCTGGTTGTGTGGTTTGCATGAGTCCCTCGTGATTTTGAATGATAAAACAAGTATACATCCATACGGGCCGATGCAATTATTCGTGCTTACACGGTCGTTTGGATGGACAATCCTGCCGGCGATACCAGATGAATGTAAAATGGGAATGATTCAGCTATTGGCTGAACTGTTAGAATAGACCTGATGTTCATCCATCTAACCACCCATTCCGCTTATTCCCTGCAGGAGGGACTGTTGCTGCCTGCCGAGCTGGTACAGGCAGCGCAGGCGGACAGCATGACCGCCCTGGGATTAACCGACCATCGCCTGCTGAGCGGGTCGATCGAATTCGTGGTCGCCTGCCAGCGGGCTGGGATTCAGCCGCTCCTGGGGCTTGAAGTAGATCTGTCGACCGGCAGGCTCAGTCTGCTGGCGGCCAGCCTGGAGGGGTGGTCGAACCTGTGCCGGCTGAGCAGCGCGCTGGCACTCAGGGATGACCCGCAAGCCGCCTGCCCGCTTGACCTGTTGGGCACCTATTCCAAAGACCTGATCGCACTGTTTGCGCCAGTGCTGCCTCCTCGTCCCGGGTCGCACGGGACAGGGCAGGCACAGGTAAGCGACGAGCAGCAGGAGCTTTCCGGATGGCGCCTCGGGCAACTCAATGAGCTGTTTTCAGATTCCCTCTATCTCGCGCTCAACAATCCGGCGATGGCACACGATCTGTCGAGCCTGGCTCACAAATTAAAAATACCCTGCGTCGTGACTCACCCCGTCTATTATCTAACACCCGAACAGGCTGCGCTTCAGCGCACGCTGACCGCCATCCGCCTGAACCAGCCTCTGGACCGCATTCCACCGGAGGCGGTGGCGCCGGCACGTGCGCATTTCGCGAGCGCAAGCGAAGTGGAGGCGCGCTTCAGGGATCACCCGGCGGCGCTGGCCGCGACCGGAGAGATCGCGGCGCGCTGTCAGTTCGACCTGCCGCTGGGCGTCGCGCACATGCCAACCGTCCCGCTGCCGCCCGGGTTGACCTCTGCGCAATTCCTTCGGCAAAAGGCGGAGGCAGGCGCCATCAGGATTTACGGCGAGATCAGTCCTCAAATAAGGACACGGCTTGACCACGAGCTGGAGGTAATCGCCCGAATGGGATTCGAACCGGTCTTCCTGATCGTGGAGGAGATCCTGAATTACGCGCGCCAGACCGGCGTGCCGTTCTCCTCGCGTGGCTCGGCGGCCTCCTCCCTGGTGGCGCACTGCCTGGGCATCACCAGCCCCGACCCGCTGCGGCTCGACCTGTACTTCGAGCGCTTCCTCAACCCGGCCCGCACCACCCCGCCCGACATCGACACCGACCTGTGCTCGCGGCGGCGGGACGGCGTCATCCAGCATGTCTTTGATACTTATGGGGCGGATCGGGCTGCGATGGTGGGGACGGTCAACCGCTTCCGCCCGCGCTCGGCGCTGGGCGACGTGGCCAAGGCGCACGGGCTTGCCCCGCAGCAGGTGCGTGAGATGGTCAACCAGCTGCCCTACGCTTTCTGGGCTCGATTTGATGAGAATGAGGAGGGTGCTGTTCCCTCCTCCCCGTTCGCTGAACTGCGCACCTCTTACACCACTCCCGCTCACCAGCGCATCTTCGACGAGGCCGAAGCCCTGCTCAAACTGCCGCGCCATCTCTCCGTGCATCCCGGCGGGGTAATCATCGCCCCGGGGCTGCTCACGGACCTTGTGCCGGTGATGCGTTCGGGCAGCAAGGGCGTCACGATCACCCAGCTTGATCTGGAATCGGTCGAGGCGCTGGGCCTGGTCAAGATCGACCTGCTGGGGATCCGCGGCCTGACCGTGCTGGGGGACGTGGCCGAGTTCATCCATGAGAACCAGCCGGGCGGCGGCGTGCCGCCCGAGCGCCATCCTGCTGGCATAACGCCAGCAAGGCAGCCGGGTAAGTTTGCCAGCCCGCTGGCGGTGTTGGAGTCAATCCCGGCGGAGGACGACGAGACCGCCCGGCGCGTGGAGAGCGGCGGGACGATCGGCTGTTTCCAAATCGAAAGCCCCGGCATGCGCGCCACCCTGCGCGAGATCCGCGCCCGCAGCGAGGACGACCTCATGGCTGCGCTGGCGCTTTATCGCCCGGGTCCGCTCTCTGGTGGATTGAAGGATTCCTTCGTGCGGCGATTCAAGGGAGAGGAACCGGTCAACCACCTGCACCCTGCCCTGGCGCCGCTGCTGAACGACACCTTCGGGGTGATCCTGTATCAGGAACAGGTGCTGCGGATCGCACACGAACTGGCCGGGTTCAGCCTGGCGGAAGCCGACCTGCTGCGCCGCGCGATGAGCCATTTCGACCCCGGCAAACAGATGCAGCTCCTCGAGCAAAAGTTTGTCAGCGAGGCGCACACCCGGAGCGGTATCCCCTCCGAGACAGGCGAGCGGTTGTGGGAAATGATGGCCGCCTTCGCCGGGTACGGATTCCCCAAAGCGCACGCCGCCTCCTATGCAAAAGTGGCATGGCGCTCGGCATGGTGCAAGACCCACTTCCCGGCCGAGTTCATGGCAGCCGTGCTGGCCAACTGGGGCGGTTACTACAGCCAGAGAGTCTACCTGAGCGAAGCACGCCGCCTGGGGCTGTCCGTCCGCCCGCCGCATGTCAACACTTCCAGACGCCATTTCGCTTACGAGCCCGGGCCTCAGGGACAGAAGGCGCTCTTTATGGGGCTGGACCAGGTCAAGGATTTGACCGGGCGCACGATTGAGAGGATCCTGCGCTACCGGCCGTTCCACTCACTGGAGGACTTTCTGGCACGCGCCGACCCGCGTCCGCTGGAGGCAGAGAATCTGGCGCGCGTCGGGGCGCTGGAGGGATTGGGGGCGATCCCGGCCATCCTACGCCGCCTGGAGCGCGGCAGCTGGCAGGCGGGACAACCGAGCCTGTTCGAATGGGGGGATATGGAGGGCGATGACTGGACGCTGATGGAGAAGATGGCCGCGCAGGAGGAACTGCTGGGCGTCAGCCTGGAAGCCCACCCGCTCGAACTGGTGGCTGGGAAGATCGCGGCTGCCGGGGCGGTCACGACGGTCGAGGCCGCCGGGCGGATCGGACAGCGGGTGACCGTGGCCGGCGTACGCCAGAGTTCGCACCGCAGCAGGACCGCCAAAGGTGACCTGATGATGTTCCTGACCCTGGAAGATTTGACCGGGATGCTGGACGTGGTCCTGTTCCCGGAGGCGTACCGTCAAGCCAAGGCAGCCCTCAGCACCTCTGCGCCTCTGCTGGTGACTGGCGTGATCGAGATGGACGCCACGCGCAGCGAACCTTTATTGAGAGCCGAGAAAGTGGTCAAGATGGGATAGAGCGCAGAAGGATAAAAGCAATGGATAGCCTGGCAGACTATCCATTGCGAATCTTAATTACGGGGTTGAGCGACCAGCGTATGCGTTTTGTCAGGAATAGAAGGCTACACCCCTTTTGCCAGATGATAATACAGATCGTTCCAGCGTAATTTCTCCTTGAATTCTTCCACGCGGGTGTTCCCATCAATCAGCAGGAACTCGATGCCCGCCATTTCAGCGAAGTCACGCAGATGCTCGGCAGTGACGGCGTAGCTGAAGCTGGTGTGGTGCGCACCGCCGGCGTAGATCCATGCGGCGGCGGCAGTCTTCAAATCCGGACGCGGCAGCCACAGGGCGCGCGCCACCGGCAGCTTGGGCAAGGGAGCGTCGGTCGGGATGACATCCACCACGTTGGCCACCATTCGGAAGCGCTGGCCCATATCCATCATGGAAGCGCCAATCGCGGGACCAGTGTTCGCGTCGAAGATCAACCGCACCGGGTCGGCCTTGCCGCCAATTGAGAGCGGCAAGATCTCGAGTTTGGGTTTGTTCGACGCAATCGACTCGCAGATTTCGAGCATGTGCGCGCCCAGCACCTTGTCCCCACTGACGCTGAAGTGGTAGGTGTAATCCTCCATGAAGCTGACGCCGCCCTTCAGTCCGGCGCCCATCACCTTCATCGCGCGCACCAGCGCGGATGTTTTCCAATCGCCCTCCGCACCGAAACCGTAGCCGTCGCGCATCAGGCGCTGGACTGCCAGCCCGGGCAATTGCGCAAGGCCGTGCAGGTCTTCGAAGGTGGTGGTAAAGGCCTTGAAATTGCCGGCCTGCAGGAAGTTGCGCATCCCGACTTCGATGCGCGCCCCTTCGCGCAGGGATGTATGGCGCTCGCCGCCGGGTTTAAGCGCCGGGGCGACATCATACTCATCAAGATAGGACTGCGCCATCCTATCCATCTCAGCCTCGGTAGCATCGTTCACCGCCTTGACCAGATCCCCCACCCCGTATCCATACACGCCATAACCAAGCTTGATCTGCGCCTCGACCTTGTCGCCCTCGGTCACAGCCACATCGCGCATGTTATCACCAAAGCGGGCGATTTTTGCGCCCTGCCAGTCCGCCCACGCGGACGCAGCGCGCGCCCACACGCCCAGGCTGGCCTGCACATCCTCATCACGCCAGTGCCCGACCACAACCTTGCGGTCCAGACGCATCCGGCTGCCAATGAACCCGAACTCCCGGTCGCCGTGTGCGGACTGGTTGAGATTCATGAAGTTCATGTCGATCACCGCCCAGGGAATTTCGCGGTTGTACTGGGTGTGAAGGTGCGCAAACGGTTTCTTGAGCAGACTCAACCCGGCAATCCACATCTTGGCGGGCGAGAAGGTGTGCATCCAGGTGATGAGACCAATGCAATCCTTCGCAGCGTTCGCCTCCTGGCATAGCTCGCGGATCGCCTCGGGCGTGGTCAGCACGGGTTTGAACACTACTTGCACCGGCATATGCGTCGAAGCGCCGAGCGCCGCTGCAATCTCGCGCGAATGCTCGGCCACTGTTTCAAGCGTTTTCGGTCCGTACAGGTGCTGGCTGCCGGTTACGAACCAGACTTCGTATTGTTTTAAGTCAATCATGATTTCGCTCCTGCTTTTCCCCCTTCCTTATCAGGGAAGGGAGCCTGGGGTTTTGTATGCTGTCCATACACATGGATATACCGGTCGTGTAACTTCTCAACATCTTCCTGCGGAATGACATCCGGGATGCCGATTTGCATCGCCATCCAGACGGTCGCTGCGACGTCCTCGGTCATCACCGCCGCCTTGACCGCCGCCCTGGCATCTTTGCCAATCGTGAACACGCCGTGGTTCTTGAGCAGCACCGCCGGGGATTTGCCAATGCTCTCCACGACCACTTTCCCGATCGCTTCATCGCCGATCAGCGCAAAACCGCCGCACGGGATGGGTCCGCCAAATTCATCGGCCATCGCTGTGAGCACACAGGGAATGGGCTTTCCCACCGCCGCGAAGGCTGTCGCATAGCGTGAATGGGTGTGCACCACCCCGCCCACATCCGGGCGATTTTTATAAATATAAAGGTGGCTGGCAGTATCCGAAGACGGTATAAGGCTGCCCTCCACCACCTTGCCGTCCAAATCCACCACCACCATGTGTTCCGGACGCATCGCCTCGTAACGGATTCCGCTGGCTTTGATGACCACCAGCCCCGTCTCCACATCGCGCGCGCTGACATTGCCGCTCGTCCATGCGACCAGGTTGTTCCTGGGCAATTCCAGATGCAGGCTTACCAGTTCTTCTTTAAGCTTTTCGAGCATAGTTATTTACTCCCTCGCATCGGTCTTGATGCTCTTCAACCGCTTCATCATATCATTTGCGCCGCGCCCAAAATAATCACGCAGGATAACATATTCTGCATATAATTTTTCATATACTTTATGGTGTTCAGGATTGGGGACATAGACCTGATCCTTTAGATGTGCCATGACTTTCGCCGCGTCGAAAATCGAACATATCTTCCTAAGCCTTTGCTCATAGCTTATTCATTGGGTTATTTATGGTATCAGAAGTTATTCATCCACCATGGAGTATTCTGTCGGATACGGGGCTTTGGCAAAGGTTTTTCTTATTGAATTCTATACTTACTTGGGTTGGCTGCTTCTTATAATGATGGCTCGGGGCAGGCTACGGTGTCGACGAGCCAGCCAACTAAACCCGTCCGGCCGCACCGAAGACCTCGTACAGATCGCTGCACCACTGGGAGTACGCGGCGCGGATGCCTGCGGAGATGTCGAACATTGTCGCCTGCGGTCCGGCTGCGGCCAGGCGCATGTTGTCGGCGGCGGTGTTCATGATGCTGGTGGCAAAGTTGATCTTGCTGATGCCGGCTGCAATCGCGGCGCGGAACTGTTCGTCGGAAAGACCCGTCCCGCCGTGCATCACCAGCGGCACGTCCACCCGTCGACGGATTTCAGCAACCAGGTCGAGGTCCAGGCGGGGTTCGCCTTTATAAAGTCCGTGAGCATTTCCAAAAGCAATCGCCAGGAAATCGACGCCTGTCTGCTCGACAAAATGCCCCACACATTCAGGATCAGTAAAGCCAATCCGCTGGCCGCCGAGGGAATCGTACTGGTCGCCCATGCCGACCTGCCCCAATTCGGCCTCGACACCCACACCGGCAGCATGCGCTGCAGCCACCACCCGCTTTGTGTTGGCGATGTTCTCTTCGAACGGCAGTTTCGAACCGTCATACATCACATCGGTAAAACCATAGGAAAGCACTTCCAGGCACTGCTCCACGCTGGCGCCGTGATCGAGCATCAACGAGACCGGCACGTCGGTATCTTCCGCCCGGCAGCGGACGTAAGCTGCCAGGGCGCGGCAATTGGGCAAGGCGGCGTAGGGCGAGTAAATGCCGATGATGGTTGGGGCGCGCTTTTCAGTCAGGGCATCCATCACCCCCTCCATGCCCTGCATCTCAAA
>JBGPQJ010000051.1:0-18221 GCA_041488995.1 Anaerolineae bacterium
AGCCACGTCGCGCCGGGCAGAATGATCGATGCCAACCAGTTGAATGACCGGCAGGGACATTCCTTGCACAGAATTCGACCAGGTAGCGGCAATTTGCTCCGCCAGGACCTTATGCGATGGGACGAGATGCTCAGGTACATCGACAGGTTCCACATACCCCATCAGCCGGTCATCGATATGGGACACACCTGCCAGGTAGTGCAGGATCCGTTCATCAATGCGCAACGGTGATTGGGTCAGCGTAGTTCCTGAACCCAGTTCAAGCATCCGCCACCAGCGCAACGGCGCAGCCGGGGTGAGCGCGCTCCAGTGAGCTTCAGGGAACAGGCTTAAAGCCAGGCTGAAAGTAGGGTAGCTGCGGATAGGCTCACCCTGGACGGAAGCGCACAAGGCGGATATCCGCGAATCCATTTCAATCCCGGCGCACAACAAGAGGACATCCCGCTCGAAAGGTGAAAGCCCGAATAATGTGCACAGTGATTCAATGGCAGGGGGTGAGGCCATGCCTGCCGCGATTTCACGCAACCCGTCATCCTCGACCGGTACAGCCACAGTCTCCGCTCCCGCGCGGTCCTCAAGCAGGGCGCGGATGCGCGCCAGCGTCAGCGTGAGATAACGCTGGTTGCTCTCGGACCAGGGAAGGGTTCGGACGGCTTTCATGTCAAATTCACTTTCGGACCTATGTATTGCGGTGCGTTCTCCGGGTCAGGCCCGGCATCCAGTACACTTTCCGCGCCATCCACCTGGACGCGGACAAGGTACAGGGCAGGTAGAACCCGCACATCCACGTTCAGTGTGGCAAAGACAGGGGGAGGAGTCGATGGCACAATAACGTCGAAGCGATAGGCATAAGCGGGGCGCGTGGATGGCGGATTGAACTCATTGAGCAACAATGCCACCCGTTGACCGATCGCAACCGACGGAGTGAAATCGAGCTTAATTTTTGCTTTGCGGTATGACCCATCCACTGTTTTTCCCGAAACAGAGGGGGTTATCGCCGGGCGCAGAACCAACGGTACGACATCTGATTCAAAACCCTTATGGGCGGTTTCTGGGGTACCCATGTTGATGTCCTGGATGATTTGAAGGGCCTGTACACCCGCAAACAGCGAATCAACCGGAAAAGGAGGTGATTTAAGGGCTACCTTGATCTGCTCACCGGAAACTTCGGCGGGAGTAACTTCAACCCCGCCAATACGCACGCGGGTCACATCTCCCTGAAGCTGTTGCCCCTGCAAGACCAGGGTGTAACCAAACTGAATGGGCTGTTCCAGCACCGGAGCAGTCGAGGTCTTCTGGGAGAGGATTTTGTCGATCTCGATTTGCCTGAACGGACGGACATACACATTGCGTGCCAGAACCGGCAGGGCTGGACCACCACTTTCGGTGCCATCGATGAATACCACCGATGCCTGGAATGCGACGGACAGGCAATAAGTGGTCTGAAAGAATACCGACCAGAGCTTGGAGAGTTCTTCGAGGGAGAGAGGCAGTTGCGAGAATTTGACACGCTCGACTTCGGTCTCCAGATTGCTCTTGGCGAGAGCTCCTGTTTTCGCACTCTTGATCATATCTGTGGTCAGTACCGGTTCTGAAACGATCTTGCGCACCACGCTGCCCAAAATGCGCTGGGGCTCCAATTTGCTTTCATCCCCATAGAAAGTAATCAAATAGTACAAGTCATAAGCTGAGCGAGTTCCGCGCACCGCCGAACCGTCGCTGCGGCGGACAGGGGAGAAGTCATTGCGCCAGGCAGTGTTGGGAATGACCTGGTACATGTAAAGCCCGGCATACACATTGGACTCGCCAGCCGGGTGCCCGCTGGTAGTCGTGGACGGGCGAAGGGCTTTCGACAGTGCTCCCGAGATGCCGGTTTCTGATTCGCTGTCGGTCAGCGCCTTCTGAATCTGCTGTCTGAAGGCTTCGGTCACGGTGGCTATCGCCAGGCTGTTGCTCATCGACTTCCCTCCCGCTGGCGCAGGTAATCGTCCAGAGTCATTCTGGGTTGGACAGGTGCCGCTTTCGCCACCGGTTGCGCTGGCTGTGGCATGATGGCACGCACTTCTATACGCCCGATGTGAATCTGGACGACTGGTGGTTCTATTCCCATCGCATTTTCACGGGGAAGAATGACATTGGACGGTCTTTCCAGACTGCTCTTAACCACTAACTTTTGATGCTCGGATTGCCGGGCATCCTTCTGTAATTGCGTCAAGGATTCCACGCGTGGATGAACAACCCGCTCCAAGGATTTCGTGCTCGGCTGTTGATCATCCTTCGGGTACTTCCTCCCAACAGTCTGTTCTTCGCGGCTCATCACCGTCTCGACCCGGCGTCTATCCATGTCCAACAGAGTATTGTCATCAAGTGTATTTCCGGTTGAAGAGTGGAATAAATTGGATGGGGCATTCTCCTGCTGCTTAAGGGCAGATAGCGGATCCATCGAAGCTCGCACAGGGTTCAGACTCTGTCCCTCCTTTAAATGTTCAACGGGCGGCTGGCCAAGCGGTGTGGAGATAGCCGACGTCTCCTGTACGGACTTAACATTCGGTGATATTGACGCATGTTCAGTCGGCGATAAATTAATTTGGTGGTATGGCGTTTCAGTCGATGCTGAGAACGATCCAGTCTGTGCTTGAGCAGATATCGTCTCCGGTAATCCGTCTACACTCGAGGAGGATTCGAACAGAGAGGGCAGGCGTGGCTGTAGAATAGCCGGGGAAGACATGCCTCCATTGCGTAATACCAGGTTGGTGAAAATGTCACTCATTTTTCTTCTGACTTACTCTATGCTTTCACTTCTGCTTGAGTGAAACGAACCGGAACTTAAGTTACGCCAATCAATTCCAGATACTGCTGTCTGCGCCAGGCGCTCATCGAAAGGATGTCTTCCTCCCGCCAGCCATAGGCGAATGCCAGGTGATGGACTTCGCGCATGATACGCACTGCCCAGGTGTTGATCTCGCTCGTAAAGTATGAAACGATGTCAAATAACATCTCCCATTGGTGACCACAAGCTGGGCATTTCAGGGCAATCGAGATGTTGAGATAAGGATCCTCTTGCGCCATACGCTCTGCGACCGCCGTGACCACTTCTTGTGGTAAATCGACCAGTTGAACGGATTCTCCATCATGCCGGGCATCGAGCAGGCAGGCCTCGAGTAATTTCGTATGTGCCTGTTTAGAATCCGGCGAAAGAGAAATCATATCGGCGTTGGTCGGCAGACGGAACCGGAGTTCCCATTCGGGCAGGTTGAGCAGGAATTCATTATTAATAGTTTCCGCTGCCTGAAAATCAGGTAGCCGGGCATTCGCATCAGCGATATCACGGGAGTCGATGTCCAACTCCACGCGCTCGCTGCATTCGGGGCAGACGGCGATTCCCGTCAACTGCGTTCCGAATGTCATCTCGCGCAGTTTGAGCAAGCACAGGTCGCGCTGGCCAATGGTCAGGCTGGCAAGTGCGACGGGGGGAGCATCGGGGAACGCCGCCCGGAGAAGTAGCAAAGCCTTCTCCGCAGGCAGACAATTCATCCCGCGCTCCCACGCGGCAAGCAGGGCGGATGCTGAAAAAGGGCGCAAGGGCAGTTCCCTAGAAGAGAATCAGGCAACGGGTACGTTATGATGGTTCAGTGAAGCTCGGTTCACTCGGCTCAGTCACCTCGTAGTCGCGCTCCCAACCTTCGTTCTCCAGCTTGATCGATTGGATCAACACTGCGTTGGCGTTTGCATCGAGGTCAGCCTGGGCTTGAAATTCTGAGACCCAGCAACGGTATACTTTATAGGACAAGGCTACCTGCCCTGCCTCGTTATAGACTTCGATGATGAAATCCTTGCGAAAATCCTTGAGCGAGACTTCGCTCCCCAAACCGGAGCCAAAGTTCCAGACCTTGTTAGCCCATTTCTCGAACTCGGTATCGTGGGTAACGCCGCGTTCGAGAGTGATGGCTTCATATTCAGTCCTGCCAGGTGATTTCCTACTGGAGCTGGGATCTCCGCCTTCTCGATGTTTTACCACCTCGGTCGTGCGTTTGAGCCCTGTCACCTTGCTGATACCGGCTACATATCTCCCATCCCATTTGATACGGAATTTGAAGTTCTTGTATGGATCAAATCGACTTACATTCACAGAAAACTGTGCCATGACTGCCTCCCGTTACGCCTGAATTTGCCCGGCGATCTGTTGAATCTTGAGGATGACGAACTCTGCCGGTTTGAGCGGGGCAAAACCCACAAGGATGTTGACGATGCCTTTATTGATGTCATTCTGAGTAGTGGTTTCCTTGTCGCACTTGACGAAATAGGCGTCACGGGGACTGCTGCCCTGGAATGCTCCCTGCCGGAAAAGCGAGTTCATGAAAGCTCCCACGTTCAGGCGGATCTGCGCCCAGAGCGGTTCATCATTCGGTTCGAAGACCACCCATTGCGTCCCTCGATACAGGCTTTCTTCGAGGAAGAGGGCTAAGCGCCGCACCGGCACGTACTTCCACTCGGAGCCGCGCTCGTCGTTACCGGCCAGGGTGCGCGCCCCCCAGACCACCGGTCCGTAGACTGGGAAGTTGCGCAGCACATTGATCGCCTTGGGATTGAGGAAACCTTGCTCGGCATCGCTCAGACTGAAAGCCAGCGAGGTGATGCCGTTCAGGCTGGCATCCGTCCCGGCCGGAGCCTTCCAGACGCCGCGTTGGGAGTCGGTGCGAGCAAAGATGCCGGCCACCAGACCGCAGGGTGGGAAGGCGCGGGCGCGGCCCTCCATCAGTGGGTCAGGGACATTGACCCACGGGAAGTAGAAGGCGGCATTGATCGAGTTGCTACCGGTCAGGCTGGAATTAGGCCCACTTTGGAGCGAACTAAAGGTGGCGTTGTCGGCGCAGTCCACGATCAGGAAGGCGCGTCGGTCGTGGCAGAAGCCCTCCAGCTCGGAAATCTTGCTGGGCTTGGTTTCGCCCGGCACGCACAGGATGTTAAACAGGTCGATGCGGTCGAGCAGATTGATCCCCGCGCCGCTGGTGGTCAGGGCATTCTCAAAGTTAGCGATGTTGGGTGAGAGCAGCGTGCCGTCGTTGCCGCCCGCCAACGGAGCGCTGGTGTTGGCTGGGGCGTTGTCATTGCTTGCTGCACTGACCTTGCTGGCGTTGACGATCTCCGACTGGTCGGAAATCAAGCTGGGGGCGAATCTCGGATCGTCTTCCGACATCGAGAGGTTGACGAACTTTTCGACCGCCGCGCCGGAGGCTGTTTCTACGACGGTCAGGGAGAAGCGGGTGGAATCGAACGGGCTCAGGGTGGTTTGGATCGTGTAAGCCTCCGCCCACACGCCGGGATTCTTTCCATCCACTTTAAGTTTACTGTTGATGGTGACGGTCGCGGCAAGGTTGCCCGACCCCACAAGGCGGATAATGTACGCCTGACTTCCGCCATTGGCAAAAAACTGGTTGACGGCATAACCAAGATAGCTGTCTTTGTGCAGGCTGCCAAATTGGCGCTGGTAGTCCTGCCAGTTAAGTACCAGCTGGGCGCGGTCGATCGGGCCACGCGGCGCCCAGCCGGCAAAAGCCGTGATTGATGTAGCCACCCCGGTTAGGGTGCGTACACCGCTGGGTATCTCCTCGATGTATACGCCGGGATAAGTGGGTGTTACGGGCATGGTTTACCTCCTTGGTGAATCACTGAACCTGAATAAAAAATACGGCTCACCCTGCTTCCTTCAGGTGAGGTGCGATGAAAGCCGGGATTTCGTTTATGTCTTCGAAATAGTGACGGTTGCCATTGTTCACATATGTGATATGCCCACGCCAGACCACCAGACGTGGATTAGCCCGCGTTTCTTCAAGCCAAACACGGACCACAAACGAGTGGATATTTAATTCTTCCTCGTTCGAATCGCGGAAGGATTCCGGATAGTCACTGGGCAAAGAGTACTCCTTCCATACCACTAAGAGAGTAAATGGATTATCCTGAATTAAGGGAGGCGCACCGTCTTTTTTGCGTCTCCTAGATGTCTATTAATTCCAAATAACTATCCGGTGGTCAATTTAATAAAAAAACTGCGCAGGTCGCGCAGTCTGAATAGAAAAGGATAAAAACACCCAGGCTACCGTCCGATGGACAATGTCTGTTCAATAGCAGTGATCTCTTTTTGCACCTGGAATTGAATATGGTTCAACGTCTCGGAAAATTGCCCCAGCCGGACAAGGACATCTGTCAGCGGAGCGCTGGATTCTTTAAGTTCATTCAATTCTGTTTCAACCTCTTTTAATGGATGATTGAGTTTATATGTATCCTGTCTGATTTGTTCGTAAAGGCGGGTTGTCCGTTCTGAGGGCGCGACGTTCAATTCATCCTGAAGCGCTGATACACAACGCTCATACTGACGCAAGGCGCGTGTCCGATCACCGGACATGAAGTAGAGGCGCATCATCTGACGGTGAGCGCGCTCATAGGCACGATCGTGGCGTAAAATTTCAGCGCAATAGGCCAGTCCAGCTTCGAAATGCTGGTTGACTTCACAATATTGGATCATTTTATCCAGCAAGGTGATATACATCGTCTGGTAGCGTTCACGCTCAAAGATGCACCAATCCTGATACCACCCTTCCAATAAATCACCCTTGTAAAGGGATATTGCCTGTTGAGCATCCAGGAAATCCTCATTTGTCAAATCACGTGGTCGTTTATCGCGGATCAGGTTATAAGTGTGTTCGAATTCCACCACGTCCAGCCAGTGGTTTGCAGAGGGGCTGAGTTGAATCCAATCCGTGTCAACAAGCAAATCAGGAGCATCCGCGCCAGGATTCAAGGCGGATTGAAGTTTCCAGAGGGTCTGCCGGAGGTATTTCCTTGAGCATGCCGAAGGTTGTTCTTGCCAAAGCAGTTCGCCCAGTGTCTCACGCGGTTGAGGGTGGTCGTGGAAAAGAGCCAGGTAACAGAAAAGCTCCTGGACTTTGCGAGCCTGAAATCCCCCGAGAGTATGGCTCTCTCTTTTAATTGTGAATTTACCCAATAAAGAAACGTTTAAGCCAGACATGACCGGACCTCCCGCATGTGGCGATCGTTCACTTGGCGAATAAATCAGATATATTTTATCATATTTCGACACCGAAGAATCATACGATTTACCAACGATGATTATTAAAGAATAATAAGAATAGAAAAATGTCTCTCGAATTGAAATCTAAACAAACTGCTCTCAGGGGGTTGTCCGTCTGGCTGCTTAATGGTTTAATCCATAATCGAGGATCCCAATGTACATGACTGATGATAAATCAACTTCCCCGCGCTTCTGGAATATCGAGACTGTCTTGATCGTCATACTCATCGCGTTGGCCATAGTCTCCCGGCTGGTAGATCTTGGAGCCCGAACCATGAGCCACGATGAGATCAATCACGTTGTCCCTTCATACGATTATTTCCAGGGACGTACGTACAACTATGACCCGGTCACCCACGGTCCGTTCCAGTTCCACATGATCGCGCTCTCATACTTTCTCTTCGGAGACAGCGATTTCACATCTCGCCTGCCTTACGCGCTTTTTGGTATTTTTTCAATCGCCGTCACGCTGATATTCTTCCGCCGCTACCTTGGCCGGGCGGGGGCAATCGCTGGTGGGATTTTTCTTTTGATTTCCCCTTATATGCTTTTTTATAGTCGCTATGCACGCAATGAAAGTTTTATCGTTGTCTGGGCGCTGCTGACCATCTACACCATCCTTCGCTATCTAGAGGATGGAAATCCTTCCATTCTGTACCTTTTCACAGCGGTCAACGCTTTGCACTTTACCGATAAGGCTACATCATACATTTTCGCAGCGCTGGAATTATTCTTTCTTACCGCATACTTAATTTACCGGGTTACGCGTAAACGCTGGGCTGACGAAAGCCAATTCCGCAACTTCCTCATCGGGTTGATGGTAACTCTCCTGACCTTCGGTGCCGCGGCAGGGATTTATGTGACGCAAAAACCGCTCCCGCAGCCCTTGCTGATCACGATTGCAATCCTTGGTGTCTGCGGATTGGCGGGGCTGGTTTTTTCTGTTGTCGGCCTTTTCAAGGGTCTCGGCGTGGCAGGTTTACGGTCGGAACGTTCCTTCGATCTGCTAATCCTGCTCGGTACATTGATCCTGCCGCTTGGCGCTGCGCTCCCGGTCAAACTGACTGGCGGTAATCCACTTACTTACGATAATCCTTCCATTATTCGGGATGCCATCATCATCGGCCTTCTGACCATCCTTGCTGTTGCCATAGGTTGGTTGTGGAAGCGTGAGAAGTGGTTCATCCATGCAGCCATTTTCTACATACCCTTCTTCCTGCTCTACAGCTCGTTTTTCAATAATGGAGTCGGGGTCGCGGGTGGTTTCATGGGCGCGCTCGGTTATTGGATGGAACAACAGGCGGTGAACCGCGGGAGCCAGCCATGGTATTACTACGCTTTAATTCAGATTCCCATTTACGAATTCCTTCCCGCCATCGGGACATTGGCAGCGATCCTTGTCGGTGCGATCAAACGCTTGTGGATTGCTGAACCTGAGCAGCCATTTGCCCGCGCCCAATCGTTCGAGGGCGAAAAACAGGCCGTACCAACCCTGACATTGCTCGTCTTTTGGTCAATCAGCACGCTGGTTGCTTTTTCAATTGCCGGCGAGAAAATGCCCTGGCTAACCATCCATATCGCCTTGCCTTTATGCCTGGCAGCGGGCTGGTCCATAGGTTGGCTGGTGCAGACAATTCACTGGTCAAATTTGCGTGAGTGGTCTTTCAGTAATTATGCCCGTGCGGTATTACTGGTTTTCTTTGGCCTGCTCGCGGTGCTGACGATGCGTGCCGCTTACCGCGCTGCTTTTATAAACTACGATTACGCGACCGAGTATCTCGTCTACGCTCATGCGGCAGGCGACCCGAAAACACTACTGAAACAAATCGAGGACTTATCCGAACGAACTGCTGGCGGCAATAATATTGTTGTCGCCTATGACAACAATGTAAGGTATCCCTATTGGTGGTACTTGCGCCGCTACCCGAACCGGATCGATTTCGATAAGAATCCCACGCCTGATATCCGCCGGGCGTTGGTCATTGTGGTCAGTCCGGAAAATGAGCCAAAAGTAAAACCCATCATCCGGGATAACTATTATCCAATCCCATTAATGCGTCTTTGGTGGCCTAATATGGATTACTGGAATCTAAAATGGGAGAATATAAACGGGGAATATATCGCTCAAAATGGCGCAGATGCTCCTCCCATGTTGTACGGCGAATACCTACGAAGGGCATGGAGTCACATCGAACCTTTCTTCTCCAATCCTGAGGTGCGCAAAGCCATCTGGGAAATATGGTATAACCGCGATTTCAGCGATTACGCAAAGCTTAAGAACAGCGACAGTTTTACTCTCACAAATTGGAGTCCCAGCGAGAAGATGACCGCCTACATCCGGAAGGATGCAGCAGCACAAGTCTGGAATTATGGCAGTGTGCCGGCGATCCCGGTGGTCGAGACGGAAGATCCCTATGCAAATGCCATCGTCCAGATCCAGCCAGATGGTGTGATCGGCAATCCCGGTACGGAGCCCGGTCAATTCCAGGGACCGCGCATGATCGCACGGGGTAAAGATGGCAGCCTGTATATTGCGGATTCGCGCAACCATCGCATACAGCATCTCAGCACCGATGGGACGGTTCTGCAGACATGGGGCGGTTTTGCTGACGCCGGTCAGGGCAGCGCCCCGGATGGCATGTTTAACGAACCCTGGGGGGTGGCGGTTGCCCCTGATGGTAATGTGTTTGTCTCAGACACATGGAATCACCGGGTACAGAAGTTCACGTCTGACGGGCAGTTCCTGAAAACCTGGGGTGTATCCGGTCTGGCAGACACGCCTTACAGTTTTTATGGTCCACGCGGTATTGCGGTGGATGGCAGCGGTCGGGTCTACGTCGCCGATACCGGGAACAATCGCATTGTGATATTTGATGAGGAAGGCCAGTACATCACCCAGTTTGGCTCTCCCGGAATTAATCCCGGGGAATTCAGCGAACCCGTTGGTGTGGCCGTGGATGCTGACGGATTGGTTTATGTCACTGATACCTGGAATCAGCGCATTCAGGTCTTTGCACCTGACGTCAGACGTATGCTCTACCAATCCATTGCGCAGTTCCCTGTTAATGCCTGGTACAGCCAGTCTGTGGAAAACAAGCCATTCATTAGCGTAGATGCCATGCGACAAATTTTCATCACTGATCCGGAAGCCTGCCGGGTATTGGAGTTTTCACCTGACGGACAGATCATGCGCGTCTGGGGTCAGTGCTCATCTGGCAGTGACGGCTTCGGCCTACCCACCGGTCTGGCATTAGATCCGAATGGGATATGGATCAGCGATGCGGGGAACAATACCATTCTCCATTTTAGTTTAAGCGGTCAGTAAGATGAGCATTTCGTAATATAAAGGGAGCGGATATCCGCTCCCTTTTTTGTCGTTGGAACTTCTCAGCCCCGAATGTAATGTTCCAGTTGCGAGATGAGAAACTTCTGCTGAGCGATGACTTCCTTCAGCACATCGCGCATGGAAATGACCCCCATCAGCTTAGTACCGTCCATCACAGGCATATGACGGAAATTTTTATTTATCATTAATGCCATTACCTCTTCCAGGGGTTGATTCCCCTCCACATACATCACCTTTTCTGTCATGATATCAACAACCCGCGTCTCTCGAGAAGATTTGCCAACGACATCCACCTTGCGGACACAGTCGCGTTCGGAAAGAATGCCGGCTATTTTGTCATCGTCCATCACCAGCAGAGCGCCGGCGTCCTTTTCAGCCATCATTTTCATGGCATCGTAAACGGTTTCATCGCGCGGAATCACCCAGATATCGCTCCCTTTTTTGCGAATCAGTTCGCCGGCAGTAATCATCTCATTCTCTCCTCGAGCATGCAATTCGGATAATATTACTCTAAAGTATAGATAATTTCTAGTCGGAAGGCAATACCTTTGCTCCAGTCTGGTGATCGTTCTACTTGGACTCCTGAAGAATAATGAGTACGTTTAGGGTCCCACCTCCCAAGCATAACCATCCTGGTGGGAGTTTCGAGGCTGGGATTCCTTACTCCTCACTGCGAGCAAACTTCCACGCAGCAATCCCAAAGAATACGATAGCGTAACCGAACAACGCCAGTACCGGGATCAGGACCGACTCAAACCCCAGTCCTCGGGCGATGATGTTCATAAAACCATCCATGCCCCAGGCAACCGGGGTAAGATGCCCAATAGTTCTGAAGATCTCACCAGTATACTCGAGCGGAACCCAGGCTCCGCCGAGGCCTGCGAACACGAACATCGGGACAAGCGAAAAGATAATAGCCTGCTCATCGGTTTTTGCCAGCGTCCCTATCAACAGACCAAGGGCTGCCAGGCAAGCCGTCGTAGCCAGAGTCACCAGTAGAGTCGCCAACGGGATGCGCATATAATCCAATCCGAGCACCAATTGACCAAAGGCGATCAGCAGGACGAATTGTGTAAATAACATCGCAAAAATCGCCAGGAAATGGCCAAACAGGATCTGCCAACGCGCCGTTTGTGTGGTCATCAAGCGCTGCAATGAACGGGATTTGCGTTCGTTGACCAGGATCTGTGCTGATGCCAGCAGACTGGCAATGGCAAATTGAAGCATCATCCCCGGGGCGGTATGGGCGAGACTCATCGTGGCCGCATCCTGTTTCTTGATCAACTGGCTTTGAGTCACACGGATGGTGATGGGTGGAGTCTGCCAAGCCTTGAGGACTTCATTCATGGCGGGGGTAAAAGCCTCCGCGCCGGTAGCCTCAGCGATGATACGAGCGGTCAACACCCCATTTGCCAGCCGGGCGGCGACCCGCGATATTTCATTCTCGATGGTCATGGAGGCGGTGTTGCCAGGATCGCTGATCAACGTCAGTGGAAGAGGATTACCCGCCAGGAGTGCCCCCCCATAACCAGCGGGAACGACAATGGCTCCGGCCAAATCCTTTTTCGAGACCAATGACTCAAGTTCGGAGGCGGAGCGTTCCTGGTTTTCGTCCAAGCGGAATACCACCGAGTCTGCCAGTAATCCAACCAATTGTCGACTGCCATCGCTGTTATCAAGGTCCAGATAACCCACTGGCAATCGCGGGTCGGGTGTTCCCTTGCTGAACCCGCCAAAGGCGTATCCAAACAATAAGGTGAAGGCAATTGGCATGATCAGCAGAAACAGGAAGGTCATGCGGTTGCGAACGAGCTGGGTCAGGTCTTTGAGGGTGATGTCAAGGATGGGTCTCATAATTGTTCCTTTTGAAGAATTAATCGCCATTTGATGAAAAAACCGATGTTTCCTGGTTTAGGAATGCTAAGCGAATCGACGGTGGAACCGCCACGCGCCAATACTGAAGAAAACGATACTCCAGACGATCAGAACAGCGAAGGTAAGCAGGACATCAGTAGATGGCGCGGAAACAGTGTTCTGTAGAAATCCTTGGATCGCCCAGCCTTGTGGGACAAGAAGCGAGACGGTTTCCATCATCGGCGATGTATTGGGGACACTGAGTGTGAAAATTTTGATCATGCCGAGCATGCCGGTGACCGTCAGCACACCACCGTAAATGATGCCGCCTTGCTTGCTGGACTTTATTAATGAGTTGGCGAATATGCCGAAAGAACTGGCAGCGAGCACGGTACCCAGTGCGATGAGCGCAACATAGAATGAGTTACCCCACTGGATGCGAAAGATAAACCTGGCAGCAATGATCAGCACAACCACTTGCACGAGCACAGTCAACCCGACTGCCAGGAATTTTCCGGTCAAAATGGTGGTATGCGAGGTAGGGGTCGTGAACAAACGCGGGAGTGTGCCCTCTTCATCTTCCCTCAAAATGGTCTCAGAGGTGGTCATCCCGGTATAAAAAGCATAGAAGATCATCATGCCTGCCATAATGGGACCGATAATTGCGAGCATCCGGTTCGGGTTTTCAACTTCCGTCACCGATTTGACAGTGAGGTAAGTCTGCGGGTCTGCGGTGCGTTGACTGGCAGCGGCTAAATATTTCTGAACCACCTGCCCAATCAGCGCATAATCCGTACCAGAAATATGGTTCGCGGCAACAGAGGCGGCGATTTTGGCTCCCGACATGCCATCCATGAATTGCTCCAGGATGGACTGGACGACAGCCAACTCGAGCGTTTTCTCGGGGTTGGCATACAGTTCCAGCACAGACTGTGCGGATTGAGTGTTAAGACTGGTAAATTGGGTCGAGAAATCAGGGGGAATGATGATGGCGGTATCGGCATTATTTTCGTCCACGGCGGCTCGGGCAGAGCCGGCATCTGCAGCGATCGTAACTTTCAGCAGATCTGCAAAGCCTTCACTCTGCAGGACATTGACGATGATAGCCCCGAGATTATCCACCGGTTGAGCTGCAGACTGTCCGAGCATGGATGAACCCAACTGCAGATCAGGACTCCCCTGGTCCAGGTTGACGATCATGACGCGGGTGACTGGCAGGTCAAAACCGCCATCGTCCCCGGCGATATTGCCAAACATGAAGTAGAACATCCCGGTTACGAGCAGGGGCACACCGAACATGAAGATGACCGCGAATGTACTGCGCATGGAGCGGGTCAGGTCTTTTAAAGCGATATCGAGGGTTTTCATAATTTACTCCTTGACGGCAGGCAGAAGAAAGACAGCCAGGATCATCCAACCATCAATCTCTTAATGCCCGCCCGGTCAGGTGCAGGAACACCGTCTCCAGGTTCGGCACCTGGATCTCAACGGACGTGATGCGAACTCCATTTAAGGCGGTAATCTCAAACAGACGTGGGAGGATAAGGTTCGAATCGTCCACCAGCAGAGTCAGGCTGCCGTTTTCAGCGGTGACATTCTGCACACCGGGAGTCGCCCTCCATAGATCGATCACGCGCGCGGATTCGATATTAAGGGTCAGTGTAATGCGATCCGACTGGCCGACCAGCCTCACCAATTCATCATGCGTTCCTTCCGCGATGACTTTGCCGTGATCCATGATCGCAATATGGTCAGAGAGCTCCTGCGCTTCCTCCATGTTATGAGTCGTATAAAGGACAGTCATGCCATGGTTTTTGAGCGCCACCACGCTGTCAAGGATGCTTCGACGCGATTGCGGGTCAATCCCCACGGTAGGCTCGTCCATATAAATGACTTTAGGCTTGTGTAAAAGCGCAACGCCAATATTGACTCGTCGCTTCATACCACCTGAAAACTTGCCCACCCGGCCGTTCTGCCGGTCTGTCAGGCCAATGGTTTCCAGAACCTCATCCACGCGTTTCTTCAACGGAGCGCCGCGCAAACCGTACATCTTTCCCCAGAAGACGAGGTTTTCCCGGGCGGACAGGTCTTCATACAGGGCGATGTCCTGCGGGACAACGCCCAACGCTTCCTTCACTTTCATCGGTTCTTTGCGGATGGAGTGCCCCAAAACCAGGGCATCGCCGTCATCCGGCCGCAGCAGTGTCGAAAGCATGGATATGGTGGTCGTTTTTCCAGCACCATTCGGTCCAAGCAGGCTGAAAATCTCACCCTCCAGGACGGCAAATGAAACCCCGTCGACAGCCTTCAACTCGCCAAATGATTTATGCAGATTATTGAGTTCGATTGCATTCATTTTCTCATCTCCATACCTGCCTCCATTCCCAATCGATATCAGCGATGGAATGGAGGCGGAGGTTTAATCCAATGATGTCACAGCCAGGCAAAATAACCCGAAGCCTAGAAACAGCGTGAGCGTTTGTGTGGAAGCGACACCCAGGATGTTCAGGACGACAGCTGCAACACTCATGGCCAGGGCGAGCCCTTTGAAAACGGTAGTGATGATCTCGCCGACGGATTTCGTTTTCGCGTTCATGGTACACACTCCTTTCATTTCAATTTACGTAATGTTGTCATACATGTTGTTTATTCTGACATCAGTATAAGGAGATATGTCTTTCGAATCAATTGCGCTTTCGGGCATAATGGACATTGTCCATTCGTACACTGTACGTTCGAACAATGGCAGAATTCCAAAACCGATATACAATTTGGTTAATATGCAAAACCGACCTTCCACTTCCATGCCCAGCGTTGACCGCGATACCCGACTTTTCATGGGATTCCTGACCCTGGTCGTGGCAACGATGTATGTCATTACCTTGATCAATGAACCCGCTGTACGGCAGCCATTGACGTTGATCGTTTTTACCCTGCTCATAAATATCCACCTAGCCTTGCATTGGATGCTTGAAAAAATCGCCGAGCGTTCGATGAAATGGGTGACCTGGTACATCATTGTTCAAGGGCTGCTGGCTTTTACGATTACCTTGATATCCGGCACGGTTGGGATGGTATTCGCCCTCTTCATGGGCTTGATCGGCGAAAGCGTGGGGCTGCTTGGGTTGAAGCGCTGGGGATTGCTGGCACTGAGCTATTACCTGTTGCTTTCGATAATTAGTTTTGTCAATTTCACAGAACCCACCTCAATCGGCTGGTGGGCGTTAGGGACGATCCCGATTGTTGTTTTCATCGTGATCTACGTGACGCTGTATACCCGCCAGGCAGAAGCTCGTGCTCAAGCCCAGGCTTTATTATTGGATCTTGAGAAAGCCAATCAACAACTCTCTGAGTATGCAGACCGCGTCGAAGATTTAACCATTGCAGATGAGCGCCAGCGGATGGCGCGTGAACTGCATGACACCCTGTCGCAGGGGCTGGCTGGACTCATATTACAGCTCGAAGCCGTTGACGCGAATCTCGCCAGCAACCGCCCCGAAAAAGCGCGCGTCATTGTCCAGCAGACCATGGAGCATGCCCGTACCACCCTTGAAGCTGCCCGTCGTACCATAGATGATCTCCGCCAGTCCGAACCGACAGATCTGGCGGAATCGCTCCGCCTGGAGTCGACCCGTTTCACTGGTATGACCGGCAGCCTGTGCGAGCTGCACCTGAACCTGACTCAGCCGGTTCCCGAACCCATTCGAGATGCAATTATCCGCTCAGTGGCTGAAGCGCTCAATAACATAGCCCGCCATGCCGATGCGAGTCAGGTCTCACTTAAAGCCATGGTGAATGAAAACCTGGCGATGGTTGCGGTCAAGGACAACGGAAAGGGGTTTGATCCTGAAAATATCCCTGCCGGGCACTATGGAATTCTCGGCATCCGTGAACGAATCCGGCTGGCGGGCGGTCAACTCGAAATTGAAAGTTCACCTGAAAAAGGTACAATGCTTACAATCCAAATCCCGATCAGCGATCAGGATCATTAGACTGCCATGCCTCCCATCCGTATCTTGGTTGCCGACGACCATCTCATCATCCGCCAGGGGCTGCGACTCATCCTCGAAACCGAAGAGGACATCGAACTGGTTGGCGAAGCTGCGGATGGAGCTGAAGCGCTGCGTCTGTGTTCCAAATTACACCCCGATGTCATACTGATGGATTTACGCATGCCAGGCATGGACGGTCTGACAGCCATCGAACAATTACACCATGAACAACCAGAAGTTGCAGTGGTTATTCTGACCACATTTAACGAAGATGATCTCATGCTGCGAGGCCTGCAAGCTGGCGCGCGTGGGTACTTGCTCAAAGACACCGACCGCGCCGCTCTGTTCGATACCATCCGCGCCGCCGCGCGAGGTGAAACCCTGCTCAAGCCGGAAATTATGGCAAGAGTGCTTTCGAGGGCAGGAGCCACTCCCACTGCCATTGGACTGGCATCCTCGGCCATCGAATTAACCGAACGCGAGCGTGAGGTCCTTGAAGCGGTGGCGCGTGGCGAGCGCAGTAAGGAAATCGCGCTCCGCCTCGGCATCTCCGAACGAACGGTCAAGGCTTATTTGGCCAGTATCTATAACAAACTGGGTGTGGATTCCCGCGCGGCTGCGATTGCTGTGGCTGCACAAAGGGGATTATTAAAAGGTTAGTCCATGCCCACATTCATGCCCGCGCTCGAACTAAACCGCCGCTTCTACACAGAACTGGTGCGCCCTGCGCTTGACCATTATTTTCCAAACTTACCCCATGCGGCTGCACTGATCGGCTATGGCAGCGAAGTGCTAGGCTTTGATACTGAGATGTCCACGGATCACAACTGGTTTCCGCGGGTGTTCCTCTTTCTGCGCGATGAAGAATTGGAACTTGCCTCCCCCATAAAAGAAATGCTCAGCCGTGAACTTCCCCACGAATTTCTGGGCTTCCCGGTGGATTCCATCCCAGCACCTGATGACCCAGGCACCCGCCTGATGAAGCGAAAAAGTAAGGGGCTTGTCGATCACCAAGTGGTACTTACAACCCTCCACGATTTCGCGTTGGAGAATTTGGCCTGGGACTCATCCAGTCCGTTGTCTCCGGTAGATTGGTTGACGTTCCCTTCGCAGGTTTTGCGGACAATGACCGCTGGTTCGGTTTACTTCGACAACGTAGGCGAACTTTCCCGATTTCGCGAGAATCTGGCCTGGTATCCGCATGATGTCTGGTTGTATCTGATGGCGTCGACCTGGGACCGCATCGGACAGGAGGAACACCTCATGCCGCGCGCTGGTTTCATCGGGGATGAACTGGGTTCAACGTTGATCGGTTCCCAGCTGGTCCGCGATGTAATGTCACTATGTTTCCTGATGGTAAAGCAGTACGCACCCTACCCCAAATGGTTCGGCTCTGGATTTAAGCTGCTGGCTTGCGCGGAGGATTTGACCCCCAATATGTGGCGCGTCCAGCAAGCCAAATCTTGGCAGGCGCGAGAAATTGCGCTGAACAGTGCATGTGAATTGCTGGTACGCATGCACAACGCACTGGGCATCACCGATAGACTTCCAGACAAGGTTTCAGCTTTTCACGGACGCCCGTTCAAAATAATCCATGGGGACATCATTGCAGGAGCAATTGCCAGGTGCATCACCAATCCTGAAGTGCGCCGTATTTCTGAGAAAGGGCTTATCGGTGGACTGGATCAATTCAGTGATAATTCCGAGCTGCGGTCCAATGTTGCCAGGTGGCGACTGGCATTAAAGAAACTTTATGATTGATATCTCTCCCGTAATTTACTGAATCCAGGAGTGGGAGAAATCGAGTAGGGAGCGGCGGCTAGCCGCCCCCTCTCACACCACCGGACATGCGGGTCCGCATCCGGCGGTTCAATAAGAATAACGTAGTTTGAAGTATCGTTTCGCAATGCTTTCCAGCCCTGTGTTTTGCCAAAAGGCA
>JBGPQJ010000052.1:0-17538 GCA_041488995.1 Anaerolineae bacterium
TGCCGTCGCATTGCAGAAATGGTTGATTTCCGCAGCCAGAGAATACATTGGATTGCTGCTGGTCGGGTTGCTGGCGTTGTGGCTCTTCCCACGTCATCTGTTGCGCTGGGGAGAAAAAGTCAGGCGAGCACCGTTCTCCTCTGCCGGGCTGGGGTTGGCGGCGATCATCGTAGGAAATGTCGGTCTGGCACTGATCGGGGCGCTCATTATGGCAGTTGCGCTCGGAATTGGCTGGATCGGATTTTCCGGTCTTGGAACGGCTTTTGGCGCGCTCGGATTCTTTGCAGTCAGCACCGCCTATGTTCTGTTCTTCATGATTGTGATGTACTTAAGCAAAGTCATCGTCGCATTCCTGGCCGGTCTTTTAATTCTGAAGCGGTACGAGCGGATGAGTTTCTGGTTCCGCTTGGGCGTGCTGGCGCTTGGACTGCTGATCTATGTACTGTTAGCGGCGATCCCCTTCATTGGCTGGGCGGTGGCAGTGGTTGTGATCCTGCTAGGCACTGGCGCGGTATTCCTGGTTATTAATGATGACCGTCGCATCGAGAAACCGGTTGGCGAGAAGCTCTCTGATGAAAAGCCGGTCAGCGAAAAACCAGTTAGCGAAATGCCGGCTGTCGAAAAGCCGGTCAGCGAAAAATCCGCTGACGAAACACCTCCCACCGAAATGCCGGTTACTGAAAAACCGGTCATCGAAAAGCCGGCCAGTGTAAAACCAGCACGCAAGTCAACAAAGTAGAGAATAGGAGCGGAGAATTCCCCGCTCCTATTCGTATGGTTAACCCGTAGGAGAACGGCCATACTCAAGCAAATCAAGCACCCCGTGAAAGCGGGGTGCTTGATTTACAGAGTACTGCGTAAATATCTAAACCAAAATCTCACTATCAGCCCAACTCTAGGCAAGTAAAAGTTTAGTTTTTAATGGAAGAAGCAGTAAAAGCCCCGGAAAATGCTTATGTTATAATGCGCATCAAGGTGAAGAGGAACGGCAGCCCGAGGGTGATCCATTAGGGGATTCTCGCTGCATTTGGACAACGAATCAAGTTTGGGGGTGTATGTGCCCCTGCTGAAAACGTACAGGCTGAACCTGCCTCAAGCTTGTCCTCTCTTTTGAAAGGAACCCCATGAACGAGCCTTACCCAGATGAATTTCCTCCCGATCAGTCGCAAGGACAACCTGCGTGGGGCAGGATTTTTGCGGTTGTGATTGGTATCGCTTTCGTGCTCCTGGTGATTGGCGCACTTACCTATGCTGTAGCCAATAACATCACGACTCCGGAAATCAAATCATTTATCGATTTGACCTCCCCGGCGGATGGCGCGACACTGGATGCCAATCAGATGATTGTGGTCAGCGGCCTTGCCGGCGTGTCGGGAGGCAACCTGGTGGTTCAAGCTCTGGATACAACGGGGAATATTCTGGGGCAGCAGCCTGCCACGGTGAATTCGGCCAATGCGGTCGCAGGCGAACCGGGCACCTGGGTTGTACAACTTTACATAAATATTCCACTGACCACTGCCGGGCGGCTTCGCGCTTACGCTGCTTCTCCTGTAGATGGCTCGGTGAATGCCGAAGATAGTATTGGGGTGACATTCAACAAACCCGCAGTCATCCAGCCTTATATCAAGATCCAGCAACCTGCCAGTGGCGCGCAACTGGATACATCCGCAACGATCATCGTGACCGGTGACGCGGCGGGTTTGTTCGAGGGCGTTCTGGTCATACAAGCGCTTGACCAGAACGGCGCCGTGCTTGCCCAGGCGCCGACCGCGATCAACGCGCCCCAGGCCGGGCTGGGATTGGCTGGCCAATGGTCCGTGACATTGAACGTGCAGGGGATTGCTTCTGGGGTAGCCGGACAGATCTACGCATTCTCCACTTCGGCCGTGGATGGCTCAGTGATCGCGCAGGACCGGGTGAATGTCACTTACACGGCGAAGGCACAGCCATTCATTTTAATCACAGAACCAGTCAATGGCGCTGTGGTTGACTCCGCCATTCCGATCAGGGTGGTTGGAAAAGCAGGCACCCTGCCCGAAAACCAGGTGATGGTGCAACTCCAGGATCAGAACGGCAACCTGCTCGTGCAACAGTCTGGTCCGCTGGATGCGCAAGGCAACTGGATCACCCTGCTTCAGGTGAATGTCGCCCCGGGGGTGCCGGTGACAATCATTGCGTTTGCCACCAACCCGGCGGATAACAGCCTGGTGGCACAGTCGTCCGTCGGGGTGACGTTGGGAGCCGCGCCGACCAGCACAGTCCCCCCGCAGCCAACGACAATATCAACCAGCCCTTCGGGACTGACAGCCACTGTGATAACAACCAGCGCACCCACGACATTTCCAACGGAGACACCACCCCCGCAACCAACCGCCACACCGGTGCCACCCAATGTCCCGACTCCTGCGCCCATCCCTCCGCAGGTCTCCAATCATCTTTGGGTACTAAGACAACTCAACGGGCAGGTCCCGGTCAACAACTCGTTAATCACCCTGCAGTTCAAGGGATCGACAGTGGAAGGCTTTTCGGGGTGCAACACGTATTCAGCCACCGTCCAGTACAGCGGCACATCGCTGATCTTCACCAATGTCGCTTATGGGAAAAAAGCCTGTAGTTCACCCCCTGGCGTGATGCAACAGGAGAGCGCCTACCTGAATGCTCTCACTCTGGTGAGGTCGTTCAGGCTTGAGCAGGGGCAGCTCTTGTTGCTCGATCAATCCGGGCAATTGATCCTTGGCTACCAGGCAGGGGTAATCGGTAGAATTTACGGACCAGAGGGTGCCGTGCTCCCGGCTGGCAGTCAGGTCCTTACAGCAATCACCAATGCTAGTACGGGCGCCGTGTTGGGCAAACAGCCGCAAACGAATTACACCGTACTCCCCATCCCGTTTGCAGTGGCCTATGATCCGACCAGTGTCGATCCGAATCAGGCTTATACGATTCAAGTACGCATTACCGATGGTTCCGGGAATACGCTCTATACGACTACCCAGGCTTATCCGGTCATCACGCAGGGAAACCCGTCGTTTGTGGAAGTGACAGTTTCCGCTCCATAAAGGGCTGGAAGTTGTTCGTCGGCATTCTCGGCATCGCCCTGCTCAGTTCACCTGTGATGGGCGCTATCGCACTGCCGTATGTGATCGGTATCTTTGCAATGGTCGGCGGTATTGCTGCCATCGTGCAAGCTTTCCGCATGAAATAACCGGCAAACTCTATCAAGAAATCAACTGGCACACGGTTTGTAATGACCGTGCGCCAGTTTTTTAACTGCTTTTTCGAAAATGTATTCGTGTATAATAATTCAGGATGCTTTGCTCGACTAGTGGGGCGGTTATAGAAGACCCGCCAGAAAGGTCATACAGGCGATGGCGAACAAGTCAGCTCAGGTGCCGATCGGTATCTTTCTCGAAACATCGCGATACTCGGTCGTCGAAGCCAACAAGGTGGAAATCCCCATCGTGGTGGTCAATCTCGGGAACGATACCGACACTTTCGAGATCTCAGTGACGGGTGTTCCGGCGGGATGGGCGACCCTGCCCGCCTCGCCTGTATTAAGACTGGCCAAGGGTGAAAGCAAACGGATATTCCTGAGGGTGTCCCCTCCTCCGTCCACCACCAGCGTGGCTGGAGAGTACCTGGTGCGGGTCAAAGTCTTTAAACAAAGCGCCCCTGCGGTCATCAAGGAGGTGGATGTCTTTGTACTGGTAACAGATGCAGATGAAGTTGGGGAAGTTTCCATCCTGATGGAGGCAAACGAATATACTGCCGCACCCGGCGCGATCCTGGACATTCCTTTTGTCATTCATAATCAAGCTGAAGCCACTGCGAATTTCGAACTCCTGCTGGACGGTTTCCCGGCTGGCTGGGTTTCCGTTCCCAACCCGGTCATCCTGTTGGGAGGGGGCGAGCGAAGGAGTGTCTCATTCGCCGTCCAGATTCCGCCTTTCCCACTGGCGAAAGCGGGTCCGATCCCCTTCAGGATCCAGGTTAAGAATCAAGCCAATCCCATCCAGTCGACGGAGGCTCTGGCCACCCTGACGGTTGCTGCGCATACCGAACCGGGACGCATCACTCTGATGATGAGCGCGATCCAGTTCCAGGTTGCGCCCGGCAACAAGGTTGAAATCCCTGTGGTGCTGCTCAATACCGGCACCGAGGAAGACCTGCTGAATGTAGAATTGGAAGGTTTACCCGCCGGATGGGTTTCCACCATCCAACCGGTCAACCTGGAACCGGGCATTCCCCGCGAGGTGATCGTCCGCCTGCACCCGCCTTTTGCCGCGGAAAGCCGTGCCGGGCGTCACGTGTTCGAGATCATCGTCACCAGCAAACTGGTGCCGGAAGAGATCACGAAAGTGGAATGCGTCCTGTTCATTGCTGCGTTCAGTGAATTCGCCGCGCATCTCTCGTCAACGCGCTTCGCCACCGGCGATAAAGTACATCTGGCTGTGGCGAACAATGGCAATACGCCGCAGACCTTTATGATACAGTGGCTCAGTCCGGAGAATGCTCTGGCTGCTGAAGCGCTTCAGCCTGTGCCCGCCCCAGCGGGAAAAGCCAGCCAGGGTACCCCACCCAAAACCCGCTTCCAGCGGGTTGAACAGGTCACCCTGCGGGTCCCGCCGGCGCACAGGGGTGAACTGGATTTCCGCATGCGACTACGCAGCCAGCCTCTCTTCGGCACCCCGCGCATCTACCCCTTGAACGTTGAAGTCCAGTCAGCCGAGAAAAAGAGCCAGTCCATCGCGACCCAGGTTGGGGGAGGCCCACTGTTCCCGCGCTGGCTGGCAGCGGTCGCCATCGTTGTACTCATCGCCTGTCTGGCCATCGTGATCGGCATCCTGACCGCGCCGGATCCGGCGGAGGTCGCCGCGACGCAGACCTCGGCAGCTGCCACCCGAATCATCGGCCAGACCCAGACCGCCATCTATGCTGGCGTAGACAGCGACCTGGACGGCCTGCCCAACGTGGTGGAAAACGAGATAGGCACCGACCCGTTTAATCCCGATACAGATCGGGACCTGCTTTTCGATGGGGTCGAATATGGTACCTGCGCCAACCCATTAAATCCAGACACCGATGGTGACCGGATTATCGATGGACAGGATCTGGATCCCTGCGACCCGAAGAATCCTTCGCTGACTGCGACTTTCGTTGCGCGCCAGCCGACCATCACGCCGATCGTGCCAACCCTGCCTTCGCCAACCTCAACGACCACGATCATCCCACCGCCGCCTTTCCGAGGCGAGATGCTGTTCTCGACCAACCGCGATGGCGGCAACCCGCAGGTTTACCTTGCGACCGGTTCTCAAGGGCAGACGCTGACGCGCCTGACTTACAGCGCCGGGACGGACGCCTACGCTGCCTTTTCACCCGATGGCAGGCAGATCGTGTTCACTTCGAACCGCGACGGGAACAATGAAATCTACATCATGGATGTGAATGGCTCCAATCTGGTAAACCTGACCAAAAATCCTGCCTCTGACCAGTACCCGAGTTGGTCCCCCGATGGACAGTCGATTGTCTTCTCAACCAATCGGGATGGAAACGATGAGATTTACGTGATGGCGGCGAATGGCAGCCAATTGACAAACCTGACTAATAACCCTGCCAGCGACACCATGCCCTACTATGGCATTCTGGGCAGTTACTTCGACCGAAAACCCATGATCAGCTTCGTCTCGAACCGCAACGGCAACAATGATATTTTCATCATGACTGCGGAGGGTGGCAATATCGTCAACCTGACCAATTCCCCGGCGAATGATTTTGGACCCGTCATCTCTGGAAACAGCTTGATCGCTTTCACCTCGAACCGTTCCGGTAACAATGATATCTTCATCATGAATGGCGACGGCACCAATGCAGTGAACCTGACGAATAATCCCGCCAATGACAGCTTCCCATCCTATTCACCCGACAATAATTGGATCGCCTACAGCACCGACCGGGACGGCAACGCTGAAGTCTACATCATGGCCACGAACGGGCAGAGCAACTACAATTTCACCCGCAATCCGGCGCAGGATTTCCTGCCGGCTTGGCGTTAATATCGTCTCAACAGAGCACGCCCGGCTCTTGACCGGGCGTGCAGTTTTTTGGAAGACGTGCTGATCTTCCGGTGGATTGTCTTTGAATCATACTCATGCTACACTAAATCCATGACAACCAACATTCTTATTCTGGGCGGGTATGGCAATACCGGCAGGTTGATTGCCGAATACCTTCTACCGGAAAGCGATGCCAACCTCATCATCGCCGGGCGGGATGCGGGCAGGGCTGAGACGCTTGCCCGACAGCTTGCCGCGCAGCATCCGGGGCGGGTGATCGGCCGCCGCCTGGATGCGGGGGATGCGGCCGCATTGCGTGATGCGCTCAAAGGGATCCACCTGCTTGTGGCGGCTTCCAGCACTTCACAGTATGCGGACGCCACGGCGCGCGCCTGCCTCGCGGCGGGTGCGGATTACCTCGATGTGCAGTATTCCAGCACAAAGGTGAAAGCACTCCAAAACCTGCGGGATGAGATCACACGCTCGGGGCACACGTTCATCACCGATGGGGGATTCCATCCCGGCCTACCAGCAGCGCTTGTGCGATATGCTGCCTTGAAGTTTGACCGGATTTTCAAAGCCAATGTAGGCAGCGTGATCAAGGTCGACTGGAATGCGCTGTCGTTTTCCCCCGCGACGATTGCTGAAATGGTCGGCGAATTTTCCGATTTCAACTCGCTGTTCTTCAAGGACGGCGCGTGGAAACGCGGGCGCATGGACATCGTGATGGATTATGTCAGGATGGATTTCGGCGCGCCGTTCGGCAGGCAGATTTGCATGCCGATGATGCTGGAGGAGATGCGCGTCCTGCCGCAGTCCTTCCCGGCGCTGCGCGAGACGGGTTTCTTCGTGGGCGGCTTTAACCCAGTCACGGATTGGATCGTCATGCCGCTGGTGATGGTCGGTCTCAAAATCACGCCGCGCGCCAGCAAGCCGATGGAACGATTGATGGTGTGGAGTCTGCAGAAGTTCTCGAGGCCCCCGTATGGCACACGCTTGAAACTCGAAGCCGAGGGGGAAAAGGACGGGCAGCGCAGGACATTCGAGATGCTGCTGTCGCACGCGGACGGTTACGTTTTCACTGCTGTCCCGGTCGTGGCGACGATCCTGCAGTGGCTGGACGGGTCCATCCGTCAGCCGGGGTTGTTCACGCAGGGTGAACTGGTGCAGCCGGAACGCCTGATCAAAGATATGCAGCGCATGGGGATCGCCGTGCAATGAGCGGCATCAGGCTCCCAGCGTGACTCTTTGATTACAGGATACTGCGTAAATATTTGAACCCAAATCGTCGTTTATTTCCTGTTTTTTAGCCGCTTCAATTCAGAAATTTTTACAAGGAGCAGTAATTTCCTACGGCTGCCTCGCTGCCGTATCCTTGCAATCCTCGACGCGCTCCGACATCATTTCACAAATGCGCTGGGCGTACTCCAAATCCTTTGGCGCGACCCCCATGGCGATGTTGTGGAAGCAGGCGTCCTTCTGGAAGCGGTCATTGGTGTTTTCGACGGCGATCTCGCGGCACAGCGCCAGCCCCGCCTCCACGTCGCTGTGGCTGAGCGCCTCACCGGCCTCATTCAGACAGGTGATGAGCTGTGCGTCCATATGTTCGCGGCAGAACGCCGCCGACGCCAGCGGGTCTTTCTCCTTGAGGGTCCGCGCCAGGTTTAGGAGACACTCTTCTGAATAAGGGATGCCGTAGGGAGCGGCACCCGGCACATCCGCACAGATCGCGACCGCCTGGTCGCGCTCGCCGGCCTGGAAGGCGGTGACGGCGGCTGTGATCCGGCACCACCTGCCTTTTTCTACATCCGGGTCGCACGCCGACAGGATCTCCTGCCAGGTCTGTGCTTCGCGGCAGGTGCCGGCATCGCAGACCAGCCCAAGGGGCGGCTGGTAGCAGGGTGAGCACACCACGGAACAGGAGCGCCGGGGCGTACGCCATTTTCTATAGCGGTAGCCTTCCGGCTCGTCGGCATAGCGCAGGCAGCGGGTGTTCTCCACCTGTTCACGGTTATAGATCGCACCGCAAGGACAGCAGCGGTCGGTCCGGTAGGCGAAGGCGCAGTCGCTATCCTGGGAGCAACTCAGGTCCGGAATCAAGTCAGGGGTGAGCGTGGGCGGGATTGGACGGGTGTAATCCGGCGGGAGCGCTGTGATGATCATCACCGGAGGCGCCGGCGTGGGAATCGGGGGCGTACACCCGACTAAGAGGACAGCCAGCAGGCTAATTGCCATTCCCCCCAGGAATTGCAAGGGTATTTTGGCCATTCATCCCTCCAATTGTATTGTAGCACGCGAGAAGCAAAGTGCTTCCATGAAGATAAACGGCTCCGTCCCGAACAGACAAGATGACGGGCAGGAAGATTGTTTCTTCTCAATGATGATCCCAATCCGTTCACTCCAAGTTCCTGAAGAGCGTGTAGAATCAATGCAAGTGGAATGATATTAATCGTTTAGAAATTCGGAAAAGGAGAGTCTGGAATGTTAAAGCAGATCCAACAACAGATCGAACGCATCAAGTCCAAGGGCGCCACCTATGTGGATGCCCGTTGGTATCCATTCGAGGAAGCCAATTACCTGATGATGTGGAACGGCAATCTCAAGAACACCACCTCTGCCCGGGAAAGCGGCCTGGGTGTGCGCGTGCTCTACAAGGGCGCCTGGGGTTTTTCCGCCTCGTCCGACCTGAGCGATGTGGACGCCCTGTTCGACAAGGCATTTGACAACAGCCGGGTGGCTGCCGAGCGGGTCACATTCCCGGTGCGCCTGGCGGAAAAGGACGCCATCCAGGCTGCCTTCGAAAGCCCGTGCCGCGAAAACCCTTTCGAGGTCGCGCTGGCTGACAAAGTCGCCTTCCTGAAGGAGATGGACGAGAAACTCAACCAGCCGGGAGTCTTCCAGCGTATCAGCGAGATGATGTTCATGCGCAAGCAGATCATCTTCGTCGACTCGGAAGGCAGTGAAATCGAGAAGACCATCACCGAAGTCTTCCCTTCCCTGCGGGTCACCGGCCTGGATGCGCAGGGCGTCATGCACGAGCGCAAGTTCCTCCCCGGGCGGGTGGGCGACAGCCGCGGGTGGGAGAGTATCGACCGGGAAATGTTCAGCGAGAACGCCGCCCGCCTCGTCAGAGAATTGAACGAGGTGCTGGCTGCGGACGATTGTCCCAAGGAGGACCGTTCGGTCATCCTGCTGCCCGGCATCATGTTCCTGCAAACCCACGAGACCATCGGCCACGCCCTGGAGCTGGACCGCATCCTGGGCTACGAACTGGCCTACGCCGGCGGTTCTTTCGTCACCCTGAACGACTTCGGCACGCTGCGTTATGGCTCTCCCAAACTGACCGCCCGCGCCGACGCCACGCTGACCAACTCCCCGGGCAGTTTCGGCTACGACGACGACGGTGTCCCGGCGCAGAACAACCTGCTGATCGACAAGGGCATCCTGGTCGGTGCCATCACCGGCCGCCAGATGGTGGAGGAGGCCAACGCCCGCGCCCGAAAGCCGATCTTCAAAGGCAGCGGCGGCGCGAACCGGGCGACGTCCTTTTACCGGGTGCCCATCGAGCGCATGACCAATATCAACATCGACCCCGGCTCTGACGGCACGCTGGATGACATCGTCCACAACACCGAGAAAGGCATCATCCTGGATGGCGAACGCAGCTGGTCGATCGGCTCGAACCGCGAGCAGTTCCACTTTGCAACCGAGATCGGCTGGCTGGTGAACGACGGCCAGGTCACCCGGGTGGTCAAGAATTCAACGTATAAGGGCGAGACCTTGAAGTTCTACAACTCGCTCTCCGCCGTAGGGGACAAGTCCACCTGGAAGGTGCAGTACGTGGACAACTGCGGCAAGGGACAGCCGAACCAGGTCATGCAGCTGGGGCATGGTGTCCCGGTCTGCCGCTTCGACCATGTCAGGATAGGAGATTAGCCATGAAGGAAAAAATCCTGCAGACCCTGGCAGCATTGCGCAAGTATGCACTTGAGAAGGGATATGAGGTCACGGTCCTTTACCATGAAGAAGACAGCTACCTGATGCGCTTCGCCAACTCGGCCATCTCACTGAACACCAATGAGCACCTCATCCGCATCAGCATCACCGCTTATGAGGGCCGCAAACGCGCGGAATACGAACTCATCACCGACCTTTCGAAGTTGGATGAGATGAAGCACAGCGTGGATATCGCCGCCGAGATGGTCAAACATGCCCAGCCCCTGAACTACGACCCGACCGTGCCGGTCCTCACCGAATCCTTTGCCGACGAAAGCGGATTCGACCCGGCGCTGGCCGGGATCAGCAACGAGGAACGGCTGGCATACTTTAACAAGGCAGCGCAAGGCCTCGAGACGGAGGACATCAAGCTCTCGGGAATCTTTTCGAACGGGACGAACACCATCGCCCAGATCAACACCCGCTCCGAGCACACCCAGTATTTCCGCACCTCCGACGCGCAGGTGACCGCCGTCCTGTCGCATGCCAAATTGAAATGGGAGGTCATCGCGGAACAATCCGCCCAGAGGAAGGCTGAACTGGATGCATCCGCCCTGCGGCGCGACTTTACCTTTTTGCTCGACCGCTACCAAAAGGATGAAGCCCTGCAGCTTCCCCTTGGCCGCTATGATATCGTCTTTGGCTCCGCCGCCACCGGCGATATGCTCAGCGTGATGAACTGGATTGGTTTCAACGGCGGTTCGATGAAACGCGGGTTTTCCTTCCTGAGCGAGGAGCAGGTCGGGCAGAAGGTCTTCTCCGACCAATTCACGCTCATCGATGACCCGACACGCATTGAGACGTTCCCTTTCAAGCGCGACATGACCGGCATTGTCCGCAAGCCTTTCCCGATTTTCGAAAACGGCGTATTCAAGTCCTTCGCGTGGTTCCAGGATGATGCCGACGAATTTGGCGCTAAGCCCACCGGGCATACTGTGATGCACAAGAGCCTGGTGCTGGGCGGCGGTGAAAAGGATGCCGGCTCCCTGGCGGAGCTGGTCAAGCTGCCGCGTGAAAAAGATCTCCTGTACATCCCTTTCCTGCATTACATGAACATTGTGAACCCGTCCAAGGGCATCATCACCGCCAGCTCGCGCTTCGGCACGCTCCTGCTGAAAAAGGACGGCTCGGTGGCTGTGCCGTACAACGTTCGCATCACTCAGAGCCTGCTGGACATCTTCGGAGACAAGGTGGCCTGGATGACCAAGTCGCAGGTGGTGAACAACACCTCTATGAGCTACAGCGCGCGCAATCCCACCGCGGTGATCATCCCGCGCTTCATCCGGGTCAACGACCTGGAGATCTCCCATTCGAACCCGTCTTATTGATAAGTAGCGGTTGAACAAATGCCTGAGCCCATGGTCATCAGGGGTTCAATGTATTAATTTTAAATAAACTGTTTCACAGGAAGAGGAAATAATCAGGCTGGCAGGGAAAAAACCCTGATGTATAATCTTTGCCAGCATCCATCAGACTTTCCCCGGAGGAACACCTATGCGCCCAGATTGGGATTCGTACTTCATGAAGATTGCCTATGCTGTCTCGGAGCGCAGCACCTGCGACCGCGCTTTTGTGGGCTGCGTGTTGGTGCTGGAGAAGCGCATCCTGACCACCGGCTTCAACGGTTCCCCGGCCGGGCTGGACCACTGTGATGAAGTGGGACACCTGATGGTGGATGGCCACTGCGTGCGCACCATCCACGCGGAGACCAACGCCATCATCCAGGCGGCGCTGCACGGCGTCTCCACCCGGGGGGCGACCTGCTACGTGACCCATCTGCCCTGCATTAACTGCACCAAGGTCCTGATCAATGCCGGCATCACCCGGCTGGTTTACAACCTGGCTTACCGGGTGGATGAGAACGCCATGAATTTCCTGAAGAGCGCCGGGATCGAGATCGTCCAGAATGGATTTGTCCCGCCGTCCGGCACGCTGGGAGTGGGAGACGAGATTGCCGGAGCGGCTGCATAAGGGGTGGGGTGATGGCCCTGGCAGGGCGGGAAAATCATCCTCGTACCCTGATTGAAATCACTCGAGCAAGGTCTTCAATCTCTCAAAGGCTTGATCCCTGAAACTTTGGACTTGTTATAATGGGATCAGGTCAGGCCGTTGGAGGTTTATATGCCAGAATCAAATGCCTTAATTGAAACATCTCATCTCGTAAAAAGCTACGGAGATAAACTGGCGGTGGACGATGTCAGTTTCCAGGTCAACGCAGGGGAGATCTTTGGTTTCCTGGGTCCGAATGGGGCGGGAAAAACCACCACCATCAAAATGATCGTCGGCCTGTTGCGGCCCAGTGCTGGGATTGCAAAAGTGGGCGGCTATGATGTCGTCCTGCAGCCCTTGCAGGCCAAGGCGGCGTGCGGTTACGTGCCGGATGAACCGAACTTGTATGCCAAACTGACTGGCCGCGAGTTGTTGCGATTCGTCGGCGATCTGTATGGCCTGGATCGGGATCAGATGTTGCGCCGCTCGGAGGAACTGCTGCGCCTGTTCGGCCTGATGGAAGCCGCGGACGATACGACCGACTCCTACAGCCACGGCATGAAGCAGAAGACCTCGCTGGCAGCCGCCCTGGTTCACGATCCCCGCGTGCTGGTCCTGGACGAACCGACCATGGGCCTGGACCCCAAGTCTGCGCGTCTAATCAAGGATATCCTGCGCCAGATGGCGGACCGCGGTGCGTCGGTGATGCTTTCCACCCACATCCTGGAGATCGCCCAGAACATGTGCGACCGCATCGGCATCATCAACAAGGGCAGGCTGATCGCAGCCGGCACGATGGATGAACTGCGCCGGCTCGGGCAGGGGGAAAGCAGCCTGGAGGATATCTTCCTCAGCCTGACGGGCGGAGCCGAGGATGCCGAGATCGCCGAGGTGTTGAAATGACCGCTGGCTCCATGACATTCCACGAACCGGGTCTGTGGGTGAGCGTCTGGAGGCTGCTGCGTTTGCGTTTGGTGATCCAGGTGAACGGTTTTCGCCGTGCAAAAACCGGCAGAAAGATCGGCTATCTCTTTGCTGCTCTGGGGATCTTGTTTTTCCTTGGTTTTATCCTGTTCCTGAGCGTATCCCTGCTTACTCTGTTGCGTTCACCGGATCTGTCGCGCTATATCGGGAACACCACGCCGTTCCTGGAAGGCATCCCCACCATGCTGGTGAGCGTGGCTGCGCTGGGCATCCTTTTCACCAGTTTCGGTTTATTGCTGCAGGCGCTGTATCTTGCGGGGGATATGGACTTTCTGATGAGCGCTCCGCTCCCGGTCCGGGCGGTGTTCATTTCCAAGCTGGTACAGGCATTGCTGCCAAACTTCAGCATCATGTGCCTGTTCGCCCTGCCGATCCTGTTCGGCCTGGGGATCTCCGGTCATTATCACTTTTTATATTACCCGTTCGTCGTGATGGTGCTGGCGCTGATCTCACTGACCGCTGCAGCCCTGGCCAGCCTGATGGTGATGGTTGCCGCCCGCTTTGTCCCGGCCCGCCGGCTGGCGGAGGTGCTCGGCTTCATCGTCGGGACATTTTTCTTCATATTCTCACAATCCGCCAGATTCGTGAATTTCGATGTCAATGAGCAGCAGATGACCAGCATGCTGAAGATGACCGGGCGATTCAACCAGCCCTGGTCGCCGCTGGCCTGGACGGGGCAGGGGCTGGTAGCGCTGGGCAAGAGTGACTGGGCTCATGCTGCGGGGCTTCTGACAGCCACGCTGATCGCAACCGGCCTGGTCTTCACAGTTTCCTTGTGGGTGAGCGAGCGTCTGTACTACACCGGCTGGTCCAACCTGCAAAACAACCGCCGCAGGCCGAAAGGCAAACCTGCGGCACGCGTGGGTGAAGCTGCGCGGGAGAAAGTGCAAAACCCATTCACGCGGTTGATCCCCCCGCCGATCCGCGCCATCCTGGTCAAAGATTTGCTGGTCTACCGCCGCGACCTGCGCAACATCTCGCGGCTATTAACTCCGTTGATCCTGGGGGTGGTCTATGCCGTCAACCTATTGAGGTCCGGCGGACAGGGATTGGAAGGCAGAGGTGAAGCACCTGCCTGGTTCATGAGCTCGGTGAACAGCCTGATGGTCTTCGGGGATGTGGCTCTGGCGCTATTCCTGGGGTGGATGCTGGTCGCCAACCTGGCGGGAGTGTCCTTTTCCCAGGAGGGCAAGAACTACTGGATGCTGAAGGCCGCTCCGGTCAGCTCACGACAATTGCTGACCGCCAAGTTCCTGGTCGGTTATCTTCCGTCTTTGCTGCTCTGCGCAGTCTATCTGATGATCCTGCAGATCCTCAAAGGCGCCACTTTGTTTTCAGCCATCGTCAGCCTGCTGGCGGTGGGGATGATCCTGGCCGGCCTGACCGGCATCTACCTGGCTTTCGGCACGCGCGGGGCGAAATTTGATTGGGAGAATCCGTCGCAAACGAACCGGGCAGTTGGCTGCCTGGGGATGCTGGTCGGCACACTTTTCCTGGCAATATGCTTTGGTCTTTTCATCGTTCCCCCGCTGATAGCCGGTTGGCTCGGCCTTCCAACGGAGGCTGGACAGCTGGTGGGTTTGCTGCTGGGCGGCATCGCCAGCGCAGGCGCCGTCCTCCTCCCGCTGGGGCTGGTGGAGAAACGGGTGGCACTGTTGAACGAGGCTTGAGGGGGAGGGGCGCGGATTCGGAGGCTGTCCCCTTAATTCCCCCTGCAAGTATGCTGCGCGAGGGATACCTGCCTGGGTTTTGCTCTAATGGTTAGTTCTGAAGGACGCTGTCGGGAGGCAGGAGTTTTACCTCTATTCTCTCACGGAATAAAAAGGCAAACGAAATTACCAGTAAGAGCCAGTTGAAAGCCTCGTAAGTGCCTAACAGGTTTTCAGTGATGTTGTTCAATATTACATGTATGAACCAGATGAAAAAAATAAGCGAGTAGAGGCTGCGCTCGACAATAAAATATCTCAAGGATAGATAAGCCACCTCGATCAGGAACAGAACCCAGAAAACGAAACCGACCAGGCCTGTGCCAAGAATGGCTTCCACATACCCGCTGTGCGCGAGCCCGGCTTTCCAGGGCGCGATTTTCCAGAATTCAGCAAGGTATTGGGAATACCAGAAAACCTCACCAAAGCCATATCCAAAATATAGGCGTTGTTTAATAAATGGCACCAGTGCCGTCCATAAGGGTACTCTGCCCGTGAGTGAGGCAGTGCGCCCTAATAAGCCAAACAATGCATCTTTACCAAACCACAAAGCGAGAAGAATGGATACACTTACTGCGACCAATATCAACCAATGGACCGGTTTAAGCAATCGCCCCCATTTGATAAACAGAAGACCTAACACAAAAGCACCGACTACAACGGCAAAGGAACCCAATGCGGTTGCGTTGCGAGTCTTGTAAAGAAAATACATTGAAAGCAAGAGAAACAGGAACGAATACAGCCGGATAAACCACCGCTCGTTCTTGAAATTCGCCAGTCTAAAAAGAAACATAATACTGGCAAAAGCAATCATTTCACCTGCGAAGCTCTTATAATCGAAAAGGCCTCGCCATGCCCCCGGCGTATCGAAAGTCATAATACCTTTACTGGGGTAGAAAAGAACCATTGCAAAGCTCAATAATACAAACAGAACGGAAAGGGCTTCAAAAAGCCACATGATCCTGGCTCTCTTAAATTCAAATCCAATATAAATTCCTCCCATCGCTGATGCAAGGAGGAACCAGGAACGCTTGATGGTTGATGAGACAACGACCGACCAGAACTGCGAACTTATGGAAATGATCAGGATTCCCAGTAGGGGAATACTCATCAGCCAAAACTCTTTACGCCTGACAAGTTCACTTTTTATACCGAGGATCAATACCGTCGCAATAATCACCAATTGGCTCATGAAACGAACTATTGGTGTCATGTGCACATAGGATTCTACTATGGGCAGATTTAGAAGGGTCAACAGGCGGTTAATATTGGTGTACATCAAAGGATTGAGGATATCCCACAACAAGATTCGCCAGATGACAATAAAGAAAGTAAAGACCACAATTAAGTAACCAACCAGAGGCAGAAAACCAGATAGCGAAAAATTTTGTTCTTTCTTGACAAATGTATTCATCAATACGCTCCTTTGCCGCGTAGGATGATCCACATTGTTTGCATGAGTATCTGGATATCCAGCCATATCGAGTAGTTCTGAATGTAATACAGATCATCCTCGGTGTGCAAATGCATGGGCTTGTCGCTGCGGCCATGGATCTGCCACCAGCCGGTGATGCCTTGCGGAACAGAAAAGCGTTTCCGCTGCCAGGGTTTGTAGAGTTCCACCAGGTACGGCAGCTCCGGGCGCGGCCCGACCAGGCTCATGCTCCCCCGCAGAACGTTAATGAATTGCGGCAGCTCATCCAGGCTCAGCCGCCGCAGGAAACGCCCCAGGGGGGTGATGCGCGGGTCGTGCCTGGTTTTGTGGATCAGTTCTCCCTGAGTGTCCACTGTTTCGACCTGTCTCTGGAGAGCTTCCGCGTTGCGCACCATGGTGCGGAATTTATATATGGTGAATAACCTGCCGTTTTCGCCGACGCGTTGCTGGGAGAATAGAATGGGTCTCCCATCCTCGATCCAGATCGCCAGGGCAATCAAAGCTATTATCGGCAGAACAAGTATCATGATGAGCAGTGTAATGACCAGGTCGAAAATGCGCTTGATCATGCGCTGAAATTCGGTCAAAGCAGCCGCGCGCAGATCGAGCATGGGAATGCCGAGAAAGTCGTGCATTTCGGTGTGGTGCAGTGACAGGCTGAAATAATCAGGGACGATCCATACTTTGACTGGCAGATCGTCGAGCTGTTTGACCAGACTGTTCACTTTTTCAAAAGCCCGGGTCGGCAGCGCAATAACAACATCCGTAACATGGTCTTCTTGAATAACTTTGCGAATATCATCCAGAGTCCCTAGAATATCAGGGTGATCGTCACGCTTCTGGGCATCATCATCGAGAAATCCGGACAACACTACATCCAGGTGGGAATGCTCCTGTATTCGGGTTTCGATCTCTCTGCCGACCGGACCGGCTCCTATGATGAGTACCCTGGTAAAAGAACCCTCTTGCTCGTTGCGCCGTCGATAAAGAAGACGGACCACCACCCGCCATAAGACCAGCAGGAGATAAGTGATCACAAAAAAGACCAGGAAAGTAATTCGGGATGTATCGCGGTAGGTCAGGTAAAGGATGCCTGCCAGGGTGATGCCCGACAACAACGAACCCAGGGTCAGGTTGGCGAATTCATCCACGATGCGAATGTTCTTGCGCCCGTCATAGACCGAAAAAGCCAGCATGATCACGACCCAGACCAATGGAAAAGTGAAATACATCTGGATTGGAATGGGCGGCGGGGCAGGGATCGGTTTTGTAAAGGGTAAAGCATTGAGAAGGGGACGCAGCTGGTTCACTCCCCATAATGACAGCGTCACGACGACCAGATCAAAGGCGATGGAAAATATCGCAAAATTTGTCGAAA
>JBGPQJ010000053.1:0-17488 GCA_041488995.1 Anaerolineae bacterium
TCGGTCCCGGCTGTCAATTATTCCACTGATTTTGAGAACGACAACGGCGGCTGGGAAGCAGCGGGCTTTGCGCGGGTCGAGAATGTGTTGCCGCAGACCTTCCGCCTCGCGCTGATCGTCAAGAAAAGCAACGGTGAGACCACGGTCACACCTGTGACACTGAACTCCGAAAACGTAGCCGATGTCCCGCTTGACCTGCAAAGCGGAGATACGGCGGTGCTGGTGGTGACCGGCACCACACGCTTCACGCGAGAACCCGCCGTGTATTCGCTGGAGGTTAAATAACCATGGCCGCCACTCCTGCATCTCAAGTCTTATCCATTGCCGAACTGATTTCCTACCAGGAGGGCGCCGTCGTCAGCCGCCAGATTGTCAAAGCAGACGCGGGAAATGTAACGCTCTTTGCCTTTGACGTCGGGCAGGAATTGAGCGAACATACCGCGCCTTTCGACGCGCTGGTCCATGTGCTGGAGGGCGAAGTGCAGATTCGCATTTCAGGCAAACCCTTCACCCTCAAGTCCGGCGAAGCCATCGTGATGCCGGCGAACGAACCGCACGCGGTTAAGGCGCTCAAGCAATTTAAGATGCTGTTGACAATGATCCGGGCTTAAACCACTCTGCGATCCATGGCAACAAAAAGCGACGATAGGCAAACCTGTCGTCGCTTTCATTACCCCGAACCCCGACTGAAATCACTTCACATCATTCCAATCTCCGCCGTTCAATTCGGTGAAGAACACATCCCGTTCTTCCTTTTCCTCGATCTCTTCCCCCGCCTGTTGTGCGGACTTGAGGTAGAGTTGCGCCTCGACCATATTCCCGGACAGTGCATGGGCGCGCGCTATACATTCATAGGCAAAAGCGAAGTCGAATTTTTCCAGCTCCGCCTGGTGCTCCTCGGTTAATTCGAGCACGCGGCGTGCGTACCACAGGGCAAGCTCGGGCTCCCCGAGCACCGCGTAGACACGCGACAGTAGCCAGACCCCGCGCTGATAGTGAACAGCGGTCCCGGCCACGCGCCAGTGCGCCAGCGAGGCGTGGGCATAATCTGCCAGGCACTCGTTTTCCACAGCCGTGCGCTCGGGTTTGTCGAGCAGTTCCCACGTTTTGCTGTGGAAATGGACGGCAAAAAAGCGGTGGACATCGGCTTCGGTATATTTCTTTTCGTCCGCCATAATCTTTCTCTCCTCTGGTTGACTCTATTATACTGATAGAGTCAACTTCCCCCGCATCACCAACGCCATGACCATCTGCAACAGCGGTTCATCTCCCCGCGTGTGGGGAATACGCCTACACTCTTTAAAACTGCGTAACTGTTTCTATCCACGCTCTCCTCAGTACAACTGATAATTTCGACACACGTTTTTACTTTGCACGGTGCGGCTCGTTGATCGCCACCGCAATCCGATCCCCTGCTTCCCACGGGCTGGCGGCATCTTTGGCGATTTTCTTGCTCCAAGTTTCCAGGTCTTTGGCCGTCACGCTGACCCGTCCGTGCAGTTCAGAAAGCTGCGCGCAGTTGATGGAGCGGATGACCGTTGCCGCCACCTCCACATTGAGAATGGACTGTTTCCCGGCGCGTACCGACTCGATGAAGTTGGCAATCTCGTCGCGGAAGGAGACTTCTTCGGTGTGGGCACTTTCAATCGGTAGCAGGCGCTCGCCAAAGCCGCGGCGGGTCACTTTCAGGAAGTCCTCGTCGTTTTCGTTGACAAAGCCAGTCACCGCACCCAGGCTGCCCTGCACATCGATAAAGCCCCGCACATCGCTGCCATTGTCAGACCAATCCGGCCAGGTCCAGGTGGCTTCAATGTTTACCGTTGCCCAGTCACCGTTTTCCGGGTTGAGATAGCGGATTTTAAAGTGAGCATCATCGTCAATCTCAATCGAGCGCAGGCATCCATCGATGGGGCGTGTGCGGTTGCGGCACTCAATCCCCAGCGAGCGCACTTCGACCGGCACTTTGTCGTAACCGAGCAGGAACCAGGTCGAAGCCACGGCGTGTGAACCGTAATCAAAGATACAGCCTCCACCCGCTTCAATGGGCGTCCAGAACCAGCCCGGGCGGTCCGAACCGGGATAACCGCGCGCAATCCAAATATTCTGCACCTCACCAATCATCCCGCTTTCGATCACATGCCGGATGGCCTGGTAACGCGGGATAAAAACGTTGTCGTCATTCAACTGGAAAAAGGCTTTCGACGCCTTCGCCACTTCGACCACGTGATTGGCTTCCCACCAGGTGCGCGCAAAGGGTTTCTCAGTCATGGTATGGACGCCTGCCGCCAGCGCCAGCGCCGCGTAGTAAGCGTGATAGCGAACAGTAGTGCAAATGTCCACCATGTCCACCTTTTTGAGCAGTTCCTCCGCCGATTTACAGATCGCAATCTCCGGGTTCTGTTCGTTGGGAAAAGCCTGTTTGCGCAGTTCCAGGTAATGGTCGCGCGCCCGCTCGGCGGCGGCCCGGTTCGAGTCGTAAAGCGCCGTCAGTTGCACATCGGCGCGCCCCACAAAGACTGGTACATGTGCATCGTGAAAAACACGTCCCGTCCCAATACCCCCAACGCGAAAAAGTTCAGTCATGGGTTTCTCCTTTTCTACGATGTGTCATTGCGAATGAGCGGTTTTAGCAAGTGACACTTGCACCTGCGCTGCACACTTGCCCCGGGTGCAAGTGCCGGGGAGTGCAGGTGAGCAATCTCCCAAAGGTTAGCAAATTCTGTAAATTGGAGATCGCCACGTCGCTGCTTTGCAGTTCCTTGCGATGACACTGTTTACAATTTATCTCCATAGCACACATTCTGCGGCACAATATTATATCTGCGCACATTCGGGTCATAGCCGCGCACCAGCGCCATTTCGTATCCAAACAGATGCAGTGGAATGATATACACCAATGGCGTGGCAAACTCATTCAGGGTCACTGGCATTTTGATTACATGTGTTGCCAGTTCAGCAATTCCGGGTGTGATGACATCGGTCAGCACCACCGACGGCGACCTGACGTGCTTCATCACAGTCAATAAATCGAGCACACGTGCGCTGGTCCGCCCTCCCGGCGCAATGAAGAACATTGGGTTGACCTGGTCCACCTCGCGCAGCCGCCCGTGGAAAAAGTCCTCCAGTTCCTGCGCCTCGGCATGCATTTTAGCCATCTCAATCACCTTCAGCGCGCCCTCTCCCGCCGTACCTAGATTAGGCCCACTGCCGACGACGAAAACTCTGGACGCTGACGCAAAAGTTCCCGCCAGCGATTGGATTTCTCCACGCTGGCGAGTTAGAAAATTGGCCGCACCCGCGCCTGCTTCCCGTACCTGCTGCCGCCATTCATCCCGAACAGCCTCTCCCGCCCCTGCCAGGCCCAGCGCCAACGTAATGATTGAGACGATCGCCAGCACATACGAACTGGTCTTGACCGAAATCGTATCCGCTTCACCACCACTTAAGATGGTGGCCTCCACTCCCTCGCTGATGGGTGTCCCATCATGGGCAGTGATCGTCAGGATCGGAGCCCCCTCTGCGCGCGCCCTCGCCAAGGCTTCGACGACTGATTTTGTCCCACCGGTGGTCGAAATCCCAACCACGAGCGTTTTCGGTCCAAGCAGCTTTGTCTCAGCGTAGGATGCAAAGGAAAAAGCCGGTATCGCCTCTGCAGGGATTCCAGCGATGTGCTCAACGAGATATTTTCCCACCTGTCCGTTATACAGCGACGAGCCATGCCCCACGAAATAGACACGCTCAAAATCCCGCTGGCGGCCCCTGAGCCATTCGCCCACGGATTTTTCGCCCAAGTCCATGCTGTGCTGCCACAAATCAGGTTGGGCCAGCAAAAGAATATTTTGAATCATCGGATGTTCGCTCATGTTATCCCTTTTCGATGGAGGCCCAGGCCAGGCTGGCCGCACTGAGCAAGCCCACTTGTTCGGGGTTTAACACCGACGGGATAACCCCGGTTAAGGATTGGCGGGCTACAGGCAGCGCATTGGCCTGTATAAAGTCGTTTACCTGTGCCATCAGCCAGCCGTCGCTGACCACGCCCCCGCCATAGACAATTTTTTCGGGGTTCAGGAGATTGACCAGGTTGGTCAGAGCCACGCCCAAGGCGCGGACCGCCCGGTTGGTCACGAACACAGCCAACGGGTCGTTCGTCTCCGCTGCCGCCTGAAAAACGGATTTGGCTGTCAGCTTGCTCCCATCCATTTTGGCGAGAGTCGAATCCGGGGTTTCCGGCAGCCTTTTCCGCACCTGCGCCAGAATGCCGCCTCCCGAAGCCAGCGTTTCGAGACAGCCTCGCTGCCCGCAGACGCACTGTTCGCCATCTGGCTCGACGCGCATGTGGCCGATTTCGCCCGCATAATTGGCTGCGCCGCGCACAAGCTGGGAGTTGGCGACAATGCCCACGGCCAGCCCGGTGCCGACGTTGAGATAGAGAAAGTTGTTCATTTCGCGGCCCGCGCCCCAACGCAGTTCGGCCAATGTGGCAGCGTGGACATCGTTATCCAGCGCAGCGGGCAGGCCGTATTGGGCTTGAATTTGCGCGGCAAGTGCGATTGGCTGACCGATGGGCAGGCTCATGGCTTGCACCCAAATACCGTTGAGGGGGTCAATGTGCCCAGGCAGGCCAATGCCCACTGCACGTGGCGGCTCACGATTCCAGGTTGGCAGAAAACCTGACAAGGCAGCATGGAGGCTGGCAAGCGTGCTGGCCTGACTGGTCCTGTCCATCGGGAAACGCTGCGAATGCAAGATTTTGCCTTCTGCGCTGACTATCCCGGCCAATATTTTCGTTCCACCCACGTCGAGACCCAGGCAAACCGGCTCGCTGTATGGCATAATCCTCCTACACCGTGATCACTTCCACGCCTAGATTAAAGTAATGCCACCAATGCTTATCATTATACAGCCGCCGTTCATCTGTGAAAAAAGCCCCGCGAGAAGCCGCGGGGCTGTGCTTTAAACCACTCGTTGTTCAGAAACTCTAAATATGGATTGCCTGTCCCTCCGCGCCATGCGCCGCTTCCATCAGCACCTCGGAGAGGGTCGGGTGGGCGTGCACGTTGCGCGCGATCTCGTGCGGGGTCAGTTCCAGCATGTGCGCCAGAGTCAGCTCGGGCAGCAGTTCGGTCACTTCCGGGCCGATCATATGCGCCCCCAGGATTTCGCCATACTTCTCATCCACAACCAGTTTGACCCAGCCGGCATAATCGCCCAGACCGAGCGCCTTGCCGTTCGCCTGGAAAGGGAAGCGCCCAATCTTCACCGTAAAGCCGCGTTCCTTAGCCTGCGCCTCGGTCAGCCCGAACGATGCGACCTGCGGCTGGCAGTAGGTGGCACGCGGCATCATCTCGTAATCGAGCGTCACGGTCTCGTGCCCGGCAATGTGCTCGGCGCACACAATCCCCATCGCCGACCCGACATGCGCCAGCATCAGTTTGCCGGTCACATCTCCGATCGCCCAGATGCCCGGGACATTGGTCTGCATCTTTTCATCGATCTCGACAAACCCGCGCTCATTGATCCTGACGCCGACCTCCTCGAGTCCCAGCCCTTTGGAGTTGGGACGGAAGCCGATCGCCACCAGCGCCTGGTCCGCCTCCAGCACCTTGTTCTGCCCGTCTGTCGATACCGTGACTTTGACCCCGGTCTTGGTCGCTTCGACCGCTTCCACTTTGTGCCCGACAAGGGTCTTGATGCCGCGCTTCTTGAACGCCTTATCCAATTCGGAACTGATCTCCTCATCCTCCAGCGGCACGATGCGCGGCAGCATCTCGACGATGGTCACCTCCGCACCGTAGGAATTCCACACCGTGGAAAACTCCACGCCGATCGCGCCCGAGCCGATCACGATCACAGATTTGGGCAGGCTCTCCTGCAGGATCGCTTCCCAGTAAGTCACCACCTTCTCACCGTCTACTTTCCACGCGCCCGGCACCGCTGCGCTGGCACCGGTGGCAACGATGATGTTTTTCGCCTTCAATTCGATCAGTTTGCCGTCTTTGTCCGTGACTGCCACAGTATCCTTCGCGGCCAGTTTTGCCGTGCCCATATGCACCGTGATGTTGTTCTTCTTCATCAGGAAGCCGACACCCTTCACCAGCCGGTCGGACACCTGCCGCGAGCGCTTGACCGCCACGCTGAAATCCAACTTTAGATTATCGAACGAGAAGCCGAATTCCTTGCCGCGCTCACGCAGGGTATGCGCCACTTCGGCATTCTTCAAAAGCGACTTGGACGGGATGCAGCCCACGTTAAGGCACACACCGCCCAGCCACTGCTTATCAACGACCGCGGTCTTCAATCCCAACTGCGCTGCACGGATGGCAGCCACGTACCCGCCCGGCCCTGCGCCGATCACCACAACATCATAGGTTTCCGCCATCACAACTCTCCTTTACAGAGTACTCTGTAGAAAATCGGGGTATTTCTCCCGATGAAGATTTAGTTCGAACCCTGCAATTTTACTACGCCCGCAGAGGATACAAACGAAAAAAGATATCCATCATCTCGCTCACTGCGAGTTTACAACCACCGCTTGACCTTTTGTGTGTATTCGAGGTATTCCGTCCCGAATTTCACGGACAGGTACGCCTCTTCGCGCTGTATGATCAACCGGTTGAATAAAACCACCTGCAGCGGGCTGAGCACCAATCCCCAGTAGTTTCCAAAAATAAGTGGAATACCAATCAGCACGCATAAATAACCAACATAAATCGGGTTGCGTGTAAAGCGATAGACACCGGTCGTCACCACGCGAGTCGTTGGTGCGTGGGGGTCAGGGGAGGTGTGCGCCAGGATCAACTGGCGCAATCCGCCGAATGCGACCCCCAGACCCAGAATCACCACGATCCACCCGGTGGCGTACACAAACACCGGCACAGGCAGGGGCATCGGAACCAGCCATCCGAGCAGGAGGGCCGCCGCGAGGTGGATCACCATCAACACGGGCGGATGGATCCTGATGCCTGCATGGTCTTTTGCCTGGTCCATCATCTTCGAGTTCCCTTCCTTATGATTTGATCTCACGTTTCTCCAGCCAGTCCCTCACGGCTGGACCGGTACCCAGCGACCATGGCCGCAACTCGGAGGGTGGAACAAGTTTGTACGCTGCCAGTTCATCCCCCAGAACGATTTCACCATGAGCCTTGATATGATATGCCAGAATGACCTGGTTCTTCTGGAAGAACGCATAATTCCCAACGAACCCGACGATCTCCCCCGCCAGACTCAGTTCTTCTTTCAGTTCACGCAGGATGGCGCTTTCAGGCGATTCATCTTTCTCAAGGAAACCGGTCACGATGCCGTGGAATCTCTCCGGCCATTCTTTGTTGCGGACCAGCACAACCGAATCGCCCAGTTCGACGATGGCTGCCACCACCGGCACGGGATTATCCCAGAACACATAACCGCATTCCGCAGAACAGACCAGCCGCTCCCGGCCAGCCACATCGGTAGTCTTTAATGGACGACCGCAAAGAGGGCAGTACTTCATATCACTCACGCCCAGTTCTCCAGGGTTTCTTTGACCTTTGCCAGAAAGGAGTCCGCCGAGGCGCCGTCCAGGATGCGGTGGTCGAACACGAATGAGAGATACACCATCGGGCAGATGGCGATGGCGTCACTGCCTGCACCGCCTTCGGCAGTAATGACCACCGCCCGTTTCTGCATCGCGCCCACCCCGAGGATGCCGCACTGCGGCTGGTTGATGATGGGCATGGCAAGCAGCGACCCGCTCACCCCGTGATTGGTGAGGGTGAATGTCCCGCCCCTGACTTCATCCGGCTGGAGTTTTTTGGCACGCGCCCGGCTGGAGAGGTCATTGACGGCACGCGCAATGCCGAGCAGCGACAGCCCATCCGTACCCTTAATGACCGGCACGATCAAACCCTCCTCGCCCAGCGAGGTCGCCATGCCAATGTTCACCGTTTTATGCACAAGGACGCCTTCATCGCTCCAGGATGAATTGGTCATCGGATACGCCTTCAAGCCCGCTGCAATCGCCGCCACAAAATAAGCCGTGTAAGTCAGGTTGACGCCATCCCGACCAAAGGCCTCTTTGCTGGCTGCGCGGTGCGCGGCGACCCTGCTCATATCCGCCTCCATGACGGTCAGCACGTGCGGGGAAATGCGCTTGCTCGTCACCATATGTTCGGCGATGGATTTGCGGATGGTGGAGTGCTTGATGAGCTGGTCGCCCTGTTGTGGAATTACCGTTGGGGACGCCACTGCGTGATCCGTTTCCAGACCCCCTGATCCACCTTTTTGAATAAACGCCAGCACATCGTTTTTGGTGATGCGCCCGCCGAGGCCGGTTCCCTTCACCCGCTGCAAATTAACCCCATGCTCGGCAGCCATTTTCGAAACAACGGGGGAGATGAAACCCAAATCCCGATTTCCCGCTGGGAGTTGGGAACTGAGGCTGGCTTGCGGACGTGCTTCAGCGGGCAATTCTCGGGTCCCTTCTGGCTTACCGCTGTCAACCAACGTGTCGGTGCTCTCGCCAGGTTTCCCGATGAACGCCAGTATTTCGCCCACCCTGGCGGGAGTACCCTCGGGTAATACCAGTTTCAGCACCACACCCGTTGCCGGCGAAGGGATTTCGGTATCCACCTTGTCCGTATTCACTTCCAGCAGAGGTTCCAACTCTTTGACTGAGTCACCTTCCTGCTTGAGCCACTTGGTGATGGTCACTTCCTCAACGCCTTCGCCCAATCTAGGGACAAGGACTTTGGTCGGCATGAGCAACTCCTTTTATTCACCACAAAGGACACCAGGTAACACAAAGATCTACTTTGTGCATCTTTGTATCCTTAGTGGTTAGAGAATTTTTGGGAACTCCGCAGGCGACACCTCGTGCATCATCTCATAGACTGCATCAAAAATGGTCTCTGCATTCGGTTTGGACCAGTAATCGCCATCTGAGCCGTACGCGGGGCGGTGGGCAGTGCCGGACAATGTTCTCGGCGCGGAATCTAGCCAGGCGTAGCCGCCCTGTTTCTCCAGCACTTCCTGCAGCATATATGCTGTCGTGCCGCCGGGCACATCTTCATCCACAAACAGGATGCGGCTCGTCTTTTTGAGCGACTCGAGGATTGTACTGTGAATGTCAAACGGCAGCAGCGACTGCACGTCGATCACCTCGGCCTCGATACCCGCCTTCGACAGCTTCTCGGCAGCATCGAGCGCAATTCGGCAGCAGGCACCATAGGTCACGATGCTCGCATCGGAGCCCGCGCGCAGAATCTCGGGCACGCCCAGCGCCACGGTGAACTCGCCGATGTTATCGGGCAGGCGCTCTTTCAAGCGATAGCCGTTTAGCACTTCGACCACCAGGGCGGGATCGTCGGATTTAAGCAGCGTGTTGTAAAAACCTGCGGCGCGGGTCATGTCGCGCGGGACCAGGACGTGCATGCCCCGCACCAGATGGATGATCCCCGCCATCGGCGAACCGGAATGCCAGATTCCCTCGAGGCGGTGCCCGCGTGTGCGGATGATGACGGGCGCTTTCTGCCCGCCCGCCGTACGCCAGTGGAGCGTGGCCAGATCATCGCTCATCAGTTCCAGCACATACAACAGATAATCCAGATACTGGATTTCACAGATCGGTCGCAACCCGCGCATCGCCATGCCAATCGCCTGGCCGAGGATGGTCGCTTCGCGGATGCCCGTGTCAGAGACACGCAACACACCATATTTTTCCTGCATGCCTTTGAAGCCCTGGTTCACGTCGCCCATTTTGCCCACGTCCTCGCCGAAGGCGATCAGGCGCGGTTCGCGCGCGAGCATGGCATCAAAGGCGGCGTTTATAACCTCGAAGCCCATCAGCGTGGGAGATTTATCGGAATAACGCGGAGCAACCACCAGGGGAGTCAGCGCCGAGTAAATCCCTTGAGCGTAGAGAAGTGACCCGTAGCGGGTCTCGTTCCGGGCGTCCTCGTCATGCTTCCACTCCATCAGTCTGTTCTTGGACGGGCTGGCCTCATCCCGCAGGATGCGCAGCACTTCGTGCACAGACATGTGGAGGTCGCGGCGCACAGGGCTCGGCACAGCAGCCAGGCGCGCCTGGATCGCTGCGAGTTCATCGGCGTGGCGGGAGATCGTCGCGACCTCAGCCAGCATGCCCAGGACATGCTGGCGCTCGGCGAGCAGGGGCGCGCTGAAAGCCTCCCAGGCGGTTTTGCGGATGTCTTCGATCGCCTGGGCGTCTTCAGCTTCCCAGGCTGTCAATTGTTCCTCAGTGGCGATGCCGCTGGCGATCATCCACGCGCGCATCTTGCGGAGGCCGTCGAATGCCTTCTCCCACTTGAGACGCTCGGGAGATTTATAGCGTTCGTGGCTTCCGCTGGTGCTGTGACCGAGCGGCTGGGTCATTTCGGTGGCGTGCACCAGGGCGGGGATGTGATAGACGCGGGCGGTCTCCGCCGCCGCCTGATACGTCTCGTAGAGCGCGGGATAGTCCCAGGCGCGCACCGTGTACAGATCGTAGCCGCGGTCAGCCTGCCCGGCGGGGAGCGAGGCGTCGCGCTCGAAGCCTTTTAGGATCGCGCCGATGTTTTCCTTGACCATCTGGAACTGGTTGGGGACCGAGATGCCGTAGCCATCGTCATAGATACTGATGACGGCGGGGGCTTTGAGCACGCCGATGGCATTGACCGACTCCCAGAACAGCCCCTCCGCGGTGGAGGCGTTGCCGATGGTCGCCCAGGTCACTTCGTCACCGTGCTGGGAGAATTGTGTCTGATCCTGCAGCGACTCGAGTTCGCGATACAGGCGCGACGCGTATGCCAGCCCGACCGCGCGCGGCATCTGCGCTGCGGTCGGAGAGACATCCGCCGCAACATTAAACATTTCGGTCTGATTGCGCCACGAGCCATCCGGGTTGATATAGCGCGAGACATAATGACCGTTCATACAGCGCCCACCGGTGGCGGGTTCGAATGCCAAATCGGTATGGGCGTAGAGCTGCGCAAAAAACGCGCTGAAGTCCAGCACACCGAGCGCAAACATCCAGGTCTGGTCGCGGTAGTAGCCGGAGCGCCAGTCCCCCTTGCGGAAGGCGCGCGCGATGGCAAGCTGGGCGATCTCCTTGCCGTCGCCGAAAATGCCAAATTTGGCTTTGCCCGAGAGCACTTCGCGCCTCCCGATGATGGAGGCCTGGCGTGATTGATAAGCGAGGCGGTAATCCTTAATAATATCTTCGGGGGGAAGGGGCAGGCTGGAGGACTTGCGTCTGGGCATGGTTCTCCGGATTGAACAGGGTATTGGATAGAGTTGCTCCGATTATAGCGCAGCAGGGAATAAAAAAGGGCAGTGATTTCTGACTGCCCGAAGGGGTGATCGTTTTTCATCCATCCGACTCTTGGCAGGATTCTCACCTGCCTCTGCCCGCCTTGCCGAGATGGATTCATAAGAGTCAACAGATTTCAACTATACTTGTCCGCATGACCACCCCGCTCCCTACCTCGCAGGTGAATATCCCGCCCGGTGTGATTGACCTGGGCGTCGGCGACCCGCCGTTTTCGCTCCTGCCGCTTGCCCTGCTGCGAGAGGCAGCGGAAACCCGCTTCTCGCAGAACGATCCTTATTTTTTACAATACGGTGCTGAGCAGGGCGACGGCTATTTCCGGCTGGCGCTCGCCAATTTTCTTGCGGAAGGCTTCGGGTTTCCAGTGACAGCCGACCGCCTGTTCATCACCAACGGTATCTCGAACGCGCTGGACCAGATCTGCACGCTCTTCACCCACCCCGGTGATACGATCCTTATCGAAGAGCCATCTTATTTCCTCGCGCTGCGCATCTTCGCCGACCACGGCCTGCACACCATTTCCATCGAAACGGACGAGGACGGCCTGCTGATCGAGTCGCTCGAGGAAAAGCTGAGGGAATTCCGCCCGAAATTCCTGTATGTCATCCCCACCCATCAGAATCCCAGCGGGCACACCCTGTCCGCAGACCGGCGCGCGCGCCTGGTGGAATTATCCCGTGAACATGATTTTCTGATCCTGGCGGACGAGGTCTATCACTTCCTGAGTTACAACAGCGAACCGCCGAAGGCGTTTGCCGCCTGGACGGAGGACGCGCACGTCCTTTCCCTCGGGTCGTTCTCCAAAATCCTCGCGCCCGGCCTGCGGTTGGGATGGATCCAGGCGCACCCGGAAAAGCTTCAGAGGCTGACAGGCTGCGGTCTGCTTGACAGCGGCGGCGGGCTGAATCCGTTCACCTCGGCCATGGTGCGCAGCGTCATCGAGTCGGGCGGGCTGAAGCAGTACATTGCCCGGCTGACCGGCATCTACAGTTCAAAGCTGCGGGTGATGGATGGCGCTTTGCGCCGCCATCTTACCGAGGCTGTTTATTCTGTCCCATCAGGAGGGTATTTCTTCTGGGTGCGCCTGCCCGGGGGAATAGACGCGGTGGAACTGCAGCGCAGAGCCGTGGGCTTCAAGGTCAACTTCCGTCCGGGAGTGCGCTTCTCCAGCCGGGGCGGGTTGCGCGACCGCATCCGGTTGAGCTTCGTTTTTTATGAGCCGCAAGAGATCGAGCAGGGGGTTATTCGATTGAAACAATGCCTGGAGCATGGAGAATAAAAGGGCGGCGCTGCGCGCCGCCCCAGCCTGTACTTACTTCAACTTTTCTGCCACCAGTTCCGCCACATCCAGCACCCGGACAGAACCGCCGTCCGCCTTCGACGCGTCGTTCAACATGGTCAGGCAGAAGGGACAGCCCACCGCCAGCGTCCCGACACCGGTCGCTTTGGCCTCGGCGAAGCGCGTGCGATTAACCCTGGCGTCGCCATGCTCTTCTTCCTTCCACATCTGCGCGCCGCCCGCCCCGCAGCAGAAGGATTTATCCGCATGGCGCGGCATCTCGACCACTTGCAGGCCGGCTGTTTTTAGATCCGCTCGAGGCGCATCGAAGACCTGGTTGTGGCGGCCGAGATAGCACGGGTCGTGATAAGTGACCTTCATCGCATCATCCTCGAGGTTCATTTGGATTTTTCCTGCGCCAACCAGTTCGTTGATCAACTGGGTGTGATGAAGGACGGTGTAGTTGCCGCCAAACGCCGGGTATTCGTTCTTCAACGTGTGCAGGCAGTGCGGACAGGTGGTCACGATCCGCCGGGGGGCGACCTCGTTCAGGATTTCCACGTTTTGCGCAGCCAGCTCGAAGAAAATGTCCTCCCGCCCGGCGCGCCGCGCGGAATCGCCCGTGCAGGCTTCATTCTTCCCGAGCACGGCAAAATTCACACCCGCAGCATTCAGAATTTTGGCAAACGCCTGCGCTGTCTTCTGCGCCCGCGCGTCTGTAGCCGGCGCGCAGCCCACCCACCACAAAATTTCCGGTTCAGGGTTCTGCTCAATGGTCGGGACGTTCAACCCTTCCGCCCACTTCATGCGGTCCGCCTGCGGAACATTCCACGGGTTGGCGTTGCGCTCCATGCCGCGGAAGGCGTTTTCCAATTGTTTGGGGAAGGCATTTTCCATCAGCACCAGGTTGCGGCGGATGTCGAGGATGTCGCGCATCGGCTCGTTGCCCACCGGGCAGATGTCCACGCATGCGCCGCATGAGGTGCATGCCCAGACGGCTTCCTCGTTAATGGCATATTCCATCAGGGGTGTATCCAATCCACCACCCTTGTTCAGATGGTAGCGTTTATTGATCTCCAGCGCAGCCGGGCTGAGCGCCTTGCCGGTGTTGTACGCGGGGCACACTTCCTGGCAGCGGAAGCACATGATGCAGGCATAGCTGTCCATCACCTGCTCCCAGCCCAGATCGCTCATTTTCGACGCACCAAACTGGTCCACCGACTGGTCCTCGAGATTGATATAGCTCAATTCACCCATCGACCTGCGCTCCGGCTTCAGCCAGAAATTGAGCGGTGCAAAGAACAGATGGATATGTTTCGAATACGGGAAATAGGGCAGGAAAGCCAGGATCACGCCGAGCGAGAGCCAGAACGCAGCGTGCTGTCCAAAAACGAGCATGTCCGGGCTCAGACCCCCCCACAGGGTGGATACCGTTGAAGCCACCGGCTGCCAGCGGTCGGGGTGTCCCGCTTCCGCCAGGAACATGGATTCACCGATTAAGCGGGCGCCGATGTGCAGGAAGATAAATCCCGCCACGATGGCTGAGTCCCGTTTGATGCCGGAACGCGCGGCAGGGTTGATAAAAGTCTTCTCGCGGGTCGAAAGCGTTGCGGGACGGAGGATGAACCGGCGGATTTCCATGGCAGTCAAACCCACCAGCACCGCCGCAGTAGACAGGTCGGCCAGGAGTCGGTAAATACCGTAAGGCTCGATAACGTTCCGGAAATTAGGGATGAAGGCGGTCAGCACCTCGACCATGTTGACCAACAAAAAATATAAGAAGCCCCAGCCGATGAAGGCGTGGAACAGGCTGGGGATGAAACGGAATCGGAAGACCGGTTTGAAGGTGACGATCTTGAAGAAGACTTCGACAGTGCGCTGCCTGGCAACGCGCCAATCGGGTTTGCCCTGCCCGCTGGAGATGATTTTTATAATCCGCCGGACACCGCGCCAGGTAAAATAAAAAGAAACACCTGTAGCAACGATGAACAGGATTTTCTCGACAAGTGTCAGCATTGACTCCTCAAAGGGGAATATGACACACGGACAGGCACCGACTACCGGTTGGCGGGGAAAGATATCTATCCGCGTTGTTCCGATTTATCTGTGCGCATCCGCGTTCTTGTGTTTCACTGTACTAGTTTAACACAGCTTACTTAAACTGCCCCCAAGGTTGTCAGGCTGTTCCAGATCTCGGAATTGAGTTTCTGACGCTGCTCTTTCGCAAATGTCCAGAACTTGATCTGGGCGCGGGTAAATGGATAGTTCGTACGCCGCGCCATATAAACGGTGCGCTGAAGCGCAAGCCCATCCAGTTCCACCTTCTTGATCAGTCCCAGTGACAATCCGCGCGCCGCTATCATCTCGGAGACGAAGGCGATCCCCATGCCGCGCTCCACGGCCAGTTCGATGGCTTCTGCGCTGCCTAACTCCATCACAACGTTGAGCATATCCGAGGTAACACCGTGCGCTTTTAACCCATCAAGCACCGTCTCTCGGGTACCGGAGGCTTCTTCGCGCATGATGATCGGCTGGTCGACGATATCGACAGGCTTGGCCTTGCCCGTAAACGCCCAGGGATGATTCGATGGCGCAACCAGGATCACCTTGTCATCAAACAGAGGCTCCGACTCCAGTTCGTGGTGCTCGAACTGCCGGCTGGTAATGCCGAGCGGGATCATTTCACTGAGCAGTTGCTCCAAAATCCCCTCGCGTGACAACACTTTGACGCGCGACCTGACCGCCGGGAATTGCTGCTGAAATACGGACAGCAGGCTGGGCATGAGATACCGCCCGGCTGACGTGGAGCAGCCAATGAGCAGTTCCCCCCCGATCTGCTTGTTGACATTCTGCATTGCATCCTCAAACTTGCGTGAAGAATGGAGCACCTCGCGCGCCAGTGGCAGGATGGCGTGCCCCGCCTCGCTCAATTCCACAGAGCGCCCGCGCCGGACGAATAGTTCCACTCCATAGGTCCGTTCGATTGCCTGGATGTTCTGGCTGATCGCCGATTGCGACAACTGAAGCCGTTCTGCAGCCCGGCTGAAATTACCCTCCTCGGCGGCTGTTACAAACACTCGAAGTTCTGAAAGGTTAATCATGGTGTCTACTCCCTACCCTGAGTATCGCAAGATAAGTAATGGTAATTTTATGCATAATTTAATATAAGCGATTCTTAAAAGCGAGACCAGTTACGTTTGTCATATATTTATGACGAAAAAAGCGTGGACAGAAGGCTGTCCACGCTTTTTTCACGGGATGCCCCCTTTATTTTGTTATATCACTCACATAATCCACTGCTCCCTGGCAGGTCTCCGAAAGCTTGCTGGAGAGGTTTTCCCAGGTCAGGTCCAACCCGGAGAGTGTGGTATCTTCCACAGCGTTGTAGAGACACCCGGCACCGGCATTATAGTTGACCAGTGTAAATTTCCACATATCCTCATAGGTGGTCACGCGCCCCGGCGCTTGACCGCTTAATTCGCGGACGATTCGTCCGGCTTGCTCGCAGTTGGCCAGCATGGTCTGCGCGAAGACGTCCACGCTGAAGTCAGCTTTGGTCAAATCCAGACCTGTCGGGCAATTTTCACAGGTGGCATTCACGCTGCGGACGAGCGCGCCGCGCAGCATGGCCTGCTCTGAGGGTTTGAGAATCGCGTAGCCCTTTGAGCAGGTCGCCTCGGATAGAATGTAGGGGCAGAACTGACTGTAAAAATCAGGGTTCCACAGCAGGGTGGTATCCGCGCCATTGTCCGTCAGCTGACCAAAGCCGACGTCCTCACCCTCTCTGAAAACGCCGGGCCAGAACTGGCTCTCGCGGCTGAACATGTTTTTGAGCAGAAATGCCGGGACGCCGGTTTCATTGGATACATTGATGATCAGGGCATCGAAACGGTTCTGCCATTCAGTCACCATCTCACGCGCCACATTCATGCCACAAGCATTGGCGGCTCCGCCAAATGTAAGCCCATCGTCCGGGCAGGATGACGCGTCCACAAATCCCTGTGTGATCAGATTCCCGGCCAGGTAGGTGTACGGGATATCGGAGGCAAGTTCGGGGGCGGTGCGCGGCGTGGTCAACCAGCGGGGCAATGGACCAGGCGTGGGAAACGCTTCCCAGGTTTCAGCACATGAGGCGCTTGGCAATCCCATCCACTGGCTGCTTAGCACGGTCACGTACCAGATGGGTTGACCCTCCCCTTCCGGCAGGAGGGTTGCAACACGGATCAATGCAGTGAAACGCTGGCTGCTGTCGCCGTAAGTGGAAAACGCCCAGAACTCCGCCTGCACCCCTTCGGGGCGGGTCACATACAACGAGAAGGGACAGGCTGCGCCATCACACTCGAAAGAGGAGCTGCCGATTTTTCCAGCGATGGAGGTAATGTGTTCGTTGGGGAGCGGTTCTTCGCCGCGCAGGACGAGCGTGGGGCGGGTGGAGCAGCCACCGTCAGGGCGCTGGTTGCAGTTTTCCAGTTCAATCCATACCTGAGGGGGCGGCAGTGAGACGCCGATGGTCTTCTGGGCAGGCTCCGCGCCGGCATACTGCAGGTAATGACCATCGCATGCGGCAAGATCGCTGTCAATGATTTCCTGCGGGCAGGGTTTGGTTTTAATCCATTCGTTATAGATTTTTTCGCCGCAATTTTTATAAATGTCACCGGGCTGAGGCGTGCCCTCATAATCAATCACGATATCGCAGACGACCTCGTTATTCCCCCATTTTGTCAGCCACCAGGTGTAAGCGGTATACGAGACGACGACTTTGGAATAGCGATCGGGGCCGGGTGGCGCAGATAATGCGCGTGAGGCAGCCGGGAAGGCAGGCACCAGACTTCCTCCCAACATGACCAGCGCTACGAGCAGTAGAATCCTTGCCGGTAGTTTCACATGCAGCCCATTCCTATTAATAA
>JBGPQJ010000054.1:0-17363 GCA_041488995.1 Anaerolineae bacterium
ATTGCCAGGGAACGCAAGATTCCCATACAGCCCGTGACGCGTGCCCGGCTGGATAAACTCTCTGACAGCGCGCAGGGTATCGCCGCCGAAGTGGACGGTTACCCCTATATCGGATTGGTGGATATCCTTGGGAAAGCGCAGCAGAGCGGCGAACCGCTTTTCGTATTAATCCTTGACAGCATCCAGAATCCGCAGAACCTGGGTACGCTTATTCGCACGGCGGAGAGTTTCAACGTGCACGGCGTGGTCATCCCGGGTCACCGCGCCGCAGAGGTCACCCCGGCGGTCGTCTCGGCCTCAGCCGGGGCGAGCGAGCACATGCTGATCGCGCAGGCGAACCTGGCTCAGACATTGGACGAGCTCAAGGAGGCGGGGGCGTGGGTGGTCGGGCTGGATGAAGACCCGTCGTCGCAGGAACCGGATAAGGTGAGTCTGACGGGCGCGTTGGCAGTCGTCGTCGGCTCGGAGGGCGAAGGATTGCGTCCGCTCGTGAAGCAAAAATGCGATTTCCTGCTGCGGCTTCCCATGCACGGGCAGATCGAGTCGCTCAATGCCGCAGTGGCCGGTTCGATTGTCCTGTATCTGGCATCGCTGGCGCGCAAGCGTTCTTAATTCATGATGGAGATGCAAGGCATGGCTGACGCTACCGTTCATTTTCCACGCGGATTTTTATGGGGCACCGCCACTTCCGCGCATCAGGTGGAAGGCAACAACACCAACAACAACTGGTGGGCGTGGGAACAACAGGCGGGACATATCCGCAACGGTGACAAATCGGGGCTGGCTTGCGACTGGTGGGGCGGGCGCTGGAAGGAGGACCTCGACCGCGCCGCCGAAACCGGGCAGAATGCGCACCGCTTTTCGATTGAGTGGAGCCGAATCCAGCCTGCCCCCGACCGCTGGGACGAAGACGCACTCGAACGTTACCGCAGCATGCTGCGCGGGATGCTCGACCGGGGTCTCACGGCCATGATCACGCTGCATCATTTCAGCAATCCTCTATGGCTTGAGGAGCAGGGCGGCTGGGAAAACGACGATACGCCGCAGAAGTTTGGGGTCTTTGTGCGCAAAGCGGTGGAGGCGCTCAAGGAATATGCTTCGTACTGGGTCACCATCAACGAACCCAATGTCTTCGCCTTCTCCGCTTATGCCCTCGGGCTGTTTCCTCCCGGCAAGACGGATACCAGCAGCGCCTTCCGGGTCATGACCAATTTGCTCCGCGGGCACGCACTGGCGTATAGGATTATCCATGAAATCCAGCCGGAAGCGCGCGTGGGACTGTCCATGCACTACCGCTCCATCCTGCCTGCCAGCGCTTCGCCCCTCGATCGGTGGGCGGCGGGATTCCAATCGAGGATGTTCAATGACATGTTCCCCCGCGCTGCCCGTGACGGCAAATTGCGTCTGATTTATAAAACCGTGAAAGTCCCTGAAGCCGCCAAAACACAGGATTTCCTGGGTGTCAACTATTACACCCGCGACCTGATGTCGTTCGACCTGCGCCATGCCAGCACCCTGTTCGGGCACCGCTATTACCGCCCTGATGCGGAACTCTCCGGCACCGGCTTCTTCGCCAACGAGCCGGAGGGATTTTTCGAGGCGCTCAAGTGGGGCTTGCAGTTCAACATTCCCATGCTGGTGACCGAGAACGGCGTCGAGGATGCCAAAGACAAAATCCGCCCGCGCTACCTTGCAGAGCACATTATGCAGATGTGGCGCGCAGTCAACTTCAACTGGCCGGTCAAGGGCTACTTCCACTGGACACTGGTGGATAACTTCGAATGGGAACGCGGCTGGACGCAGCGCTTCGGACTGTGGGGTCTGGACGTGGAGACCCAGGCACGGATCCGCCGCCCCTCGGTGGATTTCTTCGCTGAGATCTGCAAGGAGAACGGTCTGTCGTCCGGCATGGTGGCGAAGTATTGCCCCGAGGTGTCGGGCAAGCTGTTTCCCGGTTAGGATTGTTCCGGAACGCCCACTCCGGAAATTGGTCTATGCTCACTGACTTTACCCAACCCCGCGTCGTCATCCGTCCCACCCTGCCCTCGGACACACCCGATGTGCTCGAATTCTGCAAATACATCTGGGAGGGGCGCGATTACATTCCCTATGTCTGGAATGACTGGCTGGAAGACCCGACCGGAAATTTATTCACCGCCGAATATGCCGGGCACGCCGTGGGGATTGCCCGCGTGACCCATCTCGCACCCGGGCAGTGGTGGTTCGAAGGCCTGCGGGTTGACCCGGCGTACCATGATAAGAGAATTGGATCGCAATTGCACGAGTACCTCACGGACTGGTGGCTGACGCACGGCGATGGCACGGTACGCTTGTGGACCAATGCCAAACGAGTCAAGGTTCACCATTTATGCGAAAGGTTGGGATTTATCCGCACCCAGGAACGCGCCTTCTATGCCGCCGCCCTGCTCGATGAGCCGGTCGATTCGTTCACGCCTGTCTCCGAAAATGAAATCCCAGAAGCGACGGACTTCTCCCTACGCTCGACCGCGCTGCCCGTCATTGGAGGGTTGATGGATATGGGTTGGCGGCCGGTCGTGCCCAACGAGGAGTCCTTCCGCGACATGCTCAGCCAGGGCGATGGGACCTGCCTCTGGTGGCATGGTCGGCGGGGGCTGGTCGGCTTGTGGGAGGACGACGATGAAGTCGGTATGCATCCCATGCTGGGATTTGTCGCATGCGAGGTTTCAGACCTGCCAGCCCTCCTGCTGGAGGTCCGCCGGCAGACTGCCCGGGACGGAAAGCATAAGGTTGCCTGGAATGCCTGTGTCACCCCGGAATTGGACGCACTGCTGGTGTCTGCCGGTTTCAGCCGTGAGTCAGACGATTCCAATTATCAGTTCGAAAAACTGCACCCCACCCGATCATGATGGACCTGCCCGCATCGTTTGCCACGACCATCACCAATACCTTTCGAGAGGAAGGCAGGCACTGGCTCGCCGACCTGCCCTCGTTGATTGAGGACGCGGCCCGGCGCTGGGATTTAACAGCCATCCAGCCGGTCAGCAATCTTTCCTATAACTTTGTGGCATTCGCCATGAAAGATAAGGCGGAGGTCGTCCTGAAGATTGGCGTGCCCAATCGCGAGTTCATCAGTGAGATGACCGCCCTGCACATTTTCAACGGGGATGGCGCGGTCAGGTTGCTGGAGGCTGACCCTGGTAAGTATATGCTCCTGCTCGAGCGTCTTCGCCCCGGCGAGATGCTGGCCACCCTGACCGATGATGACCGGTGTACGCACATTGCCTGCGATGTGATGACGCATCTCTGGCGCCCGGTCCCGGGGGACCAGTCGGGGGTGAGTTCGCTGATCAAACTATCGGAGTGGTTCGACGAACTCAAGCAGTTGAGAGTCCGTTACGAGGGCGGGACGGGTCCGTTCCCGCAGGCGCTGGTCGGGCGGGCGGAGTCGTTGATCCCAGCGCTGTTCGCAGGGTCGAGCCCGCCCGTGCTTCTGCATGGGGATTTCCATCATTTCAACGTACTCTCGTCCGAACGAGGGTGGTTGGTGATCGATCCCAAGGGCGTGATCGGACCGCCCGAATACGAGGTGGGTCCACTGCTTCTCAACCCGTGGGACGATTTCCTGAAGAATCCGGATGCCGTGCGCATCACAGAGCGGCGCATCGCGATATTGTCCGAGCGGCTGGGGTTTCCTCGCGAGCGCCTGCGGGACTGGGGGCTATGTCACGCCATCCTTTCGGCGTGGTGGGATTTGACCGAGGAAGGCACCGGCGGGGAATATTCGCTCGGGTGCGCTGAAGTGATCGCGAAGGCGGAGGTATAAAACAACAGGAACCCTTTCGGGTCCCCGTTGTTTTTTCCTTATCGTCGACTAATATTTCACTTCAAAAATTTCCCTATCTTCAAGCAGCTGCTCCACAAACTGGTTGTGGCTTTTAGGCATCCCGCGGACTTCCCATTCGCCTATTAACCGGTCTACGCTTTTCATCTTTCGTTTTCGGATGATTTTCAAGTGATGTTGCTGGATGAGCTGTTCGATCTCTTCTGACTTGTTGTCGCGGGCGAGGTAAATGATGCCGTACTCCCGGATCTCCCGACCCAGGGTATCGATCAGGTGATCCAAGGGCACGAACAGCCATAAGACAACGAAAACCAGCAGCGCAGCCGCCCCCGCCAGCCAAAATTCGCCCAGACCGACAGCCATGCCCAGCGCCGATGCTACCCAGATGGACGAGGCGGTGGTCAATCCCTTAATGCGTCCCTCCGAGAACAGGATGGCGCCGGCGCCGAGGAAACCGATGCCGGTGACGATGTTCGCCGCCACCCGGTCCGAGCCACCGCTGAATTTGACCGACAGCATGGTGAAGAGTGTCGCGCCGACAGTGATCAGGGTGATGGTGCGCAGCCCCGCAGACTTGGCGTTGATCTCGCGCTCAAAGCCAATGATCCCGCCGATGAGCAGGGCGAGAAGGAGTTTGATCAGTTCTTCCTGAGTGATGGGCATGGATTAATCCTTCCGGAAAAGTTACTGGATCACACCCAGCTTCTTTCCAACACGCTTGAACGCATCAAGTCCCTTGTTCAGGTCATCCGTCGCATGCGCCGCAGAGATCATGACGCGGATGCGCGCCTTGCCCTGCGGGACGGTGGGGTATCCGATGGACATGGCGAACACACCTTCTTCGAACAGTTCGCGGCTGAACTGCTGTGCCAGCGGCGCCTCGCCCAGCATGACTGGCGTGATGGGTGTCTCGCTCACCCCGGTGTTGAAGCCGAGCGTCTTCATCTCCGCTTTGAAGTATTTGGCGTTGCTCCACAGCTTGTCCACTAATTGGGTCGAGTCTTCGAGCAGGTCAATCGCTGCCAGGCAGGCTGCCGCATCCGGCACGGTCATCGCCGAAGAGAACAGGAACGGGCGTCCGCGCTGGCGCAGCCATTCGATGATGACTGCGTTCCCGGCCACCAGCCCTCCGACTACGCCGAAGGCTTTTGAGAGCGTCCCCACTTCCACGTCGACCTTGCCATGCAGGCCGAAATGGTCGACGATGCCGCGCCCGCCCTTGCCGAGCACGCCTTCGCCGTGGGCATCATCCACCATCAGCAAAAGGTCATAGCGTTTCGTCACCTCGTAAATGGCGGGCAGGGGGGCGATGTCACCGTCCATGCTGAACACGCCATCCGTCACGACCAGCGCCCGGCGGAACTGGGACAGGTTTTCCTTGATCTGAGCTTCCAGCGAGGCCGGGTCGATATGCTCGTACGCGATGATCTTCGCCCCGGAGAGCCGGCAGCCGTCGATGATACTGGCGTGGTTCAGGCGGTCGGAGAAGATCACATCCTCCTTGCCCACCAGTGCCGGGATGGTGGCGAGGTTGGCGGTGAACCCGCTCTGGAAGGTGATGACTGCCTCAACGCCCTTGAACGCGGCCAAACGCTTCTCCAGCTCGACGTGCAGGGTCATTGTTCCGGCGATGGAGCGCACCGCCGCCGGACCGACTCCCATTTTATCGGTAGCCTTCTTGGCTGCGGCAACAATGTCGGGATGGTTCGCCAGCCCCAGATAGTTGTTCGAGCAGAAATTCAATACTTTTTTGCCGTCCACCACCAGCCATGCGCCTTGTGGCGAGCCGATGGTGCGGATGCGGTTGTACAGCCCGGCCTGCTTGAGGCTTTCGATTTCTTGTGTGATCCAATCGGTTTTGGACATAATGTACTCCTTTTGCCCTCACTCCTGCGCCCCTCTCCCTTTAAAGGAGAGTGGATGAGGTGAGGGAGAATTGCCGTGCGTATTCATTATAGAACGAACAAATCAAAACGGCTGCCACTTATTGAGGGTGACAACAAACATGCAGGGGCGACTCAGCGAGTCACCCTCGCAAATCCATTATCAACGGCTTTTATCCGTCAATTGGACCGTCTGCCAGCAGGCCCATCTCAGCGAGCGCAGCCAGCACCTTGGACTGAGCGCCGGGCTTGATGACTATCGTCACCGGCCCGAGTTGCTCGCCGAGGAAGCGTCCGGCTTTCGAAGCCTTCAGTTCATTCAGGACCTCGGGTTTGCTGACCTTCAGGACGACCAGATTTTCCACCCTCGCCTCAGACCCGTTAATTTCCCAGCGTTGGAGAGCCCGTACAAATGGAGGCGGTATGGGTGCTGAGGCATGTTTCCGCAACATCCCCAGAAGTTGATCGGCTTTAAGTCCCTGCTCGCCGGCTCTTCCCAGCGAGGCGACTGTCACGCGGTAACGATACTCGTCCGTTTTTTCTTGCTCCCATTCGCAGAAGCGCGCGATCTGGTAACGTGCGGCTCTCAGCACGAGCCTCGGCACGACGATCCTGCCCTGCGAAGTAACTGTCAACTTTCCATCTTCATGATGTGTCGCCGACTCTGCGCTGCGGAATGCGGTTGGCGATGCGCCTTCTTCCGGTGAGGCCAGATCCACCAACCCCAGCCAATGTAATGGACGCGTGATCAGGTAGCGGATCAATGCGCCATCGACCTCATCCCAGCTGGCGAAGCCACGCAGGAACAGACCATCTGCTTCGCGTTTGATGAACCACGAGTCGTAATCCCCGGCCGGGCGCTGAAAATCGGGATACTTCGCCTTGATATCGCGCACAAATGCCGGGAGACTCCACCATTGTCGATCGGGGAGCGGTTCCAGCAGATTGAGCAAAAAGGTGCGCGTTTCAAGCGGCTGGTTCTCCCATTCACCTTCAAATAATAAACCGGGCATTTGGCGCAGTTCGTTGAACATAGTCGAATCCTGCCACGCCTCCCGCAGCATTTCAAGCGCCTTTGCCCGGGGGACCTCCAGAAAATTCCTCACCGGTTCCGGCTGGAGTGTGCCGCCCTCTACGATGATCTTTGCCGTGGACAGAAAGCCGCTGAGTGCTTTCACGGGGATTTTTGTCTCAGGCGGTTCCATCCGCATCCGCAGCGCTGCCAGCAGGGTACAGGCTTCATCCAGTATCTGGTCATTGGCAGGGATGGGAAATGCTTTCTCCGCCGGCGAGGCAGGCCGCCCGGGCAGGTCGCCTTCTATTTGAACCGGCAGGGCAGGTGGGTTCAATTCTCCCGGTTCTTCTTCGCTGATAACGTCAGCCGCCTCTCCTCCTGCCATCCCGGCGAAATCCAGCGCCATAAGCAGGTCATCTGGGATGTAAGCAAACTCCTGCGGCCCCTTCTCCGTGTCAAAGAATGACTTTGCCAGCAGGGCGCGATACCAGAGCATTTCAGCAGCAGAAGCAGGGTGGAGATGGGGCTGTTCCCTGTCACGCCGGCCGGCGCCCATCTCGCGTACTTCCCCGAAGCGGCGCGCAAAATTTACCCACGGCATCCGGCCTTCTACACCAACGAGAACATCCAGCGCCGCGCGACCGTCTGCTGGCAGGGTGGAGACCACTTCTTCGACCAAACCTGCATCGCACAGTGCTTCAGCAAGTTCTGCCGAAGCTGTGACTGGGTCTGCGGATGTCAGCTCCACGCCCCACAGCGAGGCGACAATGCGCAGGAAGCCGAGGTCTTTGGCGGGGAGGGAATGGGCGAGGTCGGGCATCAGGGATTTACTTTTCCGGGATCATTTTTGAGAACCAGATCCGTTTTGAATATACCCGAAAGCCGGCTGATTCGGCAGCTTTCTGCATGGCGAGGTTTTCACTGCTCGTGCCCAGCATGGCCAGTTCCATGCCGCGTTCCTTGAGCAACCGCGCGCCCCTCAGCAGCAGAGCACATGCCAGGCCCCGGCGTTGAAAATCGGGATGCGTGGCGACCGGATCGGTATGCCCAACTTTCAGGCCGCTCACCCTGTTTTCCAGAGAGGAGATGGAACAGGTGCAGTAGGCGGCGAAACGACCATCGGGTGCGATTACCAGCAGATCCAGGGTTGGGACGTATTCCGGGGCGCGCATGATGGACAGGCGTTCTTCACAGGTCATGTTGGACGTACCAAACGCGGCGCGATGGAGGGCTACAATCAGGTCAACTTCATTTTCCCCTTTGATGGAACGTATCGAAAAGCCTTCCGGGAGTCGCGGGGTTGGAATGGGATCATTGAGATTTCGCGCCAGGCGCAGGGTGTTCATCTCCTGACGAATGAAGCCCTGCCGTTCAAGTATTGCGATGCAACGGAGGTCGTCATCACGGCAGCTTGCATCCAGTGTATCCGGCATTTCATTTGTGGAAACTCGGCGTGCACAAGCCATGCCCCAGGCGACCACCTCTTCTTCAATTTCACGATCAACACCCGGTCTGATCTCAAAATGGATATTGTTGTAGGGTTCCAGGACAAAAGCAAAACCAACGATGTCATTCTGGTCATTCACCCACAGGCATGTATTCTCGCAAATGGATGGCCTGTCCAGCGCCTCCTTTAAATCGACAACACTGGGATATTCGTTGATCCATGCCGCGGGCCGGACTGCCTTGAGCAGGTCAATCAGCGCGGATAGATCCTGAGGGTGCACATAGGGGCGGGAAGTGATGGCAGGCATGGGTCAGGGAAATCAACAAAACGAGCAACGTGTAGATTCTATCATCACACGCTGCTCGATAGTTCGTTCAACGAAGAATAAAGGATGTCCCTTAAGCCTTTGCTGATTTTTTCTTTGGTTTGGAAGGCTTCCCATTGGAGGCTGGCTTGCTCTTCTTTTCTTTCGGAACGGATTTCTCCGTCCTGGTCGTCGCGGATTGATTCACATCAATGAACCGGCTGAAAGCCCACCCCGACGTTAGCCCGATTATGCTGTCGCCAGGTTTGACATCCACCACAGCCTCACCGCGCGTGGCGGACCGTTTTCGCAGCGGCGCTTCGTCGAGGCGGGATTGCTTGGCGGCCGCCTTGAGCAGGTGCAGTGTGACGACTGCGTTGGCCTTGCCGAACGCCAGTCCCGCTAGCTTGACTCCCGGCGGCATATCCCACAGGATCACACCGCGTCCATATCGTCCCTGCACCGGGAATTCTTTGACCGCCATGCGTTTAGCCTTGCCATCCGATGCGACTGCAAACACATCCCCGTCTCCGGGCAGGATTTCACAGCCCACCACTTCGTCGCCAACTCCCAGTTTGATGCTGTTGACTCCCGCGGCCACCAATCCCATCGGGCGGACTTCGTCCTCCTTGAAGCGGATGGCCATGCCCAATGCGGTGGCAAGCAGAACCTCTTTCTGTCCATCGGTCAGTGTCACCCAGCCCAGCCCATCCCCTTCATTGACTCTTACCAGCGTAAAGGTCTGGGCTGAGGCACCCGGCAGTTCGCTGACGGGCGATTTCTTGACCATGCCGCCTTTGGAGACCGTCATCACGCAGGCTTCTTCGGGAAGATCGCCGCGCTTTGTTGGCAGGGCAAAGGCTGCCACTGGGAGTTCGCTTTCTTTGAGCGGGCAGACTTTATTGAAGAGTGCGCCTTCGGCGGGTTTGTCAGCCTCCGGCAGGGTGTGGACAGCGACCGCAGCGGCGAGACCGCGTTCGGAAACGAGATACAGGATATCGGTGGTCTGCGCCCGCACCAGGAGCCACGGAGCATCGCTACCGCTCAGACGCGGGGGCTTGTCGTCATGGGTGCGGCAGATCAATCCATCCCCGTTCAGACTGACCCACACCACCTGTTCCGGCAACAGCTCGGCGGTGGTCAGGAAAGTTTTCCTCTCCTTGCCACCCTTGAGGTTGACTATGTGGGTGCGTCGTTTGTCGCCGTAATCGGCTTTCACGCGCAGGAGTTCCTCCGCGGCGATAGCACGCATGCGTTTGGGAGACTTGAGCAGGCCTTCGAGCTCTTTGATGAGCGTGAGGGTTTCCTTATATTCAGTCTCGATTTTCTTGCGCTCCAGTGCGGCCAGGCGGCGCAGCTGCATTTCGAGGATGGCGTTCGCCTGGAGTTCCGAGAGTTTGTAGCGTTTCATCAAGCGCTCGCGGGCAGCTTCGACATCAGGTGAGTTGCGGATGAGGTTGATGATCTCGTCGAGATGCTTTAAGGCGATTGTCAACCCTTCAAGGATGTGCGCCCGCTGGCGGGCTTTTTCGAGATCGAACTCCGCCCGGCGCTTGATGACTGTGAGGCGATGTTCGAGGTATACCCGCAGGGCCTGCTTGAGGGTCAGCATACGCGGCTCGCCGTCCACCAGCGCGAGCAAGATGATGCTGAAGGTATCCTGCATGGCCGTGCGCTTATAGAGATTGCGCAGCAGGGCGTCGGGGTCGGCGTTCTTGGTCAGCTCGATGACGATGCGCATGCCCTGCCGGTCCGATTCGTCGCGCAGGTCGGCGATACCTTCCAACACACCCTCGCGGACAAGCTCGGCGATCCGTTCGATCAGGCTGGATTTGTTGACCTGGTACGGCAGCTCGTTTATGATGATGCGCGACTTGCCGCGCTCCATCTCTTCAACGTGGGCGCGCGCCTGGATGATGACCCGCCCGCGACCAGAGCCATAGGCTGACTCGATGCCTTCATCTCCCTTTTCCTGGATGATGACTCCGCCGGTGGGGAAGTCGGGGCCCTGGATGAAATTCATCAACTGCTCGACGGGGATGTCGTCCATCTTTTCCCATTTTTCGAGCATGTATACGAGCGCGTCCACCACCTCGCCCAGGTTGTGCGGCGGGATGGAGGTCGCCATGCCGACGGCGATGCCGGTCGCGCCGTTTACCAGCAGGTTGGGGATGGCAGACGGCAGGACTGTCGGCTCGCTCAACGTGTCATCGAAGTTGGTGTCGAAGTCGACGGTGTTCTTGTTGATGTCTGCCAGCAGGTCGAGCGCAGGCGCGGCGATGCGGGCTTCGGTGTAACGCATGGCGGCAGGCGGGTCGCCGTCCACCGAGCCGAAGTTGCCTTGCCCGTCCACCAGCATCGTGCGCATGGTGAAATCCTGCGCCAGACGCGCCATGGCTTCATAGACTGCCGCGTCGCCGTGGGGGTGGTATTTGCCCAGCACTTCACCCACGATACGGGCGGATTTCTTATATGCGCTGTCGGGGCGTAACCCCATGTCGTACATGGCATACAGGATGCGCCGCTGGACGGGTTTCAACCCGTCGCGGGCGTCGGGGAGGGCGCGGGCCACGATGACGCTCATGGCGTAGTCAAGGTACGACTGCTGCATTTCACGATCAATATCAATCTTGCGGACCAGTCCTAGTTCCATTGATGCTCCGTTCGACCTCGCCCCTGTGCCCCTCCACCCTTGTGGGTATACGTCCCGGTGAGGAAGAGGGGTTGAAGGATGGGGAATGTTTGTTCTAACTTCCTGCCTATCTTAAGGGTAAAGATTCAAAGCGTCAAGTGCGGTTTATCATGCCTGCGGTCCATGGACCTGCCAACGATTGCGGAGGGATGAGACTGCCAGAGAAAGGCGGGAGGTTGTCTGTCCTCCCGCCTTTGGGTTATGGTGTAAATTCGAGTGTCTTATGATGCATTGACCGCCCAGATTGATTTCGGTGCACAACTTGACGGTCGCGTTCATCGCATGACCGACGGGATTTCAGGGTCAGTAGGTAATGGAGATAGATTTGGTCAGGCAGTTCCCGGTCAGGCCGTTCTTGGAGCAGAGTTTGAGCGTAAACTCAAGATTATCCCCGGAAGGATCATGAGCCAGGAACGTTTTGACGCTGGCTGTACCTGTCTCACCGGTCATGAGACTCGACCGGGACCCGGTAACGCCGCACCACTGGTCATAACCAATAAATTCGTTGCCCGTCGTTGTCGCAGTGTCCCCATGAGTAAGGTCATGGAAGTTGAGCGTGAAAGACTCCCAGGTCAGGCTACCGGTATTTTTCACATCGACCATGAAGCACTGGTAGCCTGGACCAACCCCCATAGACTTGAAGGAGAATGTAAATTCAGGTGACGGGGTGGGCGAAGGGGGCGGTGTGAACACTGGCAGCCGGGAGGTATCTCCGGTGATCGTGGCGTATTCCCCCCATAGCCAGCACGTGATGCCCGATGGCAGACGTACGTACCAGTAATTGCCCGAATCACGTGCGAGAACTTCTGCCTGCTCGCCAACCAGGAGTGCGCCGCTATAATCGTAATTCTTTGCATTGCCCGTGCGGCAATTGGTATTCTTCGAAACGCTGATGGTCGGGTTAAGGGGCGGGGATGTAAACGTCGGTTCTGGCGTCAATGTTTCAGTCGCGGTCGGTTCGGGCGACTGAGTAGGTGTTTCGGGCAGGGGAGACTCCACAGCCGGCGGCGTGGGTAGCTCGACTGTTACCTTGATCAACTGGGTTTGAACAGCAAGCGCCACGGCTGTCTCGGCAACCGCAGTCTGTGCAGCGGGGTCAAGCTGAACTGCGCTGTTCCCGGGAAAGTAACATGCCGACGATATGAAAATGATGATACCAAGCAGGCTCATCAGGTGCATGGATTTTTTGTTCATAGCCTCCTCCTCGTTATTATCATACGTTGATCTGACATCAGATGCAACCTTGCCAGTTACACCTTATTGGGTTTGGATTTTTCCCAGATCAGCCAGCCATTGGTCAGCCATTTCTTATTTATATTTATCTTATACTTTCGGTCAGCGAGTTTTGGCGCGGCATCGCTGAACCACTGCCGCAAGCCCCATGCTTTGGCGGGTATGGTCTCTGCGGCGGGACGTTTCCACGCCTCAAAAAAGTCGTGAATTGGTTCTCTAGGGATGACCGCACGAAGTTGTCCACCCAGCGCAGGCGGTTGGGGGTGGTCTTTCCACGAGTGATCGCCCCTTCGGGTTTTTTGGGGACAGCTTTGGAGTGGAACGTGTGGGGCATCCTTCAATTTTAACAAAAAAAGGGGCGACCCGTACGAGTCGCCCCAGGATGCTGCAATCGTTTTTAATCCCCGCTGTCCGGAATTTCACTCCACTGCGAGGATCCCGCTTCGAGCATGGCTTTCTCAGCCAGAGTGAAGCGTCCATGTATGAAGCCTGTGCCTGCCGGGATCAGCTTGCCGATGATGACATTCTCCTTCAGGCCGTAGAGCGGATCGGTGGTGGAGGCAATGGCCGCGCCGGCCAGAACCTTAATGGTGTGCTGGAACGAGGAGGCGGAGAGGAACGAGTCAGTGCTGAGCGAGGCCTTGGTGACGCCCAGCAGGATCTCTACGAACTTGGCAGGCTGCTTCCCTTCTGAAATCATCTGTTCGTTGATCCTCTGGATCTCCAGTCGTTCGACAGCATCGCCTGGCAGGTATTTGGTATCACCTGGACGGGTAACCTGTACCTTGCTCATCATCTTGCGGATGATGACCTCGAAATGCTTGTCATGGATGTTCTGACCCTGCGAGCGGTAGACCTTCTGGATCTCGGTCAGCAGGTACATGTTGCAGGCTTCGCGTCCCTGGATGCGCAGGATGCGGTGCGGGTTAAGCGACCCTTCGGTCAGCGGTTGACCGGCTTCCATATGATCGCCTTCTTTAACCAGCAGGCGCAGGGTGGAGGGTATCTCGTATTCCATCTCCTCTTTGTGCTCATAGGAGACGATGACGGTACGCCTCTTTTCGACGCGCACGCGCCCGCCGTGCTGTGCCGCGATGGTGGCATCGCCAAGCTTTGCCAGGACTTCGCCGGCCTTGATTTCTTTTTCTTCCTTTACTGCGACCTTCCACTCTTTCGGGATGTCGTAATTATCGCTGATCATTTCAGCGTGTTCAATCCGCACGAGCCGCATGTCAGCGTACTTGTCAGATTGGACGATGTGCGCCACGCCCTGGATGTCGCTGACGAACGCTTCACCTTTGGGCATTTTACGTGCTTCGAAGAGTTCCTCCACTCGGGGGAGACCGGTGGTGATGTCGCCACCCGCCGCCACACCGCCGGTGTGGAACGTACGCAGGGTGAGCTGGGTGCCAGGCTCGCCAATGGATTGGGCTGCGACAATGCCGACCGCCGCGCCGAGTTCCACCATATTTCCGCGCCCCAGGTCAATCCCATAACACTTCGAGCAAATCCCATGGCGTAGTTCACAGGTTAGCGCCGAACGGACTTTGACCTGCTCGACATTGGTGGCTGCTATCTTGCGTGCCAGTTCATGGTCAATGATGGTGTCAGGTTCCGCCAGTACTTCGCCGGTCTCGGGATCAATCACGCGTTCGGCAGTCAGCCGACTGTAGATGCGTACAATCAAGGATTGCCCGGCAACATCATCGGATTTGCGCAGGTAGATGCCCTCTTTGGTGCCGCAGTCATGCTCGTTGATGATAATATCCTGGGCAATGTCCACCAGACGGCGGGTCAGGTAACCAGCATCCGCGGTACGTAGCGCGGTATCCGCCAGACCTTTGCGCGCGCCGTGTGTGGAAATAAAGTACTCGAGCGCCGTCAACCCTTCGCGGAAGTTCGAACGGATGGGCAGTGGAATGATGCGCCCGGACGGGTCAGCCATCAAGCCGCGCATGCCAGCCAGCTGCGAGATGGGGCCGAAGCCGCCTTTCGTAGCGCCGGAGTTCGCCATGGTGGCGAGGTTCCCGCTCGGGTCCATGTTCTTGCGAACAGCTTTTGCGACTTCTTCGGTCGTTTTCTGCCAGATCTGGATGATGCGTTCGTTCTGCTCCTGGTCGGTAAGCAGACCCCGGCGGAAATCGCGCTGGACGAGTTCCACTTCCTTCAGGGCGCCCGCAATGATCTCTTCCTTCGCGGAAGGAACGGTTATATCTGCCACCGCGAGTGTGATACCAGAACGCATGCTGTACTGGAAGCCGATGTCTTTCACCTTGTCGGCGACCTCGGTTGTGATTTCCTGCCCGCAGATTTCATATACATCGGCGATCAGGTCCTTCACACCACCTTTTTCAAGCACCTCGTTGACGAACAGCACTTCCGGCGGGAGGATGCGGTTGAAGATGACGCGACCGACAGTCGTATCGATCATGCGGGTCTCCGGTTCAGCCATGCGGCTGCCTTCGTCATCGTTCCAGGTCGTCATGCGGATTTTGATATTGCTGTGCACATCGACTTGCTCGAGCTCGTAAGCCAGGAAGACTTCGTCCATGTCTGCGAAAGCACGACCATCGCCCTTGTGCTTGCGCTTGTCGGTCATGGTCAAATAATAAACACCGAGAACCATATCTTTTGATGGAGATATGATCGGCTCGCCATCAGCAGGTTTCAACAGATTTTTCGAAGCCAGCATCAAGCGGCGAGCCTCCTGGACGGCTTTCGTCGAGAGAGGCACGTGAACAGCCATCTGGTCACCGTCGAAGTCTGCGTTGAAAGCGGTGGTCACCAGGGGGTGGAGCTGGATCGCCGAACCTTCGATCAGCAGCGGCTCAAATGCCTGGATGCCCAAGCGGTGAAGGGTCGGCGCGCGGTTGAGCAGGACAGGGCGTTCCTTGATGGCCTCTTCGAGGACTTCCCAAACTTCAGGGCGGTTGCGCTCGATCAGACGACGCGCGCCCTTGACATTGGCGGCGTAGTTATGCGACACCAGCCGTGCAATCACGAATGGACGGAAGAGTTCAAGCGCCATAGCCTTGGGCAACCCGCACTGGTAAAGTTTCAATTGCGGACCGACCACGATCACAGAGCGACCGGAGTAATCCACGCGCTTGCCGAGCAGGTTGCGGCGGAAGCGGCCCTTCTTACCCTTGAGCATGTCGCTCAAAGATTTCAGTTCTCGGCGACCGCGACGCGAGAGTGCCTTGCCGCGCTGGGAATTGTCTATCAAGCTGTCCACCGCTTCCTGGAGCATGCGTTTTTCATTGCGGACGATCACATCCGGTGCACCCAGCTCGAGTAGACGCTTGAGGCGATTGTTGCGGTTGATCACACGGCGGTACAAGTCGTTCAAATCGGATGTGGCAAAACGACCACCGTCCAGTTGCACCATCGGGCGCAGGTCAGGGGGGATGACCGGCAGGATGGTCAGGATCATCCATTCCGGTTTATTGCCTGAACGACGGAAGGCCTCCACGACCTTCAGACGGGTGGTTGCCTTTTTGCGCTTCTGTTTTGATTTTGAAGTTCGTGCTTCGTGCCAGAGTTCTTCTGAAAGCTTTTCCAGATCGACGCGGCGCAGGATGTCATAAAAGGCTTCTGCGCCCATGTCTGCGCGGAACACCTGTCCCCAGCGTTGTTTTAATTCTCGGTAACGACTCTCGCTAACAAAGGTGAATGGACGCAGCTCCATCAGTTCGTCGCGCATGTGTGAATTCGCACCCTGGCTGCTGGTGGTTTGATCTTCAAGCTGGTTCCGATACTCTTCCATTTGTGCATCGGCTTCAGCGCGTACGCGCTGGCCTTCCATTTTCAAATGCTCCAGCTCGCGGCTCTTGTTATCCTTCAGCTCATTCTCGAGCGCTTCCAGCTTTTCCTGGACGTTTTTCTGGACTTTAGAAATCATTGCTGACGTGATGGTTTCGCCAGCTTTGGCAATGATCTCGCCCGTGGCGCCAAACCTGATCGCCTTGACTGCCGGGTTGCCCATTTCTTCCTGGAGCGTGGATTCAAGCTTTTGCCCTTCCTTGATAATCGGGTCAAGGCGGGACGCGATCTGTTCGTCGTAAGAACTTTCCAGCGACGATTTGAGACTTTCTATTTCTTTTAATTGCGCGTCACGTGCCTTCTTTACCTCGGCGATCTTGGCGTTGATCTGGCTTGCCTGTTCTCGCTCGGAGACGGAAATCTCGTCTTCTAAACGCTTGAGCGCCTTTTGACGGGCATCTTCATCGACATAGGTAATGATGTACTGCGCGAAGTACAGCACGCGGTCGAGGTTGCGGCGCGGGAGGTCGAGCAGCAATCCCAAATATGAAGGGATGCGGCGCGTATACCAAATGTGAGCGACAGGAGTGGCGAGTATGATATGTCCCATGCGCTCCCGACGCACTGAGGCGCGAGTCACTTCCACGCCGCACTTATCGCAAATGATGCCTTTGTATCGGGGATTCTTGTATTTGCCGCAATAACACTGCCAGTCGCGGGTGGGACCAAAAATAGCCTCACAGAAGAGGCCATCTTTTTCGGGGCGCAGGCGGCGGTAGTTGATCGTTTCCGGTTTGAGAACCTCACCGTATGACCAACTACGAATGGTCTCCGGTGATGCCAGGGTAATACGGAGTGCGGTCAATCCTTTGGTTTCCACTGCCAAATCCTCCTTGGGGGATTAAACGGATCAACAATTTCCCTAGCTCACAAAAGAGACGAATAAAGGCAAGCGCGAGAGATTTACTCTCAAGCGCTTGCTGAGCGGGACTAGTCTGTGAATACTTTGTAACCAATAAATTATACAGCCGAAAATGGATTAGTCAAGAGGCAATATTCTTTGTGTTAGCGTTTAATAGTAATGTCCCCTTTGCGATCAAATTAGAATGTCCCCTTGAAAGGGACATAGAAATGGATCTCGTGATCATGAGCAAAGAGGAATTGGATCGGCTGGAAGTGATGAAACAATTGCAGGAAAAGCGGA
>JBGPQJ010000055.1:0-17008 GCA_041488995.1 Anaerolineae bacterium
AGAATATTGTCCTGCCTGCGGTATGCCGATCACCTTGGTTGCCATTTTGATTCTCCTTGTTGACTCGTTAGGGCTGTGTTCCTTACGCCCAACTTGACCGCCGCCTGACCAGAGTTGGCGGGATGCTCCGTAGTAGTCCCCGAAGGGGACAATGGCACCTTATCCAGAATAAACTCTGTATAATAGTTAAGACAAAATCATTATAGAGTCGCAGCAGTTAAATAGCAATCACTCCTTCCCTTCATTCGATAGGATCCCCTATGTCCGATTCTGATGTCTTCATTGTATCCGCCGTGCGCACACCGGTTGGCAGCGGCAAACCCGGCGGCGCGCTGTCCCCCCTCCAGCCGGTGGAACTCGCTGCGGCTGTGATGAAAGAGTCCGTGCGCCGCGCCGGCCTCGACCCCGCCCGCGTGGAGGACGTAGTGTGGGGCGTGGTCACCCCCATCGGCGACCAGGGCGCCAACCTCGCCCGGCTGGCCGCGCTCAAAGCCGGCTTCCCGGTCGAGGTGCCGGCGGTGTCGCTCAACCGCATGTGCGGCTCCAGCCAGCAGGCGGTGCACTTCGCCGCGCAGGCCATCCTCTCCGGTGACATGGACATCGTCATCGCCGGCGGCACCGAGATGATGTCGCACCAGCCGCTCGGCGCCGACTACCCGGCCGAGTTCCCCGACGTGGGGCACCGGCTGGTCCACCAGGGCGAGAGCGCCGAGCTGATGGCGGAAAAATGGGGGCTGACCCGCGCCCAGCTGGACGACTACGCCTACCAGAGTCACTTGCGCGCCGCGCACGCCATCCAGAACGGTTTTGATGCCAGCCAGACCCTGCCCGTTGACTTGCCAGACGGGACACAGTTCATCGCCGATCAGGGCGTGCGCCTCAAGCCGGACAGGGAGAAGATGGCCTCCCTCAAACCGGTCTTCCGCGAAAACGGTGTCATCACCGCTGGGAATTCATCCCAGATCAGCGATGGGGCGGCGGCGCTCGTCCTGGCCTCCCCTTCCGCCGTCGGGAAACTGAACCTCGTGCCGCTCGCCCGCATCGATACGCGCGTCGTGGTCGGTTCGGATCCCACCCTGATGCTCGATGGCCCGATCCCCGCCACGCAGAAGGCGCTCAAAAAGGCGGGTCTCAGCCTGGACGACATGGAGGTGATCGAGATCAACGAGGCCTTTGCCTCGGTCGTGCTGGCCTGGGCGAAGGAGCTGGGCGCTGACCTGGATAAGGTCAACCCGAACGGGGGGGCGATCGCCCGCGGGCATCCGCTCGGCGCGACCGGCGCGGTGTTGATGACGAAACTGGTCCATGAGCTGGATCGCCGCAAGGCGCGCTGGGGGCTGCAGACCATGTGCATCGGGCACGGCATGGCTACGGCCACCATCATCGAGCGCGTGTAAACGCCATGCATCATGTTTACCTGGCATTGGGCACCAATCTCGGCGACCGCCTGGAGAATTTGCGGGCGGCAGTCCGGGCAATGCCGCCCGTGGTCCAGGTGACGGCGCTCTCATCGGTCTATGAGACGCCGCCCTGGGGTTACACCGACCAGCCCGCCTTTCTGAACATGGCGCTTGCGGGAGAGACGGAAAGCGAACCGCTGGAGTTGATCGCCTTTCTGAAAAGACTGGAAACGGAATTAGGCAGGACAAAGACGTTCCGCAACGGCCCGCGCCTGATCGACATGGACATCCTTTTCTATGATGACCTTGTGATGGAAGACGCGGCGCTCGCTATCCCTCACCCGCGCCTGCAGGAACGGGCGTTTGTGCTGGTCCCGCTGAGTGAGATCACCCCCGACCTGTGCCACCCGGTGCTGGGCAGGACCGTTCGCGAGCTGCTGAAGGATGTGGACACCGAAGGAGTAAATTTTTATAGACGCGTTGATTGAGTCCTTGCAGGCTGAACCCGCCCTCGCCTGGAAACTGACGGTGAATGTTCAGGGGCTTGACCCTGCCTCCCGGGCGGCGAAGCAGGCCACCGGTGTCGTGAAGGATTCCCCGATCGCCCGGGCATTGCTCGCGGAGCGGTTGCCGGACGGCAGGACCCGGCGCCATGCATATTCCAAATGGGACGGGGCGCACTGGATCCTGGCGGTGCTGGCGGACCTGAGTTACCCGCCGGGGGACGAGACCTTGCGCCCGATGGTGGAACAATGCTATGCGTGGCTGCTGAGTGCGGCGCATGCGAAGCACATCCGGGAGATGAATGGGCGGGTGCGGCGCTGCGCCTCGCAGGAGGGCTACGCCATCTGGTACGCGCTGCGCCTGGGCTTTGCAAACGATCAAACCACCGAGCTGGTCGAGCGCCTGCTCAAGTGGCAGTGGCCGGACGGGGGCTGGAACTGCGACAAGCATCCTGAGGCGAGCAAGTCGTCGTTCATGGAGACGCTCATCCCGTTGCGGGCGCTGGCGTTATATGCGCGCGTGTCGGGCGATGGGCGCGTACGGCAGGCGGTGGAGCGCACCGCCGAGGTGTTCCTGCGGCGCGCGTTGTTCAAGCGCCAGCGGGACGGTGAAGTGATGGATCCCCATTTCGTCTGGCTGCATTACCCCTGCTACTGGCATTACGACATCCTGTTCGGCCTGAAGGTGCTGGCGGAAGCCGGGCTGATCGGCGACCCGCGCTGTCAGGCTGCGCTGGATTTGCTGGAGTCGAAACGCCTGCCGGACGGCGGCTTCCCGGCCGAGAAATCCTATTCACGCACCACGCGCCCCGGGCTCAGCGGATACTCGCTCGTCAGTTGGGGCGGGACGAGCACGCGGCGCATGAATCCGTTTGTGACGGCGGATGCGCTGTTCGTGCTGCGCATGGCGAAAAAAGCCTGAGCCACTTGTAACCCAATGGGCTGGCGCCTCCTGCGCACCGCAGGAGGTTTTTCTTTACGATATAATCTATTCACATTCAGGAGGCTTGCCATGTCCGAACTTAAACCTCTCAACTGGGCGCCTGTGCCCGGTGTCGGTTATACCGTTATCCGCCGTGCGGACGGCGGGATGCAACTGACCTTTACCGATCTGTCAGATGCCACCCTCAAACACTGGCGCGATTATTCCCTGGAGCACCTCTTTAGTTCAGATCGGCTGACCCGCAACCTGTATGACCTGCGGCAGGTGAAAGAGATCCCCGAGAAAGCCATCCGGCTGGCGATCGAAGTCGATAGCGACCCGGCCACCCGCAACATCCGCGCGGCGGTGGTGGTGGCGAGCCAGGCGGATAAGGATGCCATCATGAAGATCGCCGCGGCAGCCGAACGGCCGGCGGGCGCCGCCATCAAGATCTTTACCGACCTCGACGAAGCCGAAACCTGGCTCAGCCGCCCGCTCGACCAGCTTGCCTGAAAAATGCGTTCCGCGCTGACCCTCCGCAACCAGACGCTTCACTGGGGCGCCCGCACTTATGTGATGGGCATCTTGAATGTGACTCCCGACAGCTTTTCCGGCGACGGCCTGCTGGCCTCTCCGACGCTCCGGCCCGATGACATGGGGAAAGCGGGAGCAGAGGAGTTGCCCCGCGCGCTGAAACAGGCCCGTCGTTTTCTGGCGGCGGGCGCCGACATCCTGGACATCGGCGGCGAGTCCACCCGCCCTGGCGCCCAGACGGTCAGCGCCGATGAAGAGCTGGCGCGCGTCGTGCCGGTCATTGAGGCACTGCGGCGCGAGAGCGAAGCGCTAATCTCGATTGATACCTACAAAGCTTCCGTGGCGGAGGCTGCCCTTAATGCCGGCGCAGACCTCATCAACGATGTCTGGGGATTCCGCGCCGACCCCGAGCTTGCTCCCGTTGCCGCCCGCCATCACGTCCCGGCTATCCTGATGCACAACCGTAGCAAGCCAGCCAACGCAGACGTCCAGGCGCGGCTGGGCGGTCGTTATGTGGGCGTGGAGTACGAGGATCTGATTGAAGATGTCAAACGTGAACTGCTCGACAGCGTCGCCATCGCGCGCGCTGCCGGCGTGCCCGACGAATTGATCATCCTCGACCCGGGCATCGGGTTTGGGAAGACGGTCGAACAGAACCTGAGGTTGATCAACCAGCTGGGTGAAATCAAAAAGCTGGGGTTTCCGGTCCTGCTTGGCCCCTCCCGCAAATCCTTTATTGGGTACACCCTCAACCTGCCGCCCGACCAGCGCGTGGAGGGGACTGCCGCCGCCGTAGCCGTGGGGATCGCGCGCGGCGCGGACATTGTCCGCGTGCACGATGTCGAGACGATGGTGCGGGTCGCCCGCATGACCGACGCGATGGTGCGCCCTCCACCAGATTAATACGCAGATCATCTATGCCCTCCGATTACGATAATGAACTGGTCAAAACAGCGATCATCCATATCAAGGCGAAGGAGTTTGACCTGGCCCGCCGCTATCTTGAACGCGCCCTTGATATTGTGGATGACGAGGAGACACGCGCCAAAGCCAGCCTGTGGTTGAGCGAGATCACCACCGACCCGGTTGAAAAGCGAGGCCTGCTCGAGACCGTCCTGGCCTGGGACCGCAACAACGCCCAGGCGCGCCGCGCGCTGATGATCCTGGACGGCAGGCTCAAGCCCGAAGAGATTGTGGACGCAGATCACCTTCCGGCGCAGGAGAGCGGGCAAGTGAGCGCGGCGAACGCCGACCGCTTCACCTGTCCCAACTGCGGGGCGCGCATGGTTTTTGCTCCCGACGGGCACTCCCTTTACTGCGAGCACTGTTCCCGCAACCAGGTGCTGGCTGATAAATTCGACGCCGATGAGCCGGTCGAGCACGATTTCCTGCTGGCGATGGCAACCGCGCAAGGCCACCGCAAGCCGGTCGCCATGCACTCCTTCCAGTGTCAGGGTTGCGGAGCGACCTTCCTCCTGGCACCGCAGGTCATCTCCGCCACTTGTTCGTACTGCGCATCCCCGCATGTCATCTCGATCGACGAGTCGCGCGAACTGATCGAACCGGATGGAATCCTCCCGTTTGCTTTCGGGCAGAAGAATGCCGCCCACTACCTGGTGGATTGGGCAAAGAAAAAGAAAATCAAACCGGATGGCAAGGTGCAGATGCCGCACGGCATCTACCTGCCGGTTTGGTCGTTTGATGTGGGCGGCGAGATCCCCTATACAGCGCAGATCACCGTCAACGAAGGGCGAAACCGCAAGGTGGTGGTTAAGACCCTCTCCGACACGCACCCGGTCTATGCCACCGATGTGCCGGTGGCCGCGACCCGCAAGTTCGGGAAATTGCTGGAGAACGCCCTCGGTGGTTTTAAGTTGGCGGAAGCGGTCCCCTACGATCCGCGTTTTCTTTCGGATTGGCTGGCCGAGGTCTACGAGATCCCGATGTCCGATGCTTCGCTGGATGCGCGGGAAAAAATCTATGACCAGACCAAACACCAGGTGGATCTCCTGCTTAGCACGCAGGGCAGTGTCAGCAATTTCAAGCCGGTCTCCGCCAGGATCTCGATTGAATCGTTCAAGCTTGTCCTTGTGCCGACCTGGGTGACCAGTTACGTCGTAGAGGGCAAGCCCTACAACGTCCTGGTTAACGGGCAGACCGGTGCGGTCGTCGGTGAGACCCCTTCGCTGGATTTGCTTAAATGGGTTGAGAATATACTGAAATAACTTTATTACCGATCCCCATCCACCGCATGACGCTCATTAAAGCAGGGATGGGAAGCTGGACTTGAATGCCAGAAACCCTCACCGTCCTCCGCCAGCGGCGTGACCGCCGCGACCAGTCCCGCCGCAGTGCCGAATCGCGCACCCGGCGTATCATCGTTGGCTGTGGATTCATTTTTAGCGTTCTCATTGCGGTTGCCATCCTGACCGCCGCGTTTGCCTGGGCAACCCAGACCAGCGACCTGCCTTCCATCGCTGCCATCCCGGTCCTGCTCGACCCGCAGAGCGGCGCGCTGCTCCAGCCGACCCGCCTCTACGACCGCACCGGCGTGCATACAATTGCCGTGCTCGCTCCCTCCGACGCCCCGCGCCGTTACATCCCCCTCAAGGACTTTCCCCAGGACCTCGTCAATGCGACGATTTCGACGCATACTGACCTCGCCGGGCAGCTTGCCTCCAGTCTGTTGCTGTGGAATGAGCCGCCCTCACCGCGACGCGATCTGCGCCAGCGCCTGCTCGCCGCGCAGCTCAATGCCGCATATGGCCAGGACCGCATCCTGGAATGGTATCTCAACAGCGGCGATTACGGCCACTTCGCCTATGGCGCAGATGCCGCCGCCCGGCTCTACTTCGGCATCCCGGTCGAGCAGCTTAACTCTGCCCAATCCACATTGCTGGCTGCCGTCAGCCGGTCGCCTGCCCTCAATCCTTTTGACTCCCCGCAGGATGCGCTCGCCAATCAGAAACAAATTCTGGATGAGATGCAGGCGGCGGGTTCCTTGACAGCCGAGCAGTCTGCCAGGGCACTGGCTCTCCCCCTGGGGTTCCAGCCCGCGCAGGCTCCCCTCAGCCTGTCTCCTGCTTTCGTAGACCTGGTACTCGCCCAGCTGGATTCCCGGTTCAGCCGCGACCGCATCGCGCGGGGCGGCTTGAACATCGTCACAACGCTTGATTACGATGTGCAGATTCAAGCGGCCTGCGCCGTCCAATCCCAGCTGCGACGTCTCTCCGACGATGACACGCTGCTCACCGCCGCGGACGGCGGTCCCTGTGTTGCAGCGCAGGACCTGCCGGCACTGCCGCCCGGTGGATCGTCCACGGATGAAACGGCCAGCGCCGCCGTCATTGACCCCACGACCGGGCAGGTGCTCGCGCTGGTGGGGGAGACTGCTTTGGATGGCAGCCAGAGTGGTTTGGCGGCGCGCAGGATCGGGTCGCTGGTGACCCCATTCATCTACCTGACCGGATTCACGCGCGGGATGAGTCCTGCCTCGCTTGCTTGGGATATCCCCGGCGGCATCTCCGGTGCATCCGGGAATATCCAGAATCCAGACGGGCGCTTCCACGGGCCGGTGCGGCTGCGCGAGGCGCTGGCGAGTGACTACCTTATCCCCGCGGCGGAAATCCTTGCGCAGCTGGGTGCGGAATCAGTTGCGCGCATTGCCACGCCGTTTGGAATTTCCTTCCCGGTCGGCAAAGGGGATTCATTTTTGGGAAACGCCGTGCTGACGCCGCTGGACGTCGCGCGTGCCTATGGGGTCTTTGGCAATCAGGGTGTCCTGGCCGGCTGGAAGTCGGGCGAGACCCTGCGCCCGGCGGCTGTGCTGAAGGTGGAAAGCGTGGACCATGCGCCCTGGTTCGCGGCGACGACCTCGGATGTGCAGGCAGTGGTCAGCCCGCAACTGGCGTATCTGATGACGGACGTCCTGCGCGACCCGACGGCGCGGCGCGGCGCGGCGGGGGGCGCTGCGCTCGATATGAATCGGCCGGCGGGCGCCAAGATCGGGCAGACGGAAGACGGCAGGGATCTCTGGGCGGTGGGTTACACCCCCGACCGGGCAGTGGCTGTCTGGATGGGCGGTGAGGCCTCGCAGTCACCGGCGCTGGCCTCCGGGCTGTGGCGGGCGCTGATGAATTTCGCCTCGCGCGATGTACCCCCCGACAGTTGGTCGCAACCCCAGGGCATGACCGCTATGGATGTATGCTCGCCCTCCGGCCTGCTGCCGACGGATGCATGTCCTTTGGTGGTGCGGGAAATCTTCCTTGAAGGCAACCAGCCGGTGCAGTACGACGACCTGTACGGTACCTTTCCCATCAACCGCGAGACGAAACTGCTGGCGACCATTTTCACGCCTCCCGAATTGGTGGAGAACAAGGTCTTTATGGTCATTCCAGAGGCGGCCAGGGCATGGGCTGCCTCGGTGGGACTCCAGACACCGCCCGATACCTATGACACCATCCAGGCAAAGCCCCCGACACCGGAGGTGAACATCGCCTCGCCGGAGATGTTCGCTGTGGTCAATGGCAAGGTGCAGATTAACGGCACGGCGGCGGGAAATGATTTTCTATTTTATCGGTTGCAGTATGGGCAGGGGTTGAACCCGCAGGCCTGGTATCAAACCGGGGATGACTCGGTCACGCCGGTGAGTGATGGCGTGCTCGGCGAGTGGGATACCTCCGGCCTGAATGGGTTGTACGTGCTGCAGCTACAGGTTGTCCGTCTGGACCAGTCGCTGGAGACCGATACGGTGGTCATCACGATTGAACCCTAGGCAAAAATCATCTTCTGATTATAAAGAGCCGGAGGTGTGTCATGCCTCTGGCTCTTTTCGCAGCACTATGCTTCCCGCAACCACCGTTTGACCGCCTCGGTCGGATGCTGGTGCTCTTCCATTGCTTTAAGCAATTCCTGCGGCGTCCCGGCGCTTACCATGATCTGCCGGTGTTCCGGAAAGATAAAGCCTTCTTTTCTGGCATGGTCCACCAGTGCGAGCAGGGGATCATAATAGCGGCGTGTGTTCAACAGGCCGATCGGTTTTTCGTGGATGCCAATCTGTGCCCAGGTGATGGTCTCGAAAAGTTCATCCAGCGTACCAAAACCACCCGGCAGGGCAATATAGCCCTCCGCCAGGTCGTACATGCGCGCCTTGCGCTCGTGGATGGTCCTCTTCACCTCGAGCCGGGTCAGGCCGGTGTGGGCCAGCGCCGGGGTGTTCATCGATTCGGTGATCACGCCGGTCACTTCGCCGTCTGCTTCCAGAGCCCCGTCCGCCACAGCACCCATTAATCCGGTCTTGCCGCCGCCGTAAATTAAACGGATGCCTCTTTCAGCCAGCACTCTGCCCATCAGGCGCGCCGCAACCCGAAAACCTTGGTGGATGTCGTCAGCCGATCCGCAGTAAACACAAATGGATTGCATTGTTCATGCTCTGTTCATGTTTGATTGATATAAAGTTTCCACACGAGTATACCGCCAATTGGGTTAGAGATTCATTAGCAGGTGCCCTGCCGAGCTTGACTCTACATCTACAAGGCTTAGAATCTTCATACAGAGGTCCATGCATGGATTACAGGGACTACTACCAAACCCTTGGCGTCTCGAAAACTGCCTCGCAGGATGATATCCGCAGCGCGTATCGCAAGCTTGCGATGAAATATCATCCTGACCGCAACCCCGGTGATAAAAAAGCGGAGGAGCGGTTCAAGGAAATCAACGAGGCGTATCAGGTGCTTTCTGACCCGCAGAAACGCTCGCGTTTCGATCAGCTTGGCGACTCTTATTATCGCTACCAGCAGAGCGGAGGCGCACCGGGCGGATTCGACTGGTCGCAGTGGTATGCCTCCCCGGGCGGTTCTCGCGTGGAGTTCAGCGGTGACCTCAACGACCTGTTTTCGGATTTCTTCCGCACCATCTTTGGCGGGGCGCCGGGGGCAGCTGCCGGGCGAAGAACGCGCGCCACCTCAGGCAGGGCACGTCCTGCGGCTGCCTACGAAAGCCCGGTCACCATCTCGCTCGAGGAAGCCTACAGCGGCGCTGTGCGCCAGGTGGAGTCGGACAGGCAGAAAAAGAAAATCCGCATTCCTCCGGGTGTCAAGACGGGTTCAAAAGTCCGCCTGCCGGGTGGTGCACCAGATGGTAGCGACCTCTATCTCGATGTGACTGTCGCAGATAATGTGCAGTTCAAGCGGCAGGGGAATGATCTGCACAGCCAGGTTACGGTGGATGTTTTCACTGCCCTGCTCGGCGGTGAGGTGGAAGTGCCCACCTTGAGAGGTACAGTGCATCTCAAAATCCCGGCCGGGACCCAGCCCGAGCAGGCGTTCCGAATTGCCGGGCGCGGCATGCCGCAGAGCAAGAATCCACAGGTGAAGGGCGACCTGTACGTAAAAATAAAAGTCAACATCCCGCGCAACCTGACTTCGGAACAAAAAACGCTATTGGAAGAAGCTGCGCGGAAAATTAAAAAGGATTGATCCGCTGCTGGAATTTGTAAGGAGAAAAGAAAAATGAAGAAAAAGATTGTTTTATTGTTAGTGCTGGCTGTCTTGGTGTTCTCACTGGCGGCTTGCCGCTTTAGCGGAGGCATCAGCCTTCCTCAACTGCAGATCCCGACTCAGGTGCAGAATATCCAGCTGCCGCCCGTGCTCTCCGGAAATAATGGCCTGATTGCAGACCAGACCATTCTCGTGGACCTGTTTAGCAAGGTCAACCCGGGTGTTGTGGCGATCAAGACGATTACCAACCAGGGTGGCGCTCTCGGTTCCGGTTTTGTCTTTGATAATGCCGGGCATGTCGTGACCAATTACCACGTAGTCGAGGGCGCGAACCAGCTGGAAGTGGATTTCCCCTCCGGGTACAAGGCAATGGGGAAAGTCGTCGGCACGGACCTGGATTCTGATATCGCCGTGATCAAAGTAGATGCACCGGCGCAGGATCTCCAGCCGCTCGCGCTGGGCGACTCGGAGCAATTGCATGTAGGTCAGTTCGTGGTGGCAATCGGCAATCCGTTTGGGCTCAACAGCTCGATGACCTACGGCATCATTTCGGCGCTTGGTCGCGCGCTCGATTCAATGCGTCAGGCGCAGGATGGGTCAGGCACTTTCAGTGCCGGAGGGCTTATCCAGACCGATGCCGCGATCAATCCCGGCAACTCGGGCGGTCCGTTGTTCAACTTGAATGGTGAAGTCATCGGAATCAACCGCGCCATCCGCACCGATGCCTCCAATACAACCGGCGAGCCCATCAACAGCGGGATTGGTTTTGCCGTTCCCAGCAACATTATCAAGCGTGTCGTGCCCGTGTTGATTGAAAAAGGCAAGTATGATTATCCGTACCTGGGCATCTCCTCTATCGATGACCTGCCGCTTGATCACGTCCAGGAACTGGGGCTGAAGAGCTACAACGGCGCCTACATCACCAGTGTCATGCCTGGCGGTCCGGCTGACAAAGCGGGTTTGCAAGCTGGCACGCAGGATACGCAGACGAACGGCCTTAAAGCGGGTGGCGATCTTATCGTTGGAATTGATGGCACACCGATCAAGACCTTTGACGAGATGCTCTCCTACCTTGTGGTGAATAAAAGCCCGGGGGATACCGTCACGCTCACCATCTTGCGCGGCGACCAAAAACTCGACGTCCCCGTCATCCTGGGTGCGCGTCCCTGATCGGGTTACTCCTGTGAATCAAAAGCCCGGGTTCTGGAAAAGAACCCGGGCTTTAATTTAATCAAAATTTCAACGGCGGGGCATCTTTGTCGTAAGGGAAAACTTGCAGATCAAACCCCTCTTTGTTTAAATAATCCAGCGCTGGTTGGAAGGTGGCGGATTTGATGGCCTCCAGGTCGCCTGCCGGCGCGAGGACGGAGAGCCGGGCCTCTTCCTCCGACATCTTCACAACCTTGATTTGTGCGCCCGGGCTGACCGCCAGGATTTTGCTCTTCATGTCAGCGATGGCGTCGTCAAGAGACATGGCAGCACTCCTTACAAGTTTTCCAGCATCTCCTGTATCGTCTTAAGTTTACTCCTGAATTGAGGATCGTTGCCCATTGGATCGGGGGTTGTTTTATCAAGCGCGCGGCGCGGGGTAAGCACGATCATGTCGTCCAGCTCGCTCAATTCCATGATGTCGCCCGCTTTCAGCCCATACTTCTCCCGCAGGCTGGCCGGCAGGATGAGCATGCCTTCTTCTTGGAGCAGGACAGTCATTCTCTCAGTCACAGCAGCCTCCTCACATAATGATTGTATCTCGATTTGTTTATGGTAAGATGTGCAAATGGATTTTTCGTGGATCACCGGTGACTTGCTGATCGGTAAAACCCCGCTGGCGGAGGATTATGACCGGCTGCGCGATCTGGGTGTGCAGCTGGTCATCAGTATGCGCTTTGAGAAACGGCCTGTCCCGGATCCGCACGACCCGCCGCTTGACCTGCTATGGCTGCGTACCTTCGACAACCCGATCCTTGTCATCCCCATCCGCAAGCTGATGCGGGGGACGCGGGCGGCACTGGAAGCGATCGGGCGGGGTGGCAAAGTCTATACCCATTGCGCCCAGGGTGTGCACCGCAGTGCGGTGATGGGGGCTTCGATACTGATCGGGCAGGGATACAGCCCCGAGGCCGCCATGGCGTTGATCAAGTCCAGACGGGCAACTGCCGACCCCGATATTTTCTACATCCGCAAGCTCATCTTGCGTTTTGCGCGCCAGTGGCAGGCAGAGCAGAGTCCATAGCAATGTCTCCATCTCGAATGGGCGACAACATGAAAAATAAAAAATCCTTTATCGGCTTGGCGATACTCCTGCTGTTACTGTCTGCCTGTGCAGGGCTGCAGTCAAATCAACCTACTCCCATGGCGCCAACGGTCTCGCCAACCGGGCAGCCTGCTTTGCAGGCGCCTTCGCCGTCAGTGGGGCTCGTCGTTCTAGGCAGCGTGACCTTGGATGGTAAACCGCTGTCCGGTGTAGAAATTTTCCGCAGCTACGCCTCTTATTCGGGGGAAGTGGTCGCCACAAGCGGGAAGGATGGAACCTACCGCTCCGAGTTCATGTTCATTCCCGGCGATGAGATGGTGACCGTCTGGGCCGAACTGGAAGGTTATGCCTTCATGCCGGAGAACGTTTACTGGCGGCACTATCATGGATATGAGGAAAGAACATTGGATTTTTCGGCATTAAAAGTGACCCCGGCTCCCGCCCCCTAGCGGGAATGCAATAAACCTTTTGTATAAAAAAGACGGGTTCCGGAGAGGATCCCGTCTTCGCTATTCCTTGACGATCCTGGCGACCGTCACGCCCGCCCCACCTTCGTTATCGTGGCCTTCTTCAAAGGATTCAACCTGCGGGTGGTCCTTGAGCATCTCGCGTACCGACTGGCGTAATTTACCGGTGCCCTTTCCATGAATGATGCGCACGAACGGCATGCCGGAGAGGTAGGCCCGGTCGAGATAATCATCGAGCATGGCGAGCGCGTCTTCGGCGTTTTGCCCGCGCAGATCCAGCTCCATGCCGGGCGATGCAGTGGATACGCTGATGCCGGAGGCCTGCCCTGCCTGCAAATTGGCGGCAGCTTCCTTGATCTTTCGTTTTCTGCCTGTTTCCTTCGACGGTTCAGCGGTCGCCTCTTCCGCCGGGCGTGCCAGGTCGTTCAATTTGGCGCGCACTCGCAAGGCGCCCACCTGCACCTCGGCCTCCGATTCACCCAGGGCGGTGATGACCCCTTCCGCGCGGATGGTGCGCAGGAAGACTTTTTCGCCCAGCTTCAATGTGCCGGGTGGGGCGTGTTTGAGTACGGCCTGGCGCGCCGTCGGCTGCTGGATTTTTTCCTCCAGAGCCTCCATCTTTTCTTCGACGGCCTTGATGGCGTCCAGTGGCTGGCGGGCTTTCTTCAACTGTTCTTTGAGCAAGTCGATTTGTTGCCGCAGGATGGCCACCTCCAGCTCGCCTTCAGCCCGGGCTTTTTCGAGCACCTGACGGCGTTCATCTTCGATGTGTTCCAGGCGTTTTTCCAGCTCAAGCCGAACTGCGTCGGCGCGCTGCTTGGCTTTTTCGGCTTTCTCCCGTTCGCGGCTGGTCTGGTTGCGCTGGCGGCGGATATCGTCGAGCATCTTGTCCGCGCGCAAATCCAGCGGGTTGATTTCACTTTTTGCATTGGCGATGATGCTTTCGGGGAGTCCGAGCCGCGTGGCAATGGCCAGGGCGTTGGAGCGTCCGGGGAGTCCGATGGTCAGCTTGTAGGTCGGGCGCAGCGTCCGCACGTCGAATTCCAGCGAGGCATTGACCACTCCCGCTGTGCCATGTGCGAACGTCTTCAACTCGGGAAAATGCGTGGCGACAAAGGTCGTCACGCCGCGTGCCAGCAGGTGGCTGAGGATGGCGCGGGCGAGCGCGGCGCCCTCCTGCGGGTCGGTGCCCGCCCCCAGTTCATCCAGGATGACCAGGGCGCGGTCATCCGCGTGCTTGAAGATGCGGATGATGTTGGTGATGTGCCCCGAAAATGTGCTGAGCGACTGCTCAATGGATTGCTCGTCGCCGATATCGGCATAGATATCTTGAAAGAGCGACAACTCCGAACCCGACTGGACCGGGAGGTGCAGCCCCGACTGCGCCATCGCCACCATCAGCCCGACGGTCTTGAGCGAGACGGTCTTGCCGCCGGTATTAGGCCCGGTGATCACCAGGGCATAGGTACCCGGGGCGAGAACGATGTCCAATGGCACGACCGTGTGGGGATCGAGCAGGGGATGGCGGGCCTGGAATAGGCGGATGACCACGCCGGGATTGAGCGTCTGCCCAGACTCGACAGGAGCAGGTGAGTCCTTACCATCCGGCGCCTGCTTCCCTTTGCCAGGTTTTTTCCCGCTCCCCCCCAGCGGATGCAGCAACGGTTCGCTGGCGCGAATTTCCTCGGCATACTTGGCTTTGGCAAAGGCCAAGTCCAGCTCCGCCAGCGCTTCGACTCCGGGGATGATCTCGCCTGCCGCGATGCCGACCTGCGCGGATAGTTCCGCCAGCACCCGGCGGACTTCGTCGCGTTCGGAGAGCTGCAATTCGCGGTAGGTGTTATTCATCTCGACGACCGCCAGCGGCTCGACGAACAGGGTCGCGCCACTTGCCGACTGGTCGTGGACGATGGACTTGATCTGCCCCTTGAACTCGGAGCGCAGGGGGATGACATAACGCCCGTCGCGCTGGGTTATGAGCGTATCCTGCAGCATCGGCACGGTCTTCCCGTCGGTGATGTACTTTTGCAGACGGCTCATCAGCCGTTCGTGGGCGATGCGCATTTCGCGGCGCAGGCTGGCGAGCTTTACGGAGGCAGAGTCGAGCACATCACCCTTGTCCGAGATGGTGCGTGAGATGGAATCGACGATGCCCGCCGGGTTGGGCAGGCTGAGCGCCAGCCCGCCGATATGCGGGAACTGCGGCTCCATTTTTTCGAGGGTCTTCTTCAGTTCGCGGCACGAAATGAGCGTGGACTTGACGTCCAGCAGGTCGGTGGCGTCCAGCACGCCGCCGTGCCGGGCCAGATCCACCTTTGGGCGGATGTCATGCGCGCCGCCGATGGTCAGGTCGTGCAGGGACAGCAGCTTGCGGGCTTCGGTCGTTTCCTGCTGGCCGGCGCGTGCCAGTTCGAAACTTGTGGTCGGTTCGAGCTGGCGTGCCAATGCCTGCGAGGCGCTGAAGTCGCAGTGGGCAGCCAGGCGTTCGAGGACTTTAGGGTATTCGATGACGGTGAGAGTCTTGCTGTCCATGATGGGTGAATTTAACCACAAAGCGGCGCAGAAACATAGGGGAAACAAAAGAGCGGCCGCAAGGGTCGCTCTGGGGACGATATTTAACCATGAAGGGCAGGGACAGTCCGATAGAAAACAGGCTGTCCTTTACTTTGCCCTGTAAGCAGAATCGCTTAGGTGTCTTTTGGCTGGTCCGGGTTCTCTTTGGGTTGAATGTTCTTTTTGTCCTGCCGGCGTCTAATTTTTTCTTCTTTCCTTTTCTTCTTCTCCAGCTCTTTCTGGCGCTTTTCGTGTTTATAGTTTACTTTGACCAAGTGGGCATCCTTTTCTCTGGGATCCTAAGATTTGAAATGAGACAGGCAATTGCCTGTTTATGTTTCTATTATCGCACAAAATGGCGGAAGCGCCACTATTCTCTGACCAGCCCGCCGTGGTAGACCAGTTCGTAGACTACCTCCCCGCCGCGACGGATGAATTCGCGGCCTGTAAAATATTGGAGATCGCCTTCGCTGGTATCTACATAAGTCAGCTCACCCTCGGTGTGTTCAAACCCGCCCAGGAAGCGACCCCCGGCGTACATCCGGGTGAGGCTGGTCTTGATCATCGCCCCGGCCTGTGCCGAGGTGATCTTATCGGGCTTTAGGATCCGGCCAAAATAGTTCATCGCCCAGACGACCTTGCGCTGATAATAGACGGTCTCCTCGCCAATGAAATCGTTTTCGCCCAGGTAGCTGTCGTGGTAAGTCCAATCGCCGTCCATGAATTGGAGGTCATGCGAACCCAGCCGGTAGGGGAGAAGCTTTTGCCCGTTACCCACATAGGTCGCCTGTTTGGCGCGGAGGACGAAGGCATGCAGCTGGTCGAGCAGGGAAAGGTCCATCAGATTATCTCCCGATAAAAGGATTTTCATTTGGGTAGCAGCATAGCAGTGTATCCAGATATTCAACACCGCAAAAGTAGGCGCAGATGGAGACATTCTTCACTGCGCAACGATGCGTTGTTGTCCCTTCCGCTTCATTCCAGGGACACCCGTCCTGCTGCCAGGTGATTGATGCCTGAGGAGACGCCAGGTCAATATCCATATTTGCGCCTTTGAGTTTTCTGATGGGCTTCATTGTTTTCTCCATTTAAAGCGGCCTCCCTTGGGACGATTGCCTTGTTCGTGTATGGTATCATTTTTTGGCGGCCTGTACACCCCTTCCCATGCTCTTAATTTCATCACATTTGCGAAAAACGTGATATACTCTTCCGGCTCTTGAAAAAGAGTCTTAAATCAAGGGACATTGTTTTGGTCATTCCGAATGATTGCCCGATGTAAGTGAGTCGGGCGTTTTTGTTGCAATGGGCAGGCGTCAGCCCGGAAGGGCGCGCCGATGTTGGCAAGAAATTTCGGCGGAGTCATCAAAAGAGTGTCTTACAGGTCTCATCGGTCGTAAGCGCACACGGTTCCAGTTCGGCTGGACCGGCCGGCGCAAGCGGCAGGTCGGACCGCCAGACAAAGGATAAAGATGACCACCGATTTTTCTGTTTTAAACCTGCGCCCCGAACTGGTGCAGGCTGTTACTGAGCGCGGCTATACCGAGCCCACGCCCATCCAATCTGCCATCATCCCGCTCATGCTCAACGGCGTAGACGTGATCGGGCAGGCCCAGACCGGCACTGGCAAGACCGCCGCATTTTCCCTCCCCATTCTAAACAACCTGGAACCGGATCAGCGACGCGCGCAGGCGCTTGTCCTGACCCCCACCCGCGAACTGGCTTTGCAGGTGGCAAATGCCATTTACGAATATGGCAAGCACCGCGGCGTGCGTGTGCTGGCGATCTATGGCGGTTCGTCATACAGCCGCCAGATGTCACGCCTGCAAAAAGGGGTGGACGTTGTGGTCGGCACCCCGGGGCGGATGCTGGATTTGCTCG